>JAITUR010000071.1 GCA_031286205.1 Treponema sp.
TTCGCAAGAGGAAGCGAAGCATCCATGATAGCCCTTTCTAAACTGGTTTCCGCCCTTATCGTAAGGGAAGTGGAAATAGAAACCATAACCGCCAACGAGCCTGCCGTAAACAATGTCAGGGACAGACAACTGCGTTTTGACATTAACTGCAGGGCGGAAAACGGAGAGCTTATCAATGTGGAAATGTGTTTTTACCCAAAACCTTTCGAGCCTATCAGGCTAGAGTTCCACGCCGGGAAGCTCTTTATAGGGCAGGATATAAGGGGCGAAGACAAGGACTACAATGATCTAAAACGGACATATCAGATAGCGATAATGGCTAACAGGAAGTTTTTTAACAACGATTCCTTTTATCATTCGTTTGAGTACTATGACCCGGAGAATAAGGTATCTCTTGGGGGCAAGACAAAGATAATCACCCTTGAATTATGCAAACTTGGGAAGGTAGTAAAGAAGTCTGTGGACGAGATGGATGTTCGGGAACAATGGGCGGTATTTATGGAATATTTGACCGATACGAGCAAACGGGGTATAATAAACAAGATATTGGAACGGGAGGAAGGGATAGCGATGGCCAGCCGGGTAGTAATGACAATTAGCCGAGACGAAGAAGAACGGGCACGAATAATGCGTGACGAGAAGATCCTCCTGGATTACCAGTGCGAGATGGCGTACGCGAAGAAGGAGCGCAAGAGGCTGGAGGAAAAAGCTATAGCGAAGGGAATGGCGAAAGGTATGCAGCAAGGTATACAACAAGGTATGGAGCAGGGTATGCAACAGGGGATGGCGCAGGGCATACAACAAGGTATGCAGCAAATTGCCCTAAACTTAAAAAATATGGGCTTACCTGTAGAGCAGATTGCTCAAGGAACCGGGCTTTCGGTTGAAGTAATACAAAGGCTGTAATTAGGGCTTTAGGCGTGATCAGTGTTTAACGCGGATCGCTTGCGTGGCGTAGCCAAGGCACGGAATTTTGCGTTAAACACAAAAAATGTTATAAGCCCCACACAGAGCCACGAAGGAAAGATTGCGAACAAAACCTCCGTGTCTCCGTGTGATACTTAGCCCAACTGCTACTTAACGCTTACATAAACAAGAGTCTGGTTAACCAACTGGTAAGCAATTTCCCCAAAGGTAACAGGTCCTGTAAATGCGCCTATAACTTTTCCTTCCAATTCGCCGTACAGGAAATTAAGTATACAGTTGCAGGAAAAAGCAATGTTTGCGTCTTTTATTTCCGCAAGCCGTTCGTTAAAGGCTTTTGCATAGTCCGAAATGTTTTTTGCCATTCGGTATTTTATACCCTTAAATACCGGCGCGTAAAAATGTACAACACCGCCGTCAATTTGTTTAAAAGAAATGTTTACCCCTACGCCCGAATATTCGCCAACCAGCGGCATTTTTGTATCTATGTTGTTTTGCGCGATATAGTCGGCAAGTTTTGTTTCTTTGCCGTCTACAAGGCATTTTTCCGCTTTAAAGCCTTCTTCGGTGAATTCAATAACCGGCGAACTTGCATCCTGCGAAAAAATATTTATGATATTCATAGAGCACATTTTGCCGTCTCCGACACCCAGGTGCAAGGCAACTGCTTTGTCGGCAAAAACTTCTCCTGTCATGCCGTCGACGGCAACAGGCGTTTGTCCTTCTTTACCAAGATTTAAGCCGGAAATCCAGCCGGCGATATTCTTCATAAATATATCCTGGTATGTCGGGGCTTTTTGGGCATATTCCTTGTGGACATTGCTGTCAAAGGGAATAATAACAATGGAAAATCCGTTATCATAACCGTCTATAGCTATGTTTTTAATATTAGAAGTGTCATAGGATTTAATGGCAAAATCGTAGTTAAACTCGATTACATGGAAAAAATCGCCTGATACCTTCCCGCCATTTTCGTCCATAAAGTATTCGGTAGAGCCTCCAATCCATTTGCCTTTTGGCAGTTTTCGCAAGAGCGCTTCCGTGCCCGAAATGTGCAGCAATTTGCCGTCTGTAATTAATTTAGAAACAGTTTCAAAATTCATTAACATATTTTAGTTCCTCCTTTTAAATTTTTTCTATAATGGCGATATCATCGCTCATTATTCCGCTGTATTTGGCTATAAATGCGTTAATATCATTAACACAAGTTTCCAAATTTGCCTGTGTAGGCGCGTCGGCATAACTGCTTTTTAACCGCGTCAATAACATAGAAAAGCCAAGCTGCTTAAATGTGTACTGCCCCTGCAGCAGTTTTTCCATTTGCTGAATTGTTACATTCATAAACTTACTCTCCTTGCTCTTATATTTGTATAAATTTTACTATGCTACCGGCTGGTTGTCAACAAAATTAATCATTTACCCCTAAAATCTTCCAGTTTGATTTTTTCAGCTAATGGTAGAAAAATTGCTTGCATATAACATTATTAGGTTTTTTTAATTATTTGCGAAGATACCATAAATATACTATAATTAACTACAAGGAGTTGTTTTTTTGTCCGCAAAGCAGCCTACTTTGTGGGCAAACGCTAATTACACGGTTTTTTTAAGGAGTTTCTTATGAAATTGAGTATAAGAATATCACTTTTTATGGGAGCTCTTGTATTAATAACATCTATTGGCATAGGCTTTATTTCGTTACGAATAAGCAGTTCTGCCATGGAATCAAGTATAATTGCCGGAATTGGCGATATGAACGAATCAAATGCCGAGTTATTAAGCTCCACAATAAACCGCCAACTGGATGTACTCTGGGAAATTGCCAATCGCGCCAGGACCCGAACTATGGACGAGGAGCTTATCCGCCCTTCTTTGATGCCTGATGTATCCCGAATCAATGCTATCGAAATGGCTTTGCTCCATCCCACCGGTATATCTCGTGATATTTTAGCCGGCACCAGTTTTGATATAAGCCACCGCGATTATTTTAAGCGGGCAATGACCGGAGAAAAATGTGTCGAGTTAGTTATCAGCCGCCTAAGCGGTAATCTTGAAGTGGTTTTTGCAGTGCCGGTTATGCGCAATGATGAGCCGGGTGCGCAGGCTATTGGCGTTTTAATATCCCGTAAAGACGGGAGTCAAACCCTTTCCGATATTGTGGTTAATTTAAAAAGCAGTATGCCGAGCGCCTACAGTTATCTGATGGATATGCAGGGGACAGTTATAGCGCATCTGGACGCGGAAATGGTAAGAAATCAATTTAACCCCATAAAAGAGTCGGAAAAAAACCCTTCTTTCAAACCAATGGCTGATATGACAGAAAAAGCCCTGGCAGAAAAAACAGGAATTTCACGGTATACCTTTGATGGGAAAAGTTTTATAGGTTACTACACAGAAGTTCCCGGTTTCCCGTGGCTGCTGTTTAATATAATAGAAAAGACCGATATCGACAGCCAACTGGTAAACATGCGCAATATCATTTTATTATTCGGATTCCTGTTTATAGCCGGCGGTTTTGCCATTGCGTTTTTTATAGGGCGGTCTATTACCAAACCAATTATCCGGGTAGCAAATACTCTGGAAGATATAGCTCAGGGCGAAGGAGATTTGACACATTCCATAACCATTAATTCCAAAGACGAAATAGGCGATCTTGCCCATTTCTTTAACCTGACAATCAAAAAAATCAGGGACCTTGTCGGAATTATGATCTACAAAGTTAATGCGCTTACAAATACCAGTTTCGAGCTTACTTCCAATATGCAAAAAACATCTCATGCTGTAGACGAGATTTCCGCCAATTTCGAAGGCATGAAAGGCCTGGAAGACATACAGGAAAAAGAAGCGGAAAAAGCGAATAAAGCGGTAGAAGGAATAATTACAAATATAGATAATCTTAGCCAGCTGGTAGACGAACAGGCTGACAGTGTAAATACATCATCTTCCGCAATAGAACAAATGACAGCTAACATTCAGTCTGTAACAAAAACATTGGTAGAAAACAGCAAAAATGTTGCAGCCCTTGGGGAAGCATCGGAAAACGGCAAAACCGGACTTAGTACCGTAGCACAGGAGATACAGGAAATTGCGCGGGACTCCGAAGGACTTCTGGAAATTAACTCGGTAATGGAAAATATCGCAAGTCAGACAAATCTGCTTTCCATGAACGCGGCAATCGAGGCGGCTCATGCAGGAGAAGCCGGAAGGGGTTTTGCCGTTGTCGCCGACGAAATCCGCAAGCTTGCAGAATCGTCCGGGCAGCAGTCAAAAACTACGGCTGCAATGCTTAAAAAAATAAAAACATCGATAGACAGTATTACCAGATCTTCCAACGATGTACTTTCCCGTTTCGATGCCATAGATTCCGGTGTAAAAACTGTTACGGAGCACGAACAAAATATCCGCAATGCAATGGAAGAGCAGGAAGCGGGCGGAAAACAAATATTGGAATCCGTAGGCCGCCTAAAAGATATAACCTTATCTGTAAAAAATGGCGCAGGAAGTATGTCTTTATCCGGCGGAGAGCTGATTAAAAAAATCAATGAATTTATAGGCATCAGCGGACAGGTGGTTCAGGGAATGAACTCTATTTTAAGCGGCGCTGTTAACGAAATAAAAGCAGCCGTAAAACATGTCGATGAAATGAGTGTAGAGAATCACAAAAATTTTACCGAGCTAAAACAAGAAACAGGAAAATTCAAAATTTCCGGCATCGATGAAAAGAAAACAGTCCTTGTGGTAGACGACGATGAAGTTCATCTTATATTAACCAAGACAATGCTGGAAAGCGATTATAATATAATTACCGTTAAGTCTGGGCAGGAAGCTATAACGCTTTTTTATCGCGGTCTTGTTCCCGGCGCAATTTTGCTGGATCTAATTATGCCGGGAATGGACGGCTGGGATACCTACGAGCGGATAAAAGCCATAGGCAATTTACATGAAGTTCCAATAGCGTTTTTTACGGCATCGAATGATCCAAAAGACAGAAAAAAAGCAGAGGGAATGGGCGCTGTCGACTATATTCTTAAACCTGCGGAAAAAGACGACTTAATAGAAAGATTAAGGAGAATTGTTAAAAAATAGTAAAATAAGCTGTTATTAGCTATATTAATATTTGCGTTCTATTGTCAAATTTTAATAATCGTTGTATTATTAGGTGATAAAATATAAAGGTTCGCTAAATTTCGGAGGAATTTATGAAATTAAGTAGAAGACTTCCAATTCTTATTGGGTCGATCGTGCTATTTACTTGTGCAGCTATAATTATTGCTGTGCAGATTGCAGTTACAAACAAAATGGAAGCGTCCGCTTTTCGCGAACTTTCCGCTGAAGCCAGGATTAATTCCGATCTTATCAGCACAAAAATTTATTCCGACCTAATCCAGCTTAGGGAAATTGCCAACGAGGAAAGTATGCGGACAATGGACTGGGACACAGTCCGGGAAAATCTGATACCTGATATAAAACGCATAAATGCAGGTGATTTAGCTTTGGTTTATCCTGACGGCACTACCTACAGTGTAAGTGTATCAACCGGCAGTGTTGGCAATATGGGCGATCGGGATTATGTTAAAGCCGCTTTTTCGGGACAAATGGTGGTGTCCGATGTGCTTTTGGACCGGCTTACCAACACACCTTCATTAATGCTGGCAGTTCCGGTGTTTCAAAACGATGAACCAAACGCGCCTGTTATTGGCGTGGTATTTGCCAGAAAGGATGCTTATTCAACCCTGGATGGCATGGTAAATAGTATTCAATTTCAAACTGAAAGCGGTTATGCTTTTATGGTAAATAAAGAAGGTGTTATATTGGCTCATCCTAATCAAACGCTGGTAAACTCCATGTATAACCCGATTGTGGAAGCATCCAATGATCCTTCCTACCAATCCTTGGCTGACATGCTGAAGGAAGTCATTACCAAAAACATTGGTATTGGTACATACACATACATGAATGAATCAAAAATTTGCGCCTTTAGTGAAGTAAAAGGGCATAATGGCTGGAAACTCATAGCCACAATAGAAAGAATTGATTTTGAAAGGGAAATTAAGCAAACAGTCATGATAATACTCCTTATCGGAATAATTTCTTTTTTAGTCAGCATTGGCATTTCGATACTTGTTGGAAGAATAATTGC
>JAITUR010000111.1 GCA_031286205.1 Treponema sp.
AATGTATATATTTCTTTTCCTTCTTCGTAAGATGCGCCAAGCAAGGCTACATAATTTAAAAGGGCTTCGGGCAAATACCCCTGCTTGCGAAACTCGTCTATGCTTGTAGCGCCGTGGCGCTTGGAAAGTTTTTTTCCGTCCTGCCCCATCACCATTGGTAAATGACAAAATTCCGGCGGTGTCCATCCGAATGCCTTGTACATTATTACATGAAGCGGAGTAGAAGAAAGCCACTCCTGCGCGCGAAGCACATGAGTTATTTCCATTAAATGATCATCAACCACATTCGCAAGATGATAAGTAGGAAAACCGTCCGTTTTTAGCAAGACAGGATCGGGGTTTACATCATCGTTCTTCCATTCGATACTGCCAAGAAGATGATCGCTGAAAGAAGTCTGCTCTCCTAACGGGATTTTTAATCTTATTGTACAAGCCTCTCCTGCTGCTGCCCGCCCGGCGGCTTCTGCCGGATCGATGCTTCGGCAATGGCGGTCGTAGCCGGTTTCCGAAGATTTGGCTGCTTCTCTTTCCAGGCGGACTTGCTCGATCCTCTCCGATGAACAAAAACAATAGTAAGCCTGTTCCTTGTCTAAAAGCTCCTGCGCATATTTTCTATAAAGGCTTGATCGTTCGGACTGGATATATGGAGCAAATTCCCCGCCCGTATTGGGACCCTCGTCCCATTTAATGCCCAGCCATTCAAAGGTGTCGTAGAGATTTTGCACGAAGCAATCTTCCGAGCGGGTGCGGTCGGTATCTTCCAGTCTAAGGATAAACTTGCCGTTTTCGACTCCGCCGGCGGCAAAAAGATAATTAAAAAGGGCTGTCCTAATCCCGCCAATGTGCTGCAAACCTGTAGGAGAAGGCGCATAGCGTACTCGTATATTCATGTAATCTATTGTATCATAAAAGTAGGAGAAATAACATGGCAAAAGAAACAAAAGAAAAAGGCAAAAAAAGCAAAGGACAGCAATTGGAAGAAAAGCTTTTTTTTAAGCTGAAAAACTGCTGGGAAAATATCGATGCAAAGACAGAAAAAGAAGTGGAAGAATTGGCATCATTGTACAAAATATTTTTGGACAAGGGCAAAACTGAACGAGAATGTGTCGATTTTACCGTCGCCCTTTTGGAAAAAAACGGCTTTGTTAATGTCGATACCGTAAAAAACAAACAATTTAAAACCGGCATGAAGGTTTATAAAAATATAAAAGGCAAGTCGATTGCCGCCGCAATTCTTGGAAAGAAGCCGGTGGTAGAAGGCTGTAATGTTCTTGGCGCTCACCTTGATTCTCCGCGCCTTGACCTTAAGCAAAATCCGCTTTACGAAGACAGCGATCTGGCTCTTTTTGACACCCACTACTATGGCGGTATAAAAAAATATCAATGGACAACAATTCCGCTTGCCATGCACGGTGTATTTATAGACGAAAAAGGAAAAACCATAAAGGTAACAATCGGCGAAGAACCCGGCGATCCGGTATTTACGGTTACAGATCTTCTGCCCCACCTTGCAAAGGATCAAATGCAAAAGAAGATGGCGGAAGCAGTCGAAGGCGAAGACCTGGACATACTCGTTGGTTCGCGCCCTTACAATGACAAAGATGTAAAAGAAAAAGTAAAACTTAATATACTTGCATTGCTTAACGAAAAATACGGCATAAAAGAAGTAGATTTTGCCAGAGCAGAGATTGAGTTTGTCCCCGCTTATAAAGCAAGCGATGTCGGTCTCGATCGCAGTTTAATTGGCGCTTACGGACAAGACGACCGCTGCTGCTCCTACCCCGCAATAAGAGCAATGACAACTCTTGCAAACGAAAAATCCGCGCCGGAAAAAACCGTAGTATGTTATCTTTCCGACAAAGAAGAGATAGGTTCTGTAGGAAACACAAGCGCAGGCTCTACCGCTTTCGAAAACTTTTTTGCCCTCCTCTGCGGCGGCACAGAAAACGATCTCCGTCTTTGTTTATCGCGCTGTGCAATGCTCTCCGCCGATGTTAACGCCGCATTCGACCCCACCTATGCAGGAGTCTTTGATAAAAGAAACGGCTCGCATATCGGAAAGGGAATAGGGCTGGAAAAATACACAGGCTCCGGCGGCAAACGCGGCGCAAGCGATGCCAACGCCGAGTTCTGCGCCAAAGTACAGGCAATAATGGATCGCAACAATATCCAGTGGCAATTTGGCGAACTTGGTAAAGTAGACAAAGGCGGCGGCGGAACAATCGCCCTCTTTGCCGCCAACCTTGGAATGGAAGTTTTAGACTGCGGCATCGCCGTCCTCTCCATGCACTCCCCTTTTGAGGTAATCAGCAAGATCGATCTGTACATGACATACAAGGGCTATGTCGCATTTTTAAAAGAGGCGTAGGTAATTTTTTTTAGTTTGTTGTACCTGAAACATTGCTCATTGCTTATTCTTCTGTTATACTAAAAATCAAGGAGAAACAGATTTATGCCGCAAACAATGACCCTTGATGAAAAACTTGATATTGGATTAAGGTCTGTAAAATTAAGAAAAACCGGAGATTTAGAGGGCGCAGACCGCCTATTAAAAACAGCGCCCTTACCTCCATATATTGCTAAAATTATAAAAGAAAAGGTGTGGCTGGAATTTATCTGAAGTAGAGGCAGAATTTGGATCTGGCTATCTTAGTAAATAATATCACTTTAGCAGCCACAAGTATTGATTTCGGCAGAAAAGGATTTGCAACCAGAGGTAAAGCAGAAGAAGGACAATTTTATTTGAAGATGGTATCGCACGAGCCTTGTCAATATTTCGTGATGCCTTGAGCCAAGAGCTTGTCTCTTCCGCCAGTCCACAAGTTATTATTCTTGTAGAATACACCTTTTATTGGGAAAATTTCAATGTTTACAACGCGTTGACACGAAGATTCTACCGAGACACCGCTTCCTAAATTACGCCGCGTTAATCTGAATTAATCTTTTCTGCGCTTCTGCGCGTTTTTTAATTTCCAGATTCAGAGTTCCGTTTTTAAACGATGCGCTGACTGCTTCAGAGTCGGCATTTTCCGGCAGCTTAAAAGAGCGTGTAAAGGATCGATCTAAAGAACAAAACTTGCGTTCGCGAAGAATATAGGTGTTATTGTCTTCGTTCTTTTTCTCGCTAACTTCTTCTTTGGAAGAAATTGTAAGATTAGCGCCGTCAATATTAACTTCGATGGTTTTTTCATCAAAGCCGGGCAGATCCATATCCAGAACATACGCATTATCGGTCTCCTGAATATCAACTGCGGGAAGATATTTGAGTCTTTCCGGCAATGAACTCGAGAATGACTCAAAATACCTGTCAAAATCGCTTAGGGCGTTTTGAATTGTACCGGGGCGGTAAATGCTGATTGTCTTCATAGTTTTCTCTCCTTAAATCTATGATTAGTTTTCTGCATATACATTAGCAAAATCCGTGCCAAGCTAAATTCCCCGCTAAATTTCCGTTTTTGAGCAGCATTATTTCTTATTAAAAACAATTTTGACACACCGCAGAAAAATACCGCTTATACTGTGTCAAATTGATACAGCGAGCAAATTCTTGAAAAATTCCGTGTCTTTCGTGTCCCTTCTGCGCTTTCCGCGTTAGTTGCGCCTTCACCCCCTTATTAAAAAACCCGGCTCTATTGGACGGTTTGCCAAAAAAGCCGGAACATATTTATCCGCTTTTCCCTGACCAATGCCGTCGATCTACATACATTCCGTAAGATTTTTTGGCTTTCATTTTGCAATTTCAGCTAACTGTTCATTCGTACAAACCGCATATACCGGCAAACCGTTTCCTCCGTTAGAAGCGCCGTCGATTGCAGTTAATTCCTTGCGAGTCTGAACTACTCTATGTCCTCTTAGAAATCTGTTAAGCTCTTCCTGTTCGGCACTGCCGGAATGAAGTGGAAGTAAAAATGTCGCATACTGCAATTTCATATTTTTTCCTGCCCGTTCCTTTTCCTTTACTTGCCCTGCCTTACATGAGCCTGGAAACTAGGGACGCACCAGCCGAAAGCCAAGATAGTTGTACCGGACATCCGGACCGGAGCTACCCCGACACGCAGAACGAAGGCCCTGCCCGTCGTAACTCCAGTTCCTGCCGCGAAACACGCGGTCAGACCCCGAAGATGCGCCTGCTGAGTCTTCGGCATCGACAGCTTCGAATTCCGTACTCGTTTGAAAACTGTTGTTGTAATCTGTATTGTACCAGTCCCAACACCACTCATACACATTTCCATGCATGTCATATAAGCCATAATTGTTTGCAGCATAACTTCCTACATCTGTCGTTCGAGCAAGACGGGTTCCTGTTGGATCATTGTATTGTCCGGGAGGATCTCTGTAGCATCATATGGATTAGTTCCCCAAAAATTTGCCATTCCGCTTAGCATCTTTGTTCCGTCACCTATCCCAAAGGGTTTCGTGTTTACTTCCGTAGCTTTATCTGGATAATCCCCTCTGGCGGCATACTCCCACTGCGCTTCTGTGGGTAATCTATAACCAGTGGAGCCTGCTACAACTTGTACGGCATTCCAGTTTGCATTACTACTTAGAGGTATTGTTTCCCAGTCATCGGGATCAGTACTGTCAAAATGCGGTATATAATACGCAGGACTAAGACCTTCCGTCATGCTAAGCCTGTTACAAAATACTATCGCATGATACCAATTTACAGTCTCTACAGGCCGGTTATCTCCTTTAAAGTTACCAGGATCTTCACCGCTCATTACAGCCTTATACTGCGCCTGTGTTACTGGATATACTCTCATGTAATAACCCTTTGTTAGCGTTACCTCATGCTGGGTTTCATTGCTATTGCGGTTGGGTTCAGCAGTAGTACCACCCGTGCCATCAGGACTGCCTATCATAAATGTACCGGCAGGAATCCATACCATATCAATCAGAGACTCATCAATCGTAATAGTACAAACAGCCGTCTTTCCGCCGTCAATAGTTGTTACAGTTATTTCTGCAGTACCTTCTCCAACAATAGTTACTTTTCCGGCTGCATCTACCGTTGCTACTTCTTCATCATCAGATGACCAGCTTACAGATTTGTTCGTCGCATTTACAGGAAAGACATTTGCTGTAAGAGTTTTGCTGTTTAATCCTCCGGTATGGTTTGTAAATAAACGCAGTTCAGTTATATTAAGACTTACACTACTAACCGCAATATTTGCACTTCCCTTCTCCACCTTCTCCGGAAAAAACGGATTAGCGCAGATATTCGCCAAGAACATCACGCAGAGGCCACAAAGACACAGAGGAAAGACAGCGAACAACAACTCTGCGGCTCCGTGTCTCCGTGTGAGTTTTTTAGCCCAACCCAACTTAATAAAAATAATATTGTCCTAAAGACGGATCTATCCCCCGAAAAAAGATAATATGCCCAAATTAAAAAGTTTCTTCTATCATAAAGAATTTGAATTCACATTGTGAGTACGCGTAAAAGCGGGATTTCCTTTCATTGTGTTATTTTGGACTATTTTGAGGAATTTGTCAAGACTAGAGGTTGGATGTTAGAAATTGGAAATTGGAAATTGGAATTTTTTGAATTTCCTTTGTACCCTAGATACGCTAGGTAAGCTGAGGGGAAAATGAGACGGAATCTAGAGGTTAGAGGTTGGAAATTAGAAGTTAGATCTAACCTCCAACCTCTAATTTCTAACTTCTAGAAGGCTCATTTTCCCCTCAGCTAAAGGATAGATTATGGAACAACAATACACCCAGATTTCCGCCAGATTCTGCGCCTTTAGCGTTAAACACTGACCCCCGCCTTCCACACCCGCTCGATTCCTGCCAATGTTTCTTCCCGATTAAGTTTATTCTTTACAAAATTTCCCCACTTTAAGTTATCGCAAAAAAAGCCAAAAAATCGTTTTGCCCGCGAAACATGAAACTCCGGCGGCTGATACCGGGCAAGGAGTTCCAAAAAACGGAAACCTGTTTGCTCGATATTTGGGGACAGAGCAGGGTCTAAAACCTTGGCAAAAATCCACGGCTGGCGGACAGCAGCCCGCCCCACCATTACGGCATCACAGCCGCAAAGCTTGTTATTAGTCCTTTGCGCAAGCTCCTCCGCTGTTATTATGTCCCCATTTCCCGCCACAGGGATACCTAACTCCCTTTTAAGGGCACTTACATAGTCCCAGCGGGCGCGGCGCTTAAACTTTTCGGTAATCAGGCGGGGGTGTAAAGTAATCATATCTGCTCCCGCGGACTCCAGCCGCCGGCAAAACCGCGCCAGATACTCAAAATCATCTTTAAGGCCAATTCGAAGCTTTACGCTTAACCGCCGCTTAACTACAGATCTGACCCCGGAAATTAACTCCCCCGCGCGGTCAATATCAGACATCCAGGCGGCTCCTGCGCCGCTTTTTCGTATAATTGGGGCAGAACACCCCATATTTATATCTATCCCGGCACAATCAAGTTTGTCTAAAATACCTGCCGCCTTGACCATTGGGGACAGAGCTCCGCCAACAAGCTGAAAAACCGTCTTTTCCGGTCTTGGACCGGTATCAATATAAAATTTTTCGAAAGGACCTTCCGCCAAAAGGCCGCCAGCACTGATCATTTCGGTAAAATACTCGTTGCAGCCCCCAAATTCCTCTATTAATTCCCTTAAACCCCTGTGGCTAAGTTCCGCCATAGGAGCCAAAAAACAAGGTATTCTGTCCATTTTACCCCCAAAAATCGATATATTAGCGCCCGGAGCTATTGACTTGTTTTGAATTATACCATATAGTTATAGGAAGAGGAGCGTACTGATGATAGCAAAGAGTGATATGCCCACAATCAACGAAAAAACCGCTGAGGGACTAAAACCTGAAGGTGTACCATACCGGGTTTTGGTTGTTGATGACTCTATGTTCATAGCCAAGCAGCTTGGACAAATTTTTTCATCCGAAGGATTTGAAATAGCGGATACTGCCGCTGACGGAGCGCAAGGTGTAGAAAAATACAAAGCTTCACACCCTAACATTGATTTAGTTACCCTAGATATTACTATGCCGGTTATGGATGGCGTTACTGCATTAGAAAAAATCCTTGAGTTTGATAAAAATGCTAATATAATTATGGTCAGTGCTTTGGGCAAAGAAGATGTTGTAAAAAAATGCCTCCTTATGGGAGCCAAGAGCTACATTGTAAAACCATTGGACAGGAAAAAAGTTCTTGAAAGAGTCGTTTCCGTTCTTAAACGGTAAACTCTACAAACATTATCAAAAAAAAACTCAGGCAAATATTAAGGGTGTGTTGTCTTTATGCAGCTGATAATTCAAGAAAATTACGAAAAAGCAAGTCTATGGGCAGCCGAATATATTGCCGGTAAAATAAACTCCGCAAAAAATAAACCTTTTGTTCTTGGACTTCCAACGGGGTCAAGCCCTATCGGGATATATCAGAAACTTATAAATATGCGCCAAAAAGAAAAACTTTCTTTTAAAAATGTGCGAACCTTTAACATGGATGAATATGTAGGTCTGCCCGCAAGCCATCCGCAAAGCTACCATTATTTTATGATGGACAATTTATTTAATCATGTCGATATCGATCCAAAACATATACATATTCTTAACGGTATGGCGGAAAACCTGGAAAAAGAATGTGAGCAATACGAAGAAGCAATAACCAAAGAAGGCGGAATAGATCTTTTCCTTGGAGGTATGGGCAGAAACGGGCATGTTGCATTTAACGAACCGGGTTCGTCCTTTAGTTCGCGCACCAGAGTAAAGACACTTGCCGAAGAAACAAAAGTTGCCAACTCGCGTTTTTTTGACGGAGACTCTTCCAAAGTTCCAACCCTTGCTTTAACCGTAGGCGTGGGAACCGTAATGAACGCTCGGGAAGTACTAATTATTGTCAACGGACGGCATAAAGCAAGGGCTTTGCGTGCGGTTATAGAAGACGGCGTAAACCATATGTGGACATTATCCTGTCTGCAGATGCATCCAAATGCGATTATTGTATGCGACGAAGATGCCACAGAGGAGCTTAAAGTAGAAACTGTACGATACTTTAAGGATATAGAAAAAAATAAAGCAAAATTTTAATGCAAAGAATTTTAGTATTGATACTTTTTTTTGCAAATACCCTTTTCTCTTATACACAGTCCGACCATTTAACAGCTTTTTCCGACCCGGCGCGGCTTTGGGGAGACGGAATCGAACGCGTTATAGAAGAAGCTTACAGGCAATATTTTATAACACGAATTATCGACGGAAGAATAATGAATATCCGCCTGCCTTTTGCGGAAAACCACGAACGAAGCGTATTGCTTAACCAGTCATGGGAATTTTTTAGGGGCGGAAAAGCAGGCCCGGAAGTTTTATGGCCAATTATAGAAGAAATTTTGGATTCCAAAGATTTTGCCGAATATATTGCCGCCCTTTCTTCGGGGCGCGAACGGGTTTTTATTTTTGATATTCCCGGACAAACATGGTCTTATTCTACGGATCTTTTTGATATTGCGCGAATGAAAGCAGGCTCTTACAGAGGACTCCCTCACCGCCCATATGTATTAACATCGGGAAAAGGCGCGCTGGAAAGCGATGTTTACAATTATCTTTACTGCATAGGCCATATCGGCATTGATTGCTCCGGCTTTGTGTGGCACATACTTACATATATTGGCAGACAGGGCGGAATCGATCTTGGAAGAATATTAAGCTCTGCTATTGGTGTTCCGCGGGGCGCAGACCCTGCATATTATGTCGGCACTTCTTTTTTTAATTCAAGAAGCAATCAAATTATCGCTGTTGATGACGAAATCAGCAATCTTCGCCCTGCCGATATTATTCTTTTTAGAGACGAAAAAGGAGCTATGGCACACTCCGCCATTATCCAGTCTATTGATCTTCAAAAAGGAATTATTCGATATATTCAATCTACAGACGAAGCACCGCTTTTGGAACGAGGAGCGCACGAATCGTATATTTACTTTAACCCGGCAAACTTAAGTATTTCGTTAAAAGACCCTTCTCTTCGCTGGACTCAGCGGCGTTTTGCCCCCTTTCCCGGAGAAAAGGACAGCCCATTTTCCGACGACGGCGAGCGATACCGCGCCTACAGCGAATACGGCGGAGGCAGAGTTGTACGAATTAGGGTACTTGTGCCAATTATAGAACAAATTAACTTAAGATGATATAATAATCTATGCAAAAAAGAAAAACAAAGATAATTTGTTCTATAGGTCCCTCTTCTGCCGATGATGAAACTGTACGGCAGCTTATTCTTGCCGGCATGAATGTAGCTCGCTGTAACTTTTCCCACGAAACACACGAAGTACATCAAAGCAGAATAGAACGAGTCAGAAGAATTTCCGCAGAGCTGGGTATTCCCGTTGCTATTTTATTGGATACAAAAGGGCCTGAAATTCGCACCGGCATGGTCGAAAATAACGGCAAAGTAAACATAAACAAAGACGACAATGTCCATGTTACTGCCGATAACTGCCTTACTACTGCTGCAGAGGGGCAAACTCCCGCAAAAATTTCCATTTCCTGGAAGGATGCTCCCGCAAAAATAGAAACCGGACACCATATTCTTATAGCGGACGGACTTCTAGATCTCGAAGTTATCGATGTAAAAAATAATGTTATAAATTGCCGCGCTTTAAATGCGGCTGTTATTGGCAGCAGAAAAAATGTTAATTTAATTGGGGTTCATGCGCAACTGCCAATAATGAGCGAACAGGATATATACGACATTGCATTCGGCATAGAACTGGATGTCGATTTTATCGCGGCAAGCTTTGTAAGTTTCCCTCATGAAGTTACAGAAATAAAAAATTATATAGAAAGCTTTAATTCTTCCATAAAAGTTATTGCAAAAATAGAAAACAAAGAAGGAATAGACAATATAAGAGAAATAGCAAAAATAGCGGACGGCATAATGGTAGCGCGCGGAGACCTTGGCGTCCAGCTTCCTACCGAACAAATACCGCTTGCGCAAAAACAAATAATCAGCGTATGCCGTAAAATTGGAAAGCCCGTTATAACCGCAACGCAAATGCTGGATTCCATGATTATAAATCCCCGTCCCACACGGGCGGAACTTACCGATGTCGCAAATGCCATTATGGACGGTACAGACGCAATAATGCTGTCGGGCGAAACTGCATCCGGAGCATATCCCGTAGAAAGCGTAAAAATGATGGATAAAATTTCCTGCACGATAGAACAATCGCAGGAATTTCGCGCGCGCATGAAGGAGTATAGCAGCGAATGTTTTTCGTGGGCGCACAATCCAAAAGAAAATCTGGGTATTATTATGTCTCGTTCGGGGGTAGAAATTGCTTCCTCTGTAAAAGCAAAAGCAATTATTACTTCTACATTGTCCGGCACAACAGCTCGTATATTAAGCGTTTTCAGACCTGACGAACCAATACTTGCAATAACGCCGGATTTAGGCACTCAAAGAAAAATGCAATTATACTGGGGTGTTAATTCCTGCTTAAAACCCAGAGATGACGATACAGAAAGCCTGATTCAAAATATTATGAAAATCGCAACAGAAACAGGCATAGCAGGAATTTCAGATAAAATAATGCTGGTTGCAGGGTTACCCTTAAACAGCCCCAATATGGTAAATACAGTCCGCGTTTTAATACTTGGAACAGTACTTGCCCGCTCCAGCGCAGGCGGCTTTGCAAATCCGGAAAACACCAGCGCACAAGGAAAAATAATTCACGCAACATCTCCAAAGGACGCGCGGGAAAAAATTATGCGATACGGCGGCGAAATTTTAGTCTGCGATGTACTTACCGACGATTATATTCCCATTGTCCGTATTGTAAAAGGAGTAATTTGCGAAGGTGTTTCGGAAGTTTCAGAAGAAAGATTAATTAAAACCAATCCCAATCTTGTATGGCTTACCCTTATTAGAAACGCCGCAAAAACACTGGAGGCAGGTTCTACAGTAACACTGGACGCGAATCAACTTCTTGTATACGAAGGTTCTGTTTTAAAGTCCGCAAAACCCAAGAACAATACATAACTGCGCAGGTATATAGGTAGCCATTACCCAGAAGTCTCCGTACTTTGGTTTTTTGCCAAATGTAAAGCGGGCAAGAATAGAATCTGAAACAAGGAATAAAATACTTCCGCCAAAAACAAAAGCTCCAAGAGGACTGCCTTTATTAAGAAAAACCTGAAACGCTAAAACCGCCATTGCTGTAATTACAGTTTCGTAAATAATAACAGGGATTTTCATTTCTCTGTTTGGGTGGACAAATTTGTACATGGTTATTCCAAAAGCAACTGCCACGGCAAAGCTGACAGCAAGAGCATTTGTATTAAAAGGCTGCGCAAAACTTATAAGCGCTAATATATAGGCAAGATGTCCCAATAAAAAACTTGCCAGCCCGCATCTAAAGCGGACAAGGCTTTCTATTTTTAGAAGGAATACATCTCCTGCCCATCCAAAAATTATAGCTAGGGCTATAGGCCAAAACATATTTTGCACCCCAAAAAAATACACTCCAAAAAGAAGAGGCATTAGCAGGCTTTTTGTTATTGCTTTAAAGAGCCCACCCTGCTTTGCAAACAGCGAAACAAGGTGAAGAACAGAAACAACAATAAATAAAATAAGAAAAATAGTTTTAATTTCCATATAAAGATTATACCATATTATGGCGAATTTGACAAATAAAAGATCATGTTTCTATATTTGTATTCAGGCAAGCGGCGGCTTCTTTCCAAACAATCTGATCTTTTTCGTTAAGCTGCGCAAACTCCGCCTGTCTGCCGTATGCAGAAAGCTCTATAAAGGTATCCAGGCGTGTTTTTAACTTTTTAAACTTTTGTTCGTGGAAATTCTTTAACCAAACAGGCACAGACCTTTTTCCGCCTTTTGGAGTAAACAACAAACCGTGGTAATGGGGGGCGCATAAACCGTCGGAAGCCTTAAAAAATTCCCTTAATTCCTGTTCTTCCGGCGAATTACCGCTTGAGTTTGCAAGAAAATCCAGATATTCCTGTTCTATTTTTTCTCTTTCTATACAGACAGGGCATCTTCCCTTGGGACGCCAAAAACTTTTTTTCTCGAACGAAGCAATACGATCTTCCAGAATATCACGGGCAAGGATTGCTACAGCAAGTCCGTCACGGAAAGAAACTAAATGCCTGGAATGAAAAGCGCAGAAACCGCCTGCCGCGCGGTAAAGAGCGCGAAACCCCCTGTTGGTAATATGCTCGAACAATGTGTTATCTATGTATTTATGCGCGCGGTCGCTTACGATTCGACAAAGGGGACAGCCCGGTTTTTCCGATGCTTTTTGGAGCTCAAAAAAATTAATATGTTTTTCAACAGCCATTTAATACTCCATAAAATATTCTTTAAGGTAAACGGATTTCTTCAGCCCGGCGGCCAGCCAAGCTTACGCCCTCCAAGGAAATGAATATGCAAATGATCCACAGTTTGTCCGCCATCGCTTTTTGTGTTAATAATAAAACGACCGCCTTCTTCTTCGCAGCCGTTTGTTTTTGCAAGTTCCTGTGCTTTATTTAATATTCGTCCAAGTAATGCTGCATCTTCTGTATCAACTTCAAATAAATTACTAATATGTTTTTTTGGAATTACAAGAAAATGTACGGGCGACATGGGGTTAATATCCAAAAACGCAAGCATTTCATTGTCTTCGTAAAGTTTTGTACTTGGGATTTCCCCTGCTATTATTTTGCAGAAAAGACAATTACCCATATTTACTTTTTCCTTTTCTTTCTCTTTTTACCCAAAAATGCTCTGGCACAAGAACCGGCAGCCTTTACCCACCAAGGTTCCATTTTTTTTCTTACTATCGCAAGTTCATTCATAATTGCAATATTTTGCGGGCAGTTAGGTTCGCATTTACCGCAATTAATACACTGACTGGGACCGGAATCTTTTTCCGACATCAGCCCGGTACTCATGGCAAAATGCTTCATTCCCATTACAAAACCCATAGAATACAATGTATTGTACGAAGAAAAACATCCCGGAATATTTACGCCAACGGGACATGGCATACAATAATTACAGCCGGTACACAAAGATTTGCAGGTTCTGTTAATCGATTCTAAAACAGCTTTATACACCGCCGTATGTTCATCTTTTAACATCCCAATACCGGAAGCTTCTGCATAACGGAAATTTTCTTCCAGCTGCTCCATGGAATTCATTCCGGAAAGCAAAAGAGTTACTTCGTTCTGATTCCAAATCCAGTTAAACGCCCAGCCTGCAGGAGATATGTCCGGGTTTGCTTTTTTAAAAGCATTTACCGCATCTTTTGGCAATCCTGTTGCCAGTCTTCCGCCAAGGAGCGGCTCCATAATCATAACCGGCATTTTTTTTGCGGCTGCACGCAGTCCATTTACGCCCGCCTGATAATTTTCGTCGGAATAATTGTACTGGATCATGCAAAATTCCCATTCATAATCTTCGATTATTTTAAGAAATTCGCTGCCGGAACCATGAAAAGAAAAACCAATTTGTTTTATTTGCCCCGACTTTTTTTTCTGCGCAATCCAGTCTTCTATTCCCATGCTTTTTAACTTATTCCATTGATCCATATCCATAATCATATGCATAAGATAATAATCTATGTAATCTGTTTTTAGGCGCTGCAAAGACTGATTAAAATATTTGTCAAAATCCTCCGGTTTTTTTACCATTACAAGAGGAAGTTTTGTAGCAATATAAATCTTTTCCCTGACATTGTTTTTCTTAATAACCGTGCCAAGAGCTTCTTCGTTTCCGGGATATATCCATGCGGTATCAAAATAGTTTACTCCCAATTCTATAGAGCGCATGACAAGCTCATCTGTTTTTTGCATGGATTTTGGGAAGCGCATACACCCAAAACCCAGAACAGATAATTTATTGCCGGACTTCTTGTCTATTCTATACTGCATTATCAGCTTTCTTCTTCGGCTACATATTCTTCTTGAGCAACTTCAGCTTCTGCAAGCGCTTCTGCTTCCTGTTTTCGTCTTTCAAGAATTTCCTGCATGAACTCATCCAAATCCTGGCTTTCATCGTCGAATAATTTAATGTTGCGGTAACGCTTCATGCCTGTTCCTGCCGGAATTGGATGACCAATAATAATATTTTCCTTTAAGCCGCGCAGATGATCGGTTTTACCTTCTATTGCGGCATCTGTAAGAACACGGGTTGTTTCCTGGAAGGATGCGGCAGAAAGGAACGAATCGATCTTAAGGGCGGCTTTTGTCATACCCTGGAACATTGGCTGAGCAATGGCAGGCTGTCCGCCTTCTGCGATTACACGGGCATTCTCTTCGTGGAATTTATATTTATCTACAGACTGACCATAAATAAATTTGGTATCTCCTACAAAACGGATTTCCACTTTACGCATCATCTGGCGGATAATAACGCCAATATGCTTGTCATTAATAGACACACCCTGCAAGCGGTAAACCTGCTGGATTTCGTCCATTAAATAACGCTGGAGCTCGTTTTCGCCTTTTATATAAAGAACATCGTGCGGACTAAACGCACCCATGCACAATGCTTCTCCGGCTTCTACCGTGTCGCCGTCGCGCACAAGCAATTTTTTGTTCATCGGAATTTGATGCGTAAACTCTCTTCCAAAGGCATCGACAATATCAATTTTTCGTTTGCTCTTTACAATGCCGCGGAAATAAACGGTTCCGGAAACCTGTGCAAGAACAGCAGGGGTCTTTGGTTTTCGCGCTTCGAACAACTCGCTGACACGCGGAAGACCGGATGTAATATCCATTGTTTTAAGTTTTTCTTCCACATTTTTGGCAATTGTTCTTCCTGCGCGGATTTTTTCTCCGTCTTCTACCTGGATATAGGCTCCGCCGGGAAGCAGGTAAGATGCAACTTCGTTATCGTTATCATCTATAATAATAATGCGCGGCTGTTTACTTTCGTGCTGGAACTCTGTAATTCTTTTTTCCTTATTTCCTGTGTCATCATCGACTTCTTCTTTAAGGGTTGTTCCAAGAATAATATCTTCGTATTTAACTGTTCCGCTTGCTTCCGCAATAATTGGGTCAGAAATTGGATCGAATGTAGAAATTGTTTTTTCCGCTTCTACAACACTGCCTTTCTGTACTTCGAAATCCGAACCGTTGCGAATCTCGATCTTTTGTTCCTGTCCAATAAGGTATAATGTTTCGCCTTCTTTGGATTTAAGAACCAAAGCGTACGCAATTTCCGGAGAAGTTATATCTTCGCCCTTGCGTTTAATAATGGCGTCTCCGCAGTTTATTCTTTTTCCGTCCGCAACAAGCAGTTTGTCTCCGCTTTCCAGCTTAAACTCCCTAATTACCTTGTTAACAATTGCGTGTCCTCTTCGTGTAAAAAGTAAATGGCCGTTATCAAGTTTTATTGGTTCCGGAGTACAGATAATATCCCTGATATAAATAGGATACTTCATTGTTATGCGGTTTTCTTCGCTGATTTTTGTCGCAACACCGCCAATATGGAATGTACGCATGGTAAGCTGTGTACCCGGCTGCCCAATGGACTGAGCCGCAATAGTTCCAACCGCTTCTCCAATATCCACCGTACGATTAGTAGCAAGATTGCGGCCGTAACATTTACGGCAAACACCATGCTTCGCTTCGCAGGTAAGAACTGTACGAATATAAACGCTTTCGACTCCGGCAGAATCAATTGCTGCCGCAATTTCTTCCGTTATTTCTTCGTTTACATCGATAATTAACTCGCCTGTAATTGGATGTTTAACTCTTTCCAGGGTAAAGCGGCCAAGAATACGATCTTTTAAATGTTCGATTATATCTTCGCCCTGCTTTATTGCCAAATAGTAAATACCGTTAATTGTTCCGCAGTCATCGTCATTAACAACCATGTCCTGTGCAATATCAACAAGACGGCGGGTTAAATAACCGGCTTCCGATGTTTTAAGAGCGGTATCTGTAAGGCCTTTGCGCGCACCGTGCGTAGAAATAAAGAATTCAATAACCGAAAGACCTTCCTTAAAGTTTGAGCGAATTGGAAGTTCGTGAATTTCGCCCGAAGGTTTCTGCATAAGACCACGCATACCTGCAAGCTGATGTATCTGGTTACGGCTTCCTCTTGCGCCGGAGTTTGCCATCATGTAAATCGAGTTAAAGCCGCCCTTGTCCGCTTCCAGTGTCTGCATTGTTTTGTTTGTTAGATCTTCGTTTGTCTTTGTCCAAATCTGTTCGAAGAGTCGTTTATGTTCTTCGTGGGTAATAAGACCTTTTGTTCTTTGGATACGAATTGCTTCTACTTCCTTGTTTGCTTTTTCGATCATTTCCGGTTTTTCTTTGGGTACTACGATATCATCGACACCGATAGTTGCACCAAAAATAGTCGCATAACGATACCCAAGAGATTTAATGCCGTCGAGCATTCGGACGGTAATCCAGGAGCCTTGTTCCTTAAAAACATATTCTATAAGGGCGCGAAGCTCTTTATCTTTAAGTTCATAGTTAATGTAGGGAATATCAAGCGGGATTTCTTCGTTAAACATAAGCCTTCCGGCAGTTGTTACAATTGTTTCGTTTTTATCGAGCTCGATAAGATTGCCAAGCCTGTTCCAAACCAATGGCTGCGGAGATTTTACGCGGACTGCCGCTCCCCAATCAAGAACCTTTTTATCCACCGCCATATAAATTTCTTCTGCGCTGGAATAATAAGGAATATTGTCTTTTGTTTCCGGTTTGCCGGAGCCCGGTCTTTTGCCGTTAACATTTATTCTTGTAAGGAAGTTAATACCCAAAACCATATCCTGGGACGGGAACACAATTGTTTTTCCGTTGGCAGGGTTTAACAGGTTTCGTGCGCTAAGCATAAGCGTCCAGCACTCCATTTGCGCTTCCTGAGTAAGCGGAACATGAACCGCCATCTGGTCGCCGTCAAAGTCTGCGTTAAAAGCATGGCAAACAAGCGGATGCAGTTTAATTGCTTTTCCTTCTACAAGAACAGGCTCGAACGCCTGAATACCAAGACGATGCAAAGTAGGCGCGCGGTTTAATAAAACAGGATGTTCTTTTACAACTTCGTCCAGAATGGTAAATACTTCCGGTGTTTCCTGCTCGACAAGCATCTTGGCTTTTTTAATATTAAAAACAACATCTTTGTCTACAAGCTTTTTCATTATAAACGGCTTAAACAATTCCAGCGCCATTTTTGTAGGAATACCGCACTGCCACATTTTAAGATCGGGACCTACGGTAATTACCGAACGCCCTGAATAGTCGACTCGTTTACCAAGAAGGTTTTGGCGGAAGCGTCCCTGCTTGCCCTTAAGCATATCGCTGATAGATTTAAGCGGTCTGGAAGAAGATCCTTTTACAGCTTTTTTCTTCTTTGAATTGTCAAACAATGCGTCAACAGCTTCCTGCAGCATTCGTTTTTCGTTACGAATAATAATATCCGGCGCATTAAGGGTTTGAAGTCTTTTTAAGCGATTATTTCTGTTAATTACTCTTCTGTATAAATCGTTTAGATCGCTTGTCGCAAAACGCCCGCCGTCCAACTGCACCATAGGACGAAGTTCCGGCGGAATTACAGGTATTACATTAAGAATCATCCACTGAGGCCTGTTGTCAGAATTGCGGAAATTTTCTACAATTTCGATTCTTTTTAAAAGGCGTTTATCGCTTTTGGTGCCTTTTTCTATCATCTTCTGCCTAAGTTCTGCAACCATCTGATCCAGATTAAGGTTTTCCAAAAGCGTGCTAACCGCTTCTGCCCCCATGCCGGCAGTAAAATCGCCGCTGTACATATCCCTTGCGGCATCGTATTCATCTTCGGAAAGAAGCTGGCATTTTTTTAAGGGAGTATTGCCGGAATCTATTACAATATATTTTTCGTAATACAAAACAGATCTTAACTGGCTTGTCGGAAGATCAAGCAGAAGACCCATTCGGCTTGGAACAGAACGATAATACCAAATATGCGAAACAGGCGCTGCCAGCTCGATATGCCCCATTCTTTCGCGGCGTACTTTAAAGTGAGTAACTTCGACACCGCAGCGATCGCAGAGAACGCCCTTGTAACGAATCGATTTAAATTTACCGCACTGACATTCCCATTCTTTGGTTGTACCAAAGATTCTTTCGCAGAAAAGCCCTTCCTTTTCCGGTTTAAGCGTCCGGTAATTAATAGTCTCCGGTTTTTTTACTTCGCCGTAAGACCACGACCGGATCGAATCCGGCGAGGCAAGTTTAATCATTATCGAATCAAAATCTTGAATGTCGCGCATTTATTTCTCCCATTAAATCTAAAAATTACTTCCTGACTTTGTTATCAGTTCTTCGTCTTTTTTGGTTAAAGGTATTTGTTTTCCTTTAACATCAAAGATAGATAAATCCAAAGCAAGACCGCGTAACTCCTGAACAAGTACATTAAACGATTCAGGAATACCTGCTGTTGTAGAAGGCTCTCCTTTTACAATTGCTTCATATATTTTAGAACGGCCTGTCATGTCGTCCGACTTGATCGTTAAAAGTTCCTGCAGGGTATTTGCCGCGCCGTATGCTTCAAGCGCCCATACTTCCATTTCGCCCAGACGCTGTCCGCCAAACTGTGCTTTTCCGCCCAACGGCTGCTGGGTAACAAGCGAGTAAGGCCCTGTAGAGCGCGCGTGCATTTTATCGTCAACAAGATGATGCAGTTTAAGGAAGTAAATAATTCCGCAGAAAATTTCATTTACAAAAGGTTCTCCGGTTCTTCCGTCCCTTAGTTTTACCTTGCTGTTTACGGGAAGCCCTGCTTCTTTAAGTTTTATTTCTATTTGTTCGGCAGAAGGCGATTCGAAAACAGGTGCGGAATACCATTCATTCAGGGTAGAGCCCGCCCAGCCAAGTTCTGTTTCTAAAAGCTGTCCAATATTCATACGGGACGGAACGCCTAGCGGTGTTAAACAAATATCCAATGGGGTTCCATCTTCCATAAACGGCATATCTTCTTCCGGCAAAATACGGGCAACAACGCCTTTGTTTCCATGGCGGCCTGCCATCTTGTCCCCTTCGCGAAGTTTGCGTTTTGTTGCAATAAATACTTTAACAACTTCGTCTACACCGGGACTAAGGCTGTCATTTTCCGATCGTTTAAGCCTTTGAATATCAATTACGGTTCCTTCCATGCCGGGTTTTACTTTTAAGGATGTATCTTTAACTTCTTTGGCTTTTTCTCCAAAGATCGAGTTAAGAAGTTTAAACTCCGGAGTTGTTTCGCCTTCGCTTTTTGGGGTAACTTTGCCGACAAGAATATCGCCGGAACGCACTTTTGCGCCGACGCGGATAATGCCTTCGCTGTCAAGATTGTCCAAACTTTTTTCCGAGGTGTTTGGAATATCCCTTGTAATTTTATCCGGGCCAAGTTTTGTTTCCCTGACTTCTACAATTTCTTCTTTAACATGGATCGATGTAAACATATCATCCTTTACTACTTTCTGAGAAATAAGGATGGAGTCTTCGTAATTGTAACCGTTCCAGGGCATAAACCCTACAAGGATATTACGGCCAAGAGCAAGCTCGCCGTCTTGTGTAGCAGGACCGTCGGCAATTACCTGACCGCTTGTTATTTTTTCGCCAAGTTTTACAATAGGCCGCTGGTTATAGCAGGTATCCTGATTGGTTCTTTGGAATTTAATAAGTTGATAAACATCGTTTCCGTCATTATCCTGCATTACCTGAGCCGCCGGTTTTGGAGTGCCTGCCCTTTCCGGTTTTATTATAATTTCTCCGGATGTTACGCGAATAACTGTTCCGCTTCTGCGCGCTTTTACAAGAACGCCGGAATCGTACGCGCATTTGCTTTCCATGCCGGTTCCAACGCGCGGCGCTTCCGGGAAAACCAGCGGTACTGCCTGCCTCTGCATATTAGAGCCCATTAACGCACGGTTTGCGTCATCGTGTTCCAGGAACGGAATAAGAGATGCAGATACAGAGATAATCTGTTTTGGAGAAACATCCATGTATTGAATATCCTCCGGTGTTCTTGTTGTATAGTCGCCCTGACGACGGCAAGAAACCTGATCTTCCGTAAAGGAACCATTATCTTTAACTTTAGCCGATGCCTGTGCAATAAAGTAGCGGTCTTCGTCCATTGCAGACAAATATTCTATATCTTTTGTCGCAATACCTTTTGCCACTTTCCTGTACGGTGTTTCCAAAAACCCGTATTCATTAACGCGTGTATAATTTGCAAGCGAAACAATAAGCCCGATATTTGGACCTTCCGGTGTTTCGATAGGGCACATTCTTCCGTAGTGTGTGTAGTGGACATCTCGCACTTCGAAGCCGGCACGGTCGCGAGAAAGACCGCCGGGGCCAAGAGCGTTAAGACGGCGCTTATGCGTAAGCTCCGCAAGCGGATTTACCTGATCCATAAACTGCGACAACTGGCTGGAACCATAAAATTCTTTAATAGCCGCAACAATCGGTTTTATGGAAATTAAATCCTGCGGTTTAATTGTATCGGTTTCTTTGGAGCTCATTCTTTCTTTTGCAATTCTTTCCATGCGGCTAAAAGCGGTTTTCATCTGGTTTGTCATAAGCTCTCCGACAGAACGGATTCGCCTGTTTCCAAGATGATCGATATCGTCAAAGTTTTCGTCGCCTATGTAAACTTTAATAAGATATTTCATGGTGGCAATAATATCTTCGCTGGCAAGAGTTAATTTATTCATTGGGACATCGATATTAAACTTTTTATTTAATTTGTAACGGCCAACCTTGCCAAGATCGTAACGGCGGTCGGAAAAATACATACTGGTAAGATCCTTCTCTGCCTGATCCGGTGTAATTGATTCGCCGGGCATAAGCACGGAATAAACATGCATTAATGCTTCTTCTTTTGACAGCTCGTTGCCGTCTTTGGCAAATTTAATATTTTCTCTTTCAAAACAATTAAGAAGGATAGGAGAATTCAAAGAATCTTCCGCTTCAAAATCGATATATTCTATTTCTTTAATTCCATTTGCAATTAATTCATCTATGTTATGGGGATGAAGCTTATCGCCGGCGCGATGCAGTATTTTCTTTCCGGTTTGTCCGGCTTCGGCATTACTGTCATCCATCCAAAGTGTTTTGGCAAGAACCTTGCCAGAAATTTTTTCTTTTGTTTCGCGGTCTTCTTTAATAACAAGCGAAGCCGTTTTATAAAAAGCATTTATTATATCTTCCCGCGAGTTAAAGCCAAGAGTACGCAGAAAGATAGTGCCAAGTATTCGTTTTTTTCTGTCAATTTTTGCGGAAATAAGCTCGCGTTTTTGATCTATTTCGAACTCAAGCCAACTGCCGCGGTAAGGAATAATACGGGAAGAGAAAATTCCTTTTTCTTTGCAAAAAATAACACCGGGCGAACGATGAATTTGCGAGACTACTACTCTTTCCGCACCGTTAATAATAAAAGTTCCGCGTTCGGTCATAAGTGGGACAGCGCCCATAAAAATATCTTTTTGGCGAATTTCTCCGGTTTGTGTAAAAGCCAAATTTACGCGCGCTTTAAGGGGGACTTCGTAGGAAAGACCTTTTTGTTTACACTCCATTTCTGTTGCTTTGATATTCTCTTCGTCAAACATATAGTATTCAAACTCGAGCCTCATATCTTCGCTGGGGCTTTTAATTGGGAAGGTTGTTTCGAACACTTCCTGAAGCCCCTGGCTTGCAAGCTTTTCGCCCTTTTTGACTTTTTCTCTTTGCAAGAATCTTTCGTAAGAATTAAGTTGGATGTCTGTTAAATCCGGAAGATCCATTACTTCCTGAATATCTGTTCCAATATATTGACGCTTATCTGATGCTTTTACCTTCGTCATTATTTTCCCCTTCCTGTCTATTACTATAACCCATTTTAACGGCTTAACCCAGCACCCTTTAACCGATACTTAAAAACTAAGCACCGGAAGATGCCGGGTTAATATTGAGAAAACTAACTCATATGTTACAGAAAATCGTTTACTCAAGTTCAACAGTACCGCCTGCCGCGGTGACGATTTCCTTAATCTTTGCAGCTTCTTCCTTGGATACGCCTTCCTTGAGCGGTTTAGGCGCGCCTTCTACCAGGTCTTTTGCTTCTTTTAAGCCTAAACCGGTTACGCCGCGAACTTCTTTAATAACAGCAATTTTCTTGGTGTCATCAAATGCTTTAAGAATAACATTGAATTCTGTTTTCTCTTCTGCCGCAGGAGCTGCTCCTCCACCGGCTCCGCCTGCTACTGCTACCGCAACGGGGGCTGCAGCTGAGACGCCGAACTTTTCTTCCATCATTTTTACCAGCTCGGAAACCTCCAAAACTGTCATTGATGCAATCGCTTCTAAAATTTCTTCTTTTGTGGCTGCCATATTATCTTCTCCTTCAATTTGTTCTGCGCTTCATACGAAACGCTTTTTTATTAAAACCGACAGAACAGCAGCCTGCAATATATTTGCAGAAGCCTGACGGTTTATATATAACATTAGCCTGCCTTCTGGTCGGCTATTGCTTTAATGGTGCGCACCAGCCTGGACGGTACATCGTTAAGGGCGGACGCAAGATTTCTTGCCGGTCCATTTATTACCGACATTAACATAGATATAAGCTCCAGTCTTCCGGGCAGTTTGGAGAACGCTTCGGTTTGGGCTTTATCATAAATTGATTCTCCAAACAGCGCACCCTTAATTTGAAGAGCGGGAGCTTCTTTTGCGAAATCGTAAAGTATTTTTGCTACTTCATTGGCATCTTTTGGTGTAATTGCTATGGCGGTAGGACCAATAAGATAGTTTGATACATCCGGTGCGGAAAGCTGTTCAAAAGCCAGTCTTGCAAAATTGTTTTTTACAACTTTGTATTCTACTTCTTTTGTACGAAGCTGTTTCCTTAAGGTTGAAATTTGTTCGACTGTAAGTCCGCGGTAATCTGTAAAGATAAAATCCGGAGCCGAGCCAAAAGATTTTTTAAGCTCTGCAATAGCTTTGGTTTTATGTTCCTGTACTTTCTTTGCTATAATTGCCATATATACTCCTATTCCGCATCTTTAATGGCAACCCATACGCCGGGCCCCATTGTGCTTGCAACAGAAATTGATCGAATAAACTCGCCTTTAACATCTACAGGGCGTTTTCGTTTAATTTCTGCTATTACTGTTTCTACATTTTCCGCAACCTTTGCAGGTTCCATGGAAACCTTTCCAACCGCAAGATGAACAACGCCGGTTTTATCGGCTCTAAATTCTATACGGCCTTTTTTAAGTTCGGCTAACGCAGCTTTAAGATCGAATGTAACTGTTCCGGTTTTTGGATTAGGCATAAGACCTTTGCGCCCAAGCACCATACCAAGTTTACCTACATCTTTCATCATGTCCGGGGTAGCGACGGCGATGTCAAAGTCTGTCCATCCGCCTTTTACCTTTTCGATTAATTCATCTGCGCCGACAAAGGCTGCGCCTGCGTCCTGAGCTTCTTTTTCTTTTTCCGGTTTACAGAAAACCAGAATTTTTTTCTCGCCGCGGAATTGATTGGGAAGAACTACGGTGTCGCGGACTGACTGGCTTTTTTTAAGGTTGAGTTTTACAGATACATCTATTGTTTCGTCAAACTTTGCATAAGCCATCGACTTAACCAAAGCCAATGCTTCGCCAACTTCATAGATATTTACAGGTGTGTACTTTTTGGCGCTTTCTGTGTATTTTTTTCCGTGTTTCATTTGTCCACCTCTACACCCATAGACCGGGCAGTGCCGGCAACAATCTTTACAGCAGCTTCGAGATCGTTAGCTGTAAGATCCGCCATTTTTGTATTGGCAATTTCTTCCAGTTGTTTGCGCGTAATTTTGCCAACCTTTACCTTGTGGGGTTCTTTTGATCCGGATTCCAGCCCTGTTGCCTTTTTAATTAAGACAGATGCGGGCGGAGTCTTAAGGATAAATGTAAATGTTTTATCCGCATAAACTGTAATGACAACCGGAATGGTTAAACCCGGTTCCATGCTTTTTGTCCTGTCGTTAAACTGCTGGACAAACTGCGGGGCGCTGACACCATGAGGTCCCAGCGCAGGTCCTACGGGCGGAGCCGGAGTGGCTTTGCCAGCAGGACATTGCAGCTTAATATACGCCGCAACTTTTTTCTTTGCCATAATAACTCCTTGCAGCGGTTTTGTCCGGGGGCAAACCGAACTAGCGCCCAACCTTTTTAAGAATCAGGCTCCCGCTTGTCCGACACCTAAATCAGGCGGCGGATTATACTTTTTCCACCTGCAGAATATCGACTTCTACCGGTGTATTTCTTCCAAAAATTCCTACCATCACTTTAAGTTTATTCTTTTCGTGATTAACTTCTTCGATGGTTCCTGTAAAGGACTCGAACGGTCCATCAATAATCTTAACTTGTTCGCCTGCGGCAAACGACTGGCGTGTGCGAACAGCGCGTTCTCCTTTAATTTCGCCGGACTTCTGTAAAATGGCGCGGGCTTCGTCTCCGGAAAGAGGCTGGGGCTTGCGATCTGCAGGAGTCCCGACAAAACCGGTAACACCCTGGATTTTTTTAATTTTCATGCAGGGCTGCTTCCAATCCATTTCGGATTCCGGTAAATCCAATTCCACTAAAATATAACCGGGAAGAAATTTTCTACTAAGGGTTCGTTTTTTTCCATCCTTTACTTCGACAACTTCTTCGCAGGGAACTTTAACATCGCGAACGATATTTTTATCCAACTCCCCGTTTTCGGTCATCATGCGGATAGTTTTTTCTATTTTATTCTCATACCCAGAATAAGTATGAAGAACATACCAGCCGGTTGCCATTGTATTCCTTCTATATTTAAAATATTGCCAACATTCCTCTTGACAGTACAAAGTCTATCAAGCCTAAAATCAAAGCTACTACTATAGTAGAAACAATAACTACTTTAACCGAGGAGATAACATCGTCCCTGCCCGGCCAAACAACTTTTTTGAGTTCCGCATAAGATTCTTTAACAAATTGAACTAACTTCATACCATTTCCTTTCTCTAATTAAGCGTAATACGCTCCAAGCGCTTAACGCTTCAGGCGCAGCAGGCTTCGAACCCGCGACCTGCGGTTTTGGAGACCGCCGCTCTACCAGCTGAGCTATACGCCTATTATGCTCACTTAATTTTTGTCTCTTTGTGAAGCGTATG
>JAITUR010000041.1 GCA_031286205.1 Treponema sp.
ATCGATTAAAGTTCTTCCTCTTTCGACAACCGCTACACGATGTTCGTGATCTGCGGCTCTTTGCGCCAGTTCCTGCCATCCGTCCCAAAAACTGTTCATCTTGCTGTTAATTGAATTCATACCCGGAACCATGTGCATTTTTTCCATATCGGAAATATATTGACTACGAACTTCCCAATACCCCTGAAGATTGGATTCTGCAATAATTCTTTTATCTAAAAGTTGATCCCTTACTCGTTCTATGCGTTCGATAATTACGCCTTGTCCAATCTGGCCGGGTGTTTGCGCGCGGTTAAGTCCGGGAATATATATTGGTTCAAACGCGGAAAATTCCACTCTTTGTCTTGAATAACCTTTAGTTTCTGCATTGCTAAGGTTATGCCCTGTGGTAGTCAACGCCTGCTGATGCGCCTGAATACTTCGTTTTCCAATTTCCAATCCCATAAATGTCGATGTCATATCGTTCTCCTTCGTATCTAGCCTTAAAACTGCGCGTTTAAAACCATGCTTCGCATATCATGCGAAACTTGAGTCCCGTAATTTGTATAAAGCTTCCCTGCTCTTTCCGGGAATGCAAGATCGAAAAAATCTTTAAGCGTAGCTTTAACTCCAATAAGGTATGTCATAAGGGTATCGTTTGCCATGCGGAGTTTTAGAGCTTCGATTTTTAAACTGCGGTAAATTGCGGTAAGATCGTTTCTTTGTTCTTCCGGCAGTGCAGAAACAAGTTTGTAGAATCTGCCCTTTGAATCAAGATTATTGGCAAAACTTTTTTGGTGCAAAATAGTTTCATAAACATTAAAAAGCTGTTCCCTTTCTGTTTCCAAACCTTCTATTTTACTTTCGATAGAGTTCATAATATTCATACTGTCTTCAAAATTAACCCAATCCTTGTTAGTAACAGCCTGCTGAATCTTCTCCTGGATATTGACGGCATTCTGAACCAGCTCGCACTCCCTAAGTAAAATATCCCTGCATTTTTCGTAAATCATAATATACACCTTAAATATTGTTTTACATTCCTGCAAAACTTAAAAATTGGAAATCATTGGCATTTTTACTGCCAATGATACTACCTCTGTTACGATTATCGGCGTATTTTTGGCGCAAATTAATGGAAAATAGACGGCTTATTAGGGTGAAGACTTGACAAAACAGCCAATTTTCGTCATATTTTAATGACTTGGTGGATATAGCTCAGGGGTTAGAGTCCCAGATTGTGGATCTGGTTGTCGCGGGTTCAATTCCCGTTATCCACCTTATTAAACAAACTAAAATTAAAATTATTTGTTTAATAAAATTAGGCGTTAGCGGGAATTGAAGTCCCGTTATCCACCTGTTTTTACTTTATATCCCTTAAGTGCGCCTGTAGCTCACCCGGATAGAGTACCAGACTTCGAATCTGGTGGTAGTGGGTTCGAGTCCCGCCGGGCGCGAAATTGATGTTTTTTTGCCTAAAGTTTGAGACAATTGACTGGATCTATAATATTAAAATGCAAATCCTATACCAAGATAAGGTAAAAAACCTACACCTACACCAAAACTGCTGTCTTGGTCTTTTTTAAATATATTTGAAAATATAAAACTAGATTTTTCTCCAAATGTAATTGGCAATTTAAATCCGGGTTGTATATAAAATCTGCCATTAGCACCAACAGCTTTCCAGCCTATTTCCGGTGTAATTGCGATTCCGTATATAACATTTGATATATGTTGATTTTGCCTTTGCTTATTATATTATTGCAATTCTATCTTAAACTCGAGAATATAATTTATTAATAAGAGCAAGGTGTAATATAGATTAAGCGTCATTTGGCGCTGCAAATATTGACAAAATTAAAAAGGCAATATATAATTTATTTTTATGAAAACAGCAATTATTTTAATAATTATTTTTAACTTCTCCGGATTATTATATGCTCAGGATACAAGACAACCTGCACTCCCAACTGAACCCACAAGACCTGTTGTTCAGGGGACACCTGAAAGAAATGAATTTCCTGGAGCACCTATATTTCCGGGTTTTCCCAATAGAGAGAACCAGCATAATGGAACAGTTTACGAAGTAGAAAACTACGAACTAGCTATATCCGGAGCATATCCAAATGGAAACACAAGAAACAACACTTCAAATACAATAAACCATGCTCAATACATACTATATTCCAACAGAACCGCTCAAATAAAACTAAGATTTACAAATGGTTCAGAGTATATATATCATTTAAGAAATCCCAGAGCAAAAATCGAAACAAGCACAGGCATTTTCAGAGAAACATTCGATGTAGCCACACAAGTCGGAAGAGAATTTTTATTAGAACAATACACATGTGAATTAAATTACAACAACAACACAATAACATCATTCAACCTAATAAACAACAACAGAGTAATAGTACAACTAACATTCTCAAAAAAACAATAACCCACACATATACAAATTTAATAAGAGCAACCACCCGAAAGCAAACACTCACCACAATCCCATATAAATATAATAGAGCGGCTGCCTGAAAGCAGCCGCTCATCATAACCCGTATACATTTACAAACCCAATTTAGAGCGGCTGCCCGAAGGCAGACGCTAGATGCGTTTTGGTGAAACCAAAACGGCGACTGCAAAGCAGGAGCGTCATTGTTTTGAAAAAACAATGACCTTCTAGCGGCTGATGGGAATCGAACCCACGTCTCCAGCTTGGAAGGCTGGGGTAATAGCCATTATACGACAGCCGCCTATAATCAATATTATCCTAAAAACATTATTTTTTGTCAAGATGAGTAAGGAAATCTAGCACTTGTGCGCCTGTGGGAGGGCAGCCGGGACAGGATGCGGCAAACCTGGAAGTACATAAACCTATGCCTATTTTTCCATTTTTCCCCTTAAAACCCTGCCCAATGCAAATTTCCTGTAAAAGACTGCGTTTATTTATATCCATGCGCGAAAGAGCATAAATAAGCCCTGCGTAACAACTACTGCACGCGCTGTTTTCCTTTATAATTGCCGCAAGCTGTTTTACTATTCCGGCAGGTTTTGGGGAAAGCGGAACTTCATTGTTTTTGTTAAGCTCCCGCACCACAGCAGGACCGGTAATACCAACACCCAGTTTTTCCGCAATACCTATGTAGGGAATCTCGTCTATTCCATAACCAATCAGCCCGGCGGCAAAAGCGTCACATAACACCGGGTCTCTTGCGGCAAATACACGGCCTCCAAAAAGCGGGTTGCCTCCTTCTTCGAAATCTAAATCTCCGCAGATACCGTCCACTACAATAAAATCGCTGCGTACTACGGTGTTAAGATGAGCAATTGGTTTATGAAGTCCAAGTCCGTGGAAACGCCGTTTTTCGCTGTCGCTTAT
>JAITUR010000009.1 GCA_031286205.1 Treponema sp.
GTTTCCTGCGATAAATAAAGATATGTCAGATCAAGATAACCATTGCCAATATCGTCAAATGCTGCTTCAACAAAGAATGTTACTTCATAAATACTGTCTAGTTTTAGGTATTTTCTCCATGCATTAAAATGTTCGGTAACAGAAATTGTTCCATAAGTTCGCCGACCCTGGCGCACACTGAAAATTTGAGTGAATGTTGTTTGTCCAAAGACGGATGGTTCATATACTCGTGTGGATTGATAAATTTTATATACTGCGCCGTCTACTGTAAAAGAACCAAGTTCTTTTACAGTTTCTGCACCTCCGACAATTTGCATATAGTCTAGCTGCCTATCCCAAAACCAGTCATCAGTAATATAATATTCGATTACTTTCTCGCTACTTATTGAAGCGGAAGGACTTAAAAACCAGCCGTACACTCCTATAAACCCAGTAGGAGTGGAAACATTATCAGACCTATTGTAGTTATAGTCAACATACATATTTTTATATTTTGTGTATTCACCGCCATGACCCCAATAAAAACCCAGACGAGCATGTAAATAATCATTCCATTCAGCTCTGAATGCTCCGCCGCCGCCCTGATTTGCTCCATACCAGATAAATTTACTATTGCTTACCTTTTTACCCTCACTCCATTCCCATGTGTCATAACTATAGGGTGTACCGGGAAGCTTTTTACTCCCGCCGGAGTAAGGAAGTAATGTCTCGCCTCCGGTTAACTGAGTTACTTGAGCGGAAGGATCAACCCATACTTTATTATCAAAATCAAATTCATTTTTAATACCAGGGTTGCCGCCGCTGCAACCGCCGCATGATGTAGAAATTAACACAAAGACAAATACTAATAAAAAACCGGTGTAAAGCGCTGTTTTTCCTTTTTTCATATAATACCCTCCTGAATAATAAAATTATACTATTTTATTCAAAAAAAGAGCACCTTTGCTCTCATTATATGGAAGAATCGGGGTTAAAGGTGATTTTCCCCTAATTGCAAGCATTTTACATCAATTTTTTGGCATTTGCATATTTCTTCCAAAAAGGGTATTATATAGGTATGGATGATAGAAAAAAGAGAATTGACGATCTTATAAAGAATAATCGGGAAAGCGAGGCATCCCTAAGTACCCTTTTGGAAAGATTTGGGGAAAGTCTGTATATCCGTGTTAATGATATGGGCGAGGATTCTGAAGATATTACTCAATATAACAAATATTTGGAAGAAATAGCCGAGGCTAACAAATCCATTAGCAGAATAGAGGAAAAAAACCGCCGTTTTATGGAGTTGGAAGAGGCTATCGCGGCAAGGGAACAGGAAGAAAAAGAGCGGGTAAAGGAAATGGCAGGAATCTTTCGCCGTCTTGGTAAAGCCCTGTTGGAAAACCCCGCCTACAGTGATTACACCTCTTTTTTTAAGGAACAGGCGGACAGTCTAAAGGCAAAATTGGAATCTTTGGAAACCCGTATTCACGAAGTAGAGAACAAGGAAGGGGGTAATGTATTTTCGTGGATTGGCAAAAGCGCTCAGGGGCTTGTTTTAAAATCTTTTCTTTCCAAGGCTCAGGAAAGCCAGGAGCAGTTGTACTATAATATTGGCGAAAAATATTCCCAGCGGGGTTCGGCATCGGAAGAAGATGAAGTTGCCGGCATACTTTTGGAAATTACCGGTTTACGGGAAATATCCAAAGCCGCCCTCGACGAAATTTCTTTTTTAAAAGACGAAAAACGGATAATTTCTGCCAGTTTTGGTATCGATGGGAATCCTCAGAAACAGATTCAATCCGTTAAGAATCATATTGCACATATTAACGAAGAACTTCGCGCATTGTACAGAAAATTCGGCGCTCAGGTTGCCGGAATTGACGAAGATATAACTCCCGAACGAAAATATTTTATAGATACTATCGTAACAGCCGAAGACGGCGAAATTATAGGCAGAGCGGCAAGATTAAGCCAATCTATTTCTGAAAACGAAAAAGCTATTAATAAATTAAAAATATCGCTTGCGATCGACGAAGAAAAAAATAAAATAGACAGATTCCAAAGATCGATACTGGACAAAAAGAATCGCATTGACGATCTAGAAAGAGATATTGCGGAACTGGAAAATAATGTTAGTGTATCGGAAAATAAAGTGCAAGAATTGGAGAAACAACTTTAATGCCGGCAAAAAAACAAGCAGTAAAGAAAAAAGCAGCAAGCAGTAAAACAGTAAATAGCAAGGCAGCAAACAGCAAGACTCCCGTTTACGATGAATCTAAAATAAAAACCCTTTCTTCTCTTGAGCATATCAGGGCAAGGACTGGAATGTATATTGGCCGTCTTGGAGACGGTTCGAATCCGGACGACGGTATTTATGTTTTGTTAAAAGAAATAATCGACAATGGCGTAGACGAGTATATCATGGGGAATGGTAAACTTATAGATGTCAGTATTAAAGATATTGGAAAACCCGGAGCGGCCACCGTAAAGGTGCGCGATTATGGGCGGGGTATTCCTCTTGGAAAACTTGTAGACTGTGTATCTATAATTAATACCGGCGGAAAATTCAACGACGATGTTTTCCAATTTTCTGTCGGGCTTAATGGTGTCGGTACAAAAGCGGTTAATGCTTTGGCTGTTCATTTTAGGGTTGTTGCAGTACGAAACGGCGAGTTTGCAGAGGCAATCTTCGAAAGAGGCAAATTAAAAAGCAGCCGCAAGGGTAAATTAAAAGAAAAAGTTAAAGACGGAACCCTTGTAGAATTTACGCCGGATGCGGAAATTTTTAAAGATTATCTTTTTAATGCTGAATTTATAGAAAAGCGCGTACAGAATTATGCGTATTTAAACGCGGGGCTTACTTTGGCGTTTAACGGCAAACAGTTTATGTCAAAACGCGGACTTTTCGATTTACTCTACGAAGAAACAGGCGACGACGGTTTGTATCCGCTGGGTTATTACAAGGGGGAACATTCCGGCAATGGCCAGATGGAAATTGCTTTTACCCACACAAATAATTACGGCGAAGTATATTTTTCTTTTGTTAACGGCCAGTTTACTTCTGACGGCGGGACTCACTTGTCCGCTTTTAAGGAAGGTTTCCTAAAAGGTGTTCAAACTTTTTATAAAAAAGATTACCGCTCGGAAGATGTGCGCGATGGTACAACTGCGGCAATAGCAATCAAACTTAAAAATCCAATCTTCGAAAGCCAGACAAAAAATAAACTTGGAAATTCGGAAATTCGTTCGTGGATTGTACAGGAAACCCGTAATGCCGTAGAAGACTGGCTGCATAAAAATCCCGTGGCAAGCAAAAAACTGGAACAAAAAATTGCCGCTAACGAAAGCCTGCGTACAGAGCTTAATGCCGTAAAAAAAGAAGCAAGAGAAGCCGCAAAAAGAGTAGCGTTAAAGATTCCCAAGCTTAGGGATTGTAAATATCATCTGGAAGACGGCAAACACGGGCAAGAGTCCACAATTTTTATTACAGAGGGCGATTCTGCGGCAGGTTCGATAGTTTCCAGCCGCGATGTTATGCTGCAGGCAGTTTATGGTTTGCGGGGCAAGGTAGAAAATGTTTACGGTAAAAAAAGAACCGCAATTTATAAAAACGAAGAATTGTTTAATTTAATGATGGCACTAGGTATAGATAACGATATAGAAGGTTTGCGTTATGCAAAAATTGTAATAGCAACCGATGCCGACTTTGACGGTTTCCACATACGAAACCTGCTTTTAACTTTTTTCCTTTCCTATTTCGAGGAGCTTGTTACCGGCGGCCATGTTTATATCCTGGAAACTCCGCTTTTTCGCGTAAGAACAAAAAAAGAAACCCGCTATTGTTACAATGAAAAAGAGCGGGATATTGCCGCCGCAGAGATAGGTTCTTCCCATGAAATAACCCGCTTTAAGGGATTGGGCGAAATAAGCCCCAAAGAGTTTGGGCAATTTATAGGCGAAGATATCCGGCTTGTACCGGTATCGGTAAACACCCTAAAACAAGTCCCCCATGTTCTTAACTTTTATATGGGTAAAAATACCCCCGAAAGACGCGAATATATCATGAAAAACCTTATAGAAGATGCCGGATAACCGGTAAAAATTGGAAAAATAACCGATAATCAATTATAATTAGTAGAAAGAATGAAAAAGGCGTTAATTTTAACTATTTTTGCGGCTTTAGCCGTTTCCTCGTTTGCCGAACAACTGTCAAATAGAAGTGTCTATATAGAAGGCAGTTCGACTAGGCCGGATCATTTGGAGTATTTTCTTGTTAATTTTAGAAAAGAAGCAATAGGGACAGGCAATGTTTTAGCCGCTCATTGGGAAGAAGCCGCTTTTATTTTTAGGTTTGATGTATCAAATAGTCCTTATGTAGAAGAAGACGGAAATGCGTTTGTTATTAGAATAAGTCTTATAAATAACAAGAATGGGCAGGAAATATTGTTTTTCCATTTTTACTATAACAAACTGGAAGAAATGTACGAACATAATCATTTTTTATTTTATAAAGCTGTAGCTATTATTCCTCCTTTAAACGAGGAAGCTTTATTATGGGCTCAATCTACATGGAGAAACAAATGGCTTTATGTCCGCGCGTCTTTTGATTACCCAATTACTTTTTACGAATTAAAACCTGACGGATTAATTGGCGGGGCAGGACTTTACGACGGAACTTTTGATACCCCAACAGCAGTAAGGGATCTTGACAGTAAAACAATTGCTTTACCCGGAATAACTATTGGCGCGGAATTTCAGTTTTTAGATTTTTTAAGTTTCGAATTAAGTTTTAAAGCAAATTTTGGAGAATTTAGTACAAATGAATTTTTAAATTTAGGAATAGGTACACAGCTTAAATATTCGTTTAAATATTTTAACCGGTTTGTTATTCAGCCTTATGCAGCAGGTTATTTTCCGCTTGTAAAATCCAAAGACTTTGTAAGTATTCCGCCATTTGCTTTTGGCGGCGGGATTCAACTAAGTATTAAGGGCGGTAATAACGGAGCGTTTTTTATAGATGTAAATTTTTTAGGTACTTTTACGGATACTGTGTGGAAAAATCCTTATAATATTTTATATCCTTACCCGGCAGAAGTTAAATACAGGCAGTCTTTTTTGGGTATTGCTGTCGGTTATAAATACGGATTCTTTGATCGTTCCGCAAAATCCGCTCATACGGTTCTTTGCGAATGCGGCTGTCATGTAGAAATACCCGGTTCTAGCGATGAAGCCCTTCCCGGCAGCACTCCGCGCACTCCAAGGGAAAGAAGAGAACGCGCTCCAAACAGCAGAACTTTTTATTTTTAAGGAGACAAAAATGATAAAAAATAACTCCGCACTCTGCGTTTTTTTTATATCATTTTTAATTTCTTGTCAGTCTGTTCCAAAACAATTTGATGCACTCTTGCAGGATACCCATATTCCCCTTGATACAGGCGCATCGGTTTATTTATTTGTAAATGTAAAACAATCCCGATCCATTATTGATCTTTTGCCTATAGAAGAATTACAGGATACTCATACAAAACAAATGCTGGACAGAACCGATTTTGCGGCAGCCGCATTATTTCCATCCGAAAGCGGACGGCATTTTCAGCTTGCGGCATGGGGAAAGTATCCTAATTCCAGAGCTTCGATGGCGCTTGGAGCTAACAGATATTGGGACAAGCAATCTAACTCTGCAGGAAAAACATACTGGTATGCCCGATCTGCCGGTCTTTCTATAGCGATGACATCAAGGCAGGCATTTGCAGTATCTTCTGTATCCAGAGGTCAGCCTATAGACCCTTATGCGGCGTCTCCCGGCGCGGAGATTCCCGAAGGTTTTAACGACTTTGCCGGCGGTGTTCCGCTTTCGTGCTGGATTAATAATCCTGCTCCTTTTATCTCCGGCATATTAAGCAACGCGGGTATTCCTTTGCGTTTTCCTGTTCAGCAGTTGTTTATAAATTTATATCCGGCAGGAGAAGGAAAATACGAAGCATTAATCCGCTTAATTTTTGAAACCGCAACACAGGCACGCGGCGCATCGACAGTCTTGGCTTTAGCCTCCGGTTTTGCGCCCGCAGATTTTGAACTAGCATTAATTTTACTTGCAAACCCTCCGGTTCAAAACGGCAGAAATATCGATATTAAAACAGCGCGATTAAGCGAAGACGATATTAAAGTTCTTTTGGGGATATTTATTTAATACATAGACATAAAATACTCTACAACAAATTTAAACCCCAGTAATACCAGGACAGTGCCGCCTATAAATTCAGCTTTAGATTTATATAAGTTTATTATACTAATATAATAGTGTATTGTTATTGATCCGCAATATTCGCGGCTTATATAGTATCAAAAATGGATATTTCCACCGATTTTTGTTTGATATTGAAGCAGGAAAATACACGGGTATTTGCCTAAACTTTGGTAAAAATAGCCGGAGTTTTTGAAGAAGTGCTTGACCTTAAAGCCAATATTCCGTATTATTGAAAATGGCTGGAGCTATAACTGGAGCGGTGTCCGAGTGGTTGAAGGAGGCGGTCTTGAAAACCGTTGAGCCGCAAGGTTCCGGGGGTTCGAATCCCCCCTGCTCCGTGCTATTTAACTCTTTGGAGCGGTGCGAGAGAGGCCGAATCGGGCTCCCTGCTAAGGAGTTGCGCCCCGAAAGGGTACCGAGGGTTCGAATCCCTCCTGCTCCGTATGGTAAAAAACGCTGTGTTTTGCTTTGCAAAACTCGGCTAGACGAAGCTGTAGCTCAGCTGGATAGAGCATTAGATTGCGGATCTAAAGGTCGCACGTTCAAATCGTGTCAGCTTCAATATAATATAATATGAAATTAAAATCATTTGAAGGTATTGTTTGTACGGTGGCGCAGTGAACACACTAAAAAATTCAGCGTCCTTCCGCCCTGCTGTTGACACCCCCTCCTAAAAAGCAGTATAATAAAATATGCGTAAATTTACCTTATTAACACCCATAATCTTGTTGATATTAGCGGTTTTTTCCTGCGAACTCCCTATATCCACAACCAAAAACGGGTCACTTTCGATAACTTTGCCGGGAGCAGGATCATCAGCCGGCAGATCGGCAATGCCTAACACCATAGTCGGCACGATGGTATACAAACTGGACCTAACCGGACCCGGCGGAAACAGAACAATAATAGCCAAATCCGGCGATAATATCACGGTAGACCTGGAGCCGGGTAAATGGAATATTGCTATAGAAGCCTACTATTTTAATCAAGCTGATTTTGATGGATTAACCGGCGACAGCGCCTTTTGGATTGGCGATGAAGACCCTGCCGGAATAGGTGACACAGAAACAACAGTTAAGCCGGGACGGCACAATGATGTTAAAATCCCCATTAAAGTTACCGGTAATTTACCGTATGATGTTATAGTAACAACTGAAAGTAGTGCGAAAGGATTTGATAATCTTGCAGCAGCATTAGACTCGATAAACGACGGCAACAAATATACCATCATGATGCTAGAAGACCAGAACCTCACTCCACGGATACTTGATAACAACAAACAAATAACCCTTGTTTCCATGTTTGGCGGAGAAATAGAAATAAAGCTAAGCGGACAAGGAAGCCTTTTTACGGTAGGAAGCAATTCCGAACTGACACTTGGCGAAGGCATTACTCTGGTAGGGTTGAATGAGGAGGATGATCTCATTAATAATAACGCTGCATTGGTTATCGTTGAAGGCGAACTGACTATGCTGGAAGGGTCAAAGATCACGGGGAATAAAAATGATTTTCCGATGAGCACCGGCACCGGCGGCGGGGTACTTGTTGGGAATGTTGGAAAATTCATAATGAAAGGCGGAACAATTTCTGGTAATACTGCAGATAATTACGGCGGCGGGGTATTTGTTCGGGGTGATGGAGAAGTTATCATGGATGATGGATATATTGCTAATAATACAGCAGGATTTGCAGGGGGGGGCGTGGCAATTTCAGGCGAAGCCACTTTGTTGATGAAAGGCGGAACGATTTCTGGTAATACTGCAGTTAACGGCGGCGGGGTATATATGAGTGAACCTTATAGTGTAACATTCACCATGAGCGGTAAAGCACGAGTTGTTCCCGGCGAGGACTCTAATCGCAATGAGGTGTATATTACAAATTCAGTCGATTATATAACCGTGGGGGAGCTTACAGACTTTTCTGATGATGAAGAAAAAGTAGCAACCATACGGCTTTCTATATGGGGGGGATATGTTCAAGATCGCACCGTCTTGGTTAATGCAGAGGGTGGCGATTATGTAAGCCTGTACTACAACAGATTCACTGTTGTACCTAATGATCCCGACGAATATATAATCGACGAAAACGGTCTATTACAAGTAGACCAATAGGAGCCCCGATGAAACGACCAGCTTTTCTATTAATCTTTGTTATTTGTTTTCTGTTCCCCCCCCCCCACGCCCAATCTGCCGCAGAAATAGAGAGCCTTCTAAGCGAAAAGACAATCACCTGCGAGCAGGCGGCGTACTTGACGCTTGCCGTTGCAATGGCGGTGCCTCGCGAAGAAGCGTTTGCGGTTGCGCGTGAGCGCGGCTGGATTCGCCAAAAACTGCAAGGCGAAGACCCCATAACGGCAGGAGACTTGTCGTTGTTAATAATGAAGGCATTTGACATAAACGGCGGCTTAATGTACCGGCTTACGGGAAGCAGACGATACGCATTCCGCGAAATGAAACACAGCGGAATATTTTCCGACCGCTCGTACCCCAATCAACTAATCTCCGGCGAACAGTTTTTGCAAATACTGGACGACATAACAGAAGGTAAACATGAATAAAGTTAAACAGCTTTTCGCTCTTTTCACTTTTTTCTTTTCTCTTTCCCTTCTACCCGCGCAAGACTTTGGACTTGTAATTAACAATAACTTTGTCGCAGAAGAAGAAAGTATCGAATACACAGCCACAGGAATCCCCTGGTTTTCTTCGCCATTAGGTGCAAAGGCAGACTTGTATTTATCCGGCGGAATAAGCGCCAAATACAAAGACGAAAATTGGATACCTGTATACGAAGTCTATCGCTCCGAAGTAAAAATAAACCCTGTTCAAAACTTTAGTATTACGCTTGGCAGGCAAGCCTTTCGCGACAGCCTTGGACTTGTTATGTCGGGTTTGTTTGACGGTCTGGCTATGACCTGGAATACCGGCGGAAACTCGTTTAATGCAGGAATATTCTACACGGGTTTACTCTACAAAGAATCAGCGTCCATCTTTTTAAGCGAACAAGACCGGATGGATTATCTGGACGAAGATATATATTTTGCGCCCAAACGGCTTGCAGGCGGCATTAACTGGGAAAGAACCAGTATTTTTAATACTCAGGCGAATCTTTGGCTTAGCGGAATCTTTCAGCAGGACTTAAGTGGTGCGGAAAGTAAAATAAACTCGCAATATATTGCGGGAAAATTTTCAGTCCCTTTTCATTATGCAATAAACATGGAATGTGGCGCGGTGTTTGAACTTATGCAGGAAACCGGTAAAGACCTGCGTATGGCAATAGCGGCGGCGACGGATTTAAACTTTTTATTTTCGGGAACAAGTATGTTGTCATTGGGCGGACGATATTCTTCCGGTACTTCCGAAGACTGGAAAAATTTGACTGTCTTTTCTCCCGTTACGAGCATAGAGCAGGGGAAAATCCTGCGGCCAAGCCTTTCCGGAATTGCGCTTGCGCAAATCTCTTATACTGCCCGAATGCATAAAACATTTTCTTGCGAATTATTTGCAGCTTATCTTTTCAGAACAGATACATCTGCTGTTATTCTAGGAGAAATTAATGAAGATTCTCAGTCTCCTTTTTTGGGAGCGGAGTTCAACATCAGACTAACATGGATGCCGTTTTCCGATATTATCTTTTCTCTGAACGGCGGCTTGTTTCTTCCGCAGACAGGAGATATATTTATAGATGAAGCGAAAATTAAACACCGTCTGGAATTAACGGCGAGTTTTTCATTTTAAGGAGGAAGTATTGTGAGTAAAAGAATCATTTTAACAACCATTGCCATTTTTATTGTTTTTAATGTGCACGCTCAACAAGCGCGGATTACAGAGGTAAAAGGCAATGTGGAGATTAAATCTTCCCGTGACTGGGAAGCTGCTTCCGTCGGCGATATAATCGGAAAAAGTATGTCAATTTCTACCGGTGTAAGAAGCTCCGCTGTAGTTGCTGTCGGATCTTCGACGATAACGATAAGTCCGCTTTCCATTGTAACACTGGAGGAACTCCTTCGCGGAGAAAACTCTGAAGAAACGACTCTCTTCCTTCGCTCCGGCAGGTTAAGAGCGGATATAACGCCTCCCGGAAGTACAGAAGTTGAGTTTACTGTACGCTCGCCTACTACAACAGCTTCTGTGCGGGGAACATCCTTTACATTTAATGGCCGCCGGCTTCAAGTTCATAGCGGCAGTGTAAGTCTAATTAACAATATCAGTTTGCAAAAAGTTGTAGTTAACAGAAATAAGAATACTTATTTCGACCCTGACAATAATGGACGGATTAAACCTGTAAATGAAACAGATACAGATATTTTTAACCTGGTACTTCCTGAGTTAGCCGATACCGGTTCGGGCGGAGATAGCACTTCTCTGCCTGTATCATCGTCAGGGGCTAATATTATTCCAGAATGGCAATAGAATGAAACTACGGCGGCTGTCTCTAATAATCGCCTTTGCGTCGGTTTTTGTATTTTCTCTTTTGCATTTAACTCCCGCTTTTAGATCGGGCGATTACCTCCTTTACGATTTTTTCCTAAGGCTTAAGCCAAACCGTAAGCAGTCGGAAAATATTGTCTTTTTAAATGTCGATGACGCGGCAATTGCTTCGATAGGTGTTTTTCCCTGGCCCCGTTCGGTAATTGCCGAAGGATTTTTACGCCTTAAAGAATATGAAGCACAAGCTGTAATTTTAGATATCGAGTATATCGACAAAAGCCCGACCAAGGTAGACGAAGCATACCTGCGCGATGGTCTTGCAAGGGATTACAACAGGCATTTTTCCGAAATCAGTACAACTGTCGCGCAGATTTTAAATTCCATTGCCGTCGGGCGAATTCCCGCAAGCAAAGCCGCCTCTTACATTGATGGTATAAGCGAGTTAATTGCAGACGAGCGCGATGCATTGTATAAGAGCACCCTTAGAATCACCGGCGACGATGATCGTTTTCTTGCACAGGCGGCTGCTCTTTTTGGAAATACCTGGGGAACCCTTAATCTTCAGGAAGAGCCGCTTGCAGGAGAACAGGCACAAAGACGCGCCATTGCGGAAGAACGCTTTGCATATCCTGTTACGAATAAAGGTATTCGGGAAGGAATAAATGCCGACTTATTGCTGCCAATACCTCTGCTTTCAAATGCGGTTAAAGGCGCGGGGTTTACAAATATCAACCCCGATCCGGACGGAGTAAGACGGCGGATTTCTCTTGTTCAGGAAGTTCACGGCTTGTGGTATTTACAGCTTGCCTTTGCTCCGCTTATGGATTTATGGGGAAACCCGCCGGTTACCGTAGAGCCGCATCGCCTTATTGTTCACAAGCAGGGCGAAAAATTTGTTATCCCGCTGGATAGCAGTGGCTATATGATGCTTGATTGGCCCAAGGAAAATTACCGCGAAAGCTATACTCATATTTCATTTTATATTTTTGATTTGCTTGAATCTTATCTTTCCGGCATTGAATCGTACCTGCAATTGTTGGCATTGTCCAACAGCAGTTTGTTTCCGGTTATTGCAAAAAACGCCGCTGCTTTACAGGATTATTTTTCGCTGCAACGCGAAGTAAAACATAAAGCACTGGAAGAATGTTCTAGCGAAGCTTTTTACGAGTACATTGCTCTGCGGGACGAAACCCTGGAAATAATCAAAAAATTTACAGATTTCTTAATCGACACTAATTATATAGAAAACGAATCGCAAAAATTTATAGAAACATTCGCGCATAACAATCCGGAACTTGTTTCCGAGATTTTGGAAGAAGCCCGGTACTGCAGCTCTCTACTGGAGTATCTGAACACAACGGTAACCGCATTTTATGACTTAAACCAAAAAACGCACGAGAAGCTTTACAATAAAGTTTGTATCGTAGGGCGCACGGATACCGGCACTACAGATATTGCGGTAAATCCTTTTCATTCCAAGTATATAAATGTCGGAACTCATGCGGTTGTTTACGATACCATTCTTGCCAATTCCTTAAAAAACCAGCTTCCGTTAAAACAGCTTCCGTTTTTTTACAGTATAATTTTTTCGTTTTTATTTGTTCCGCTTGTTTTAATCGGCATATCCGATTTTAAGCACAGCCATCGTTCTATACTTGGTTTTGCAGGCATTGTATTTTCTTTGGGTTTGCCGCTTTTGCTTTTTATTACGGCAAAAATATTCCTTGCCCCATTAACTATTTTTCTTGCAATGACAACTGCAGTAATAACGCGCGAACTATTTGCCTATATTACATCGGAACGGGAAAAACGCTTTATCCGCCGGGCGTTTTCTACATATATTTCATCGAATGTTGTAGCGGAAATTATCGAAGATCCTTCCAAGCTTAACCTTGGCGGCGAAAGCAGGGAAATGACAGCAATTTTTACCGATCTTAAAAGTTTTACCACTTTTTCCGAAAGTATGTCTCCGCCCGATCTGGTAAGAATGCTTAATATATATCTTACTAAAATGAGCAATGTTATAATGGTTAATCATGGGACAATAGACAAGTACATAGGCGATGCTATTATTGCTTTTTTTGGCGCTCCAATAGAACGCAAAGATCATGCTGCACTTGCATGTTTAAGCGCCCTTGAAATAAAAGAAGCGGAAAAAGAATTAAATGTACAACTTCTTAAAGAAGGTTTAGCACCCGTGCCGCTCTTTACCCGTATCGGTATAAACACCGGGGAAATGCTCGTAGGAAATATGGGCAGCGAGACCAAAATGAATTATACCGTAATGGGGCACGAAGTAAATCTTGCCTCTCGCCTGGAAGGGGTAAATAATTATTACCAGTCCGGTATAATTATCAGCGAGTTTACCAAAAACAAAATTGGCAATATATTTCTTACCCGCAAACTTGACCATGTTCGTGTAAAAGGAATTTTACGGCCTGTTTTATTGCACGAACTTATAGACCTTAAAATCAGAGCAGGCAAATCTGAACTGGCTTTCCATGAACAATGGAACGAAGCGCTCATACAATTCGAACTCCGCAATTTTTCTAAAGCAGAAACCCTCTTTGCAGATATTGCCGCTGCCCGCCCGCATGACGGTGCTGCCGCCCTCTACCTAAACCGCAGCAAAACTTTTATCCACAACCCGCCATCGCAGGATTGGGACGGCATCTTCAATTTCACCGAAAAGTAATAAAAAAATATCTCGGTTTTAATTTTAGCGGCAGGGTGGGGTGGGGTTTTTCTATTTTTCTACAGGTAATCTTACCCGCTCTATTTTTTTTGCTTTGCCGTTTGTATCAATATCGATATAAACTCCCTGTACTTCCATAGAATCCCAGGCGTCTTTTGTCCAGTCGGGGATACCGGTTAAATATTCTTTTATACGGGAGTCTATCTCGCAGCCGCCAACGGACTGAAAACTTCCCGTTCTGCCGGCATCGGTTATTACGGCGGTTCCATTATCCATAATTGATTCGTCCGCAGTTTGAACACGGGTATGCGAACCAATTACGGCGGAACAAAGGCCGTCTGTTGTAAAAAAAAGGGTTTTCTTTTCCGCTGTTGCTTGCGCATGGAAATCCACAATAATATAGGGGGTTTGTTTTTTAAGGCGTTCCAATAACGGCTGTATCATAGCAAAAGGGTTATTCGAATGTAAGCGGTAAAAACCGTTCTGCCCCAGAAGAACCACTACGGCAATCCTTTCGCTGCCTGCTTTATAAATCCTTGCGCCATTTCCGGGAGCTTCCGGGCTTAAATTTTCCGGACGAAGTACGAAAGGTAATTTTTCCAGATTTTCCGTTAAATCTTTTTTGTAAAAACAACATTCTCCGAGTGTAAGAACATTGGCTCCAAGTTTGTGTATGTAGGCGGCATGAGTGCGCCCAAGTCCGTTTCCGCCCGTTGCTCCATCGGCACACACAATAAGAAAGTCGTAAGGGTATCGATTTTTAAGTTCCGGCAGGGCTTTTTTAAATGCAAAAACTCCGGCTTTCCCGACAAGTTCGGCAATGTACAGGATTTTCATTCGATTTGTGAGCCTAAGGTTCCAAGAACCCTCTCGAATTCTGCGGCTGCACGGAAGTCGCCTAATTCCCTGCAAGTATCGCGCAGGTTAAAAAGCGCGTCGTGATAATGCGGGCTTAAACTTACCGATTTTTCGAAGCAGTTGCGGGCTTCTTCGAATTGACACTGGTTAAAATGAAGAACCCCCAGATTATTCCATGTTTTTGGATCGCTGCCGTCCCGGGACAGAGCTTTCATGTAGCAATCCTCGGAAAGCTTAAATTCCCGCATTTCATAGTAAATTAAACCCATAGAATGCCAGGCCTCTACAAGATTATCGTTAATTAATACCGATCTTTGAAAACTTTCCATAGCTTCGTCATATTCGCCTGTTTTTTGCTGGGCAATACCCAAATTCAGCCAAAGCAGGGGGTTTTCCGGCTCTATACTGAGTGCCCTGCGGAAAAGGGGGATAGCTTCGAAAGGCTGGTTAGCCTCTGTAAGGGCGACTCCTGAATTGTTTAAATTTGCGGCATTTTCCATAATTTAATATACCCACTATTATTTTTTATTAATATATACTATAATAATATATAGAATTTTTCGGAAAAAAGCCAGTGAAAAATATTAACGAATATAACAGCGGAATGACAGAATACCAGTTCTTTTCCTTTCTTTATGACAAAGTCATGGCTAAGGAAATAACGACATTCTCCAAGCTTAGGGAGCTGGTTGCGCCCTGCCTAAAGGATAAGTGGACTCATGCACCTATTATGAGGGCGTTTAATTTATTAAAGCGATTAAACTGGGGCTTTTTTTCCAACATTTGCCCGAATACCCATAAAAAATTATGGAAGGAAATGGTAATTCCGGACAGGGATTTTCCTGAAGCCGGCGACCTTAAAAAAACCCTGCAAATTTCCAACCTTTATGTAGCAATGTGCGATATTCATGGTTATACCAAATTCTGCATGGAGTCCAGAAAAAATCTGTCCATGATGCATTCATTGGATTGGGCAATAGAAAACGAGATTCGTCGAATTTCTACCCAGTGCGGAGCAATCAGTCAAAGAGAACGAGGCGACGAAATGGTTGTTGTCGCTGCAAGCGCTACAGACGCTTTAATGGTTACCCTGTGTATTATCGATTATTTTGGAAAGACTGATAATGTGAGCGATCCGGAGATTCCTACAAAAAGAACGGGCAATGCGGAAGCTCTGCCTATTTTTAAAATCACTGCCGGTATCACAGGCGGCAATACGCAAAGCCCCCTAATTATTACGGAACGCGGCAACCTTGCGGGTTTTCTCCTGAACTCCGGCGCAAGATTACAATCAAGGGCAAACGAGCTTTCCCCCCACGATTCCAGAATAATGATTGCGAAACAGGTAATGATGAATTACGAAAAAGAAAATGCTACTTCCAAATGTATTCTTGCCAGCAATAATTCTGTTTACTTTTTTGATACAGGACATATCGAATTTAAGGGAGTAATGATTCCCACCTGCGAAGTTGTTTTTGATAAAAACGAACGCTACAAAGAAAAATTTGCGGAAGAAATGACAAAGCTGCTGGGTTCTATTAGAGAAAATCTTTGGGAACAAAGAATCTTCCAGGATTTAATGGATCTGCTTTCTAAAGTAGCGCACTCTATGCCGAAATTTTCGGTAACTCCTTCGCAGCCTATCAGAGGTATGCAAACTGTTATAAACGAATCTTTTATTCAGCTTTGCCGTCTTGCGTACAAGGCATACAGTCTAGACGAAGATTATTATACAGCAGTCGATTTCCTGCAATCATTTGTAGAAATTACAGAACAAATCCCCAATTTTGACAGATTAATACTCGATTACCTTAGGGGAATAACGGAAAAATATAAATTCTTGCTTTCTGCATTCGAAAAACATATAGACAAAGAAGTCGAAGACAAAGCGCCTCATATTTTTCATGGGGATCATTACAAAACATGGAATGCCGCAAAGAATGGAGCCCAGATTTATGAAAAATTGCGAGCCATTGGCAGAAAGAGCAAAGATATTACCAAAAAGAAAAATCTGTGGTTAAGTATGCTTTCCCAGAATAAAGAACAAATGGAATTTACCCTGTATTCAGGGAAGAAATAGTGCCGATAATTTAATATGATACACAGGCGGCTATTTTTCCCCCTTTTCTTTTTTATCTCTTCTTTTCTTTTTTCTCAGGGTCACGAAAGCGGGAACCACCCCTATGTAATACGAGGCGAAGTTTCTATAGATTTTGAATTTATTTACGCAGGTCATGTCGATGAAGAATACCCCCTGGATATTCCTGCCGCCAGCCGCCGCGGACTGGAAGAGACAGCCTTGTTTTATTCGGCCATGATTTATGGGTGGTCTTTTAATTATGAAGTAGGGGAGAGGGCGCGGCAGATAGAAGAAATCATGGAGCTTAAACTTGACGGAAGAATCGAGTTTGGCGATCCTGCTTTAAAGGTTACCGACACCGATGTAAACAATTCGCGGATTAGAATTTGGACGGATTATCATTTGTCGCCCTCGCAGCAGCGCAGGTTTCAGGCATGGCGGTCAGGAACAATTCGCAATGCTCAGGCTGTAGGTTTTGGCCCCTCTTTTTTGGTTGAGTATCCCGGGTGGATCGAGGTAAAACAATTAGCGCTTGAAGATGCCGCGCGTGTCGCCTTGCGTGCCATGTTAAGAAGCAGCGAGCGAAACCGTCCCAAGGAAGCTAACGGTTTTATCAGCCTTGCTTCGTTTCCACGCTTTTACATGGATGGCGGCCGCATGGCTGTCTCTGCCCGTTTTAGAGTTCTGCTTACCGAGATTGTACCATTTGCGGTGCACTAGCTAAGGTTAATTTCCTAATTCTACGGCTCGTTTCCATGCCGCCTCTACAGCTTTAATTACGGTTTCTTTAAATGCGCAATCTTTAAGAACAGAAAGCCCTGCCAAAGTAGTTCCGCCCGGAGATGTTACCATGTCTATTAATTCCTGCGGTTGTTTTCCGGTTTCCTGAATCATTGCCGCCGCTCCCAAAACAGTCTGCGCGGCATATTGCAAAGCTTTATCTTTTGGAATGCCTGCTTTTACTCCGCCTTCCGCAAGCGCGTCTATAAATAAATATCCAAACGCAGGGCCTGATCCGGAAAGTCCTGTAACTGCATCAAGGTATTTTTCTTCCAGTTTATCTGCAATGCCTGCTCCGCCAAGAATTTTTTCCAAAGTTTTGATATTTTTTTCCGATACTTCCGGCGATACCGCATAGATAATTGTGCCTTTTCCAATAAGAGACGGAGTATTGGGCATTGTACGAACTACCGGTAATTTTGCGCCCAGCGTTGTTTGAATTTTGTCGATCGACCAGCCCGCCGCCATCGAAACAAATACGGGAGGGTTACCGCCGGAAAGCCTTTTCTGCGCGGCAGGAGCAATTTCAGCTAACACTTGAGCAAGTATCTGCGGTTTTATCGCAAGAAAAATAAAATCGCCTTTTTCTGCGGCTTCCGTGTTTGTTTTAACTATATTTGCATTAAGAGAAACTGAAGCGGATTTTGCTTTTTCTATATCCGCATCTGTAAAATAAATATTTGCTCCGTTTACTGTGCCGGAACCGGAAGCTCCTTTCATAAGAGCAAAACCCATGTTTCCGCTTCCAATACAAACTATATTACTCATATTTGTAATCCTTTAATATAACCTTAATTGATCCTTAATCGATCCCGCAGGCTTTTCTAAATCGTTTTACCGTAGCGGCAGCAATGGGTCTTGCTTTTTCCGCTCCCTGTTCTAGAATTTTATCCAGTGCGGGAATATCCGCCATTATGTCGTTATACTTTTCGCGGATTGGAGTAAGACAGCGGTTTGTAACGCGGAATAATTCTTCTTTGGCGGTTCCCCAGCCCATGCCGCCCGCGCGGTAAAGTTTTGCAAGCTCCGCCTGTTCGTTTTCGTCTGCAAAAAGTTTATATAATAAATATATCTGGCTTTCGCCGGGATCTTTTGGTTCTTCCACTCCCTGAGAATTTGTAACAATACGCATAATTATTTTTTTTAATTGATTCTCCGGCGCAAAAAGCGGAATGGTATTTGAATAACTTTTGCTCATTTTTCTTCCGTCCAGCCCCGGCACAACAGCAGTGTTCCCTTGAACCGCAGCCTGCGGAATTTTTAATATTTGTTTGCCGTAATTTGCATTTATGGATTGTGCAATATCCTGCGCCATTTCTATATGCTGCACCTGATCTTTTCCAACAGGCACTACATCGGAATCAAAAATAATTATGTCCGCCGCCATCAATACAGGATAGGAAAATAAACCCATGTTAATACCTGCATCTGTATCCTCGCCTTTATCTATATTAATCTGGCTTGCAGCTTTGTAGGCATGAGCGCGGTTCATTAAACCTTTGGCGGTAAATGCCATAAGCATTGTAGCAAGCTCGAAAACTTCCGGCACAGAACTTTGCCTGTAAAAAATTACATTTTCAGGATCAAGACCCGAAGCAAGCCAGCCTGCGGCAACCTGCCTGATTGTGGAGTTTAACTCCTTGGGGTCTTTCATGGTGTTAAGAGCATGATAATCCGCAATAAAATAACGCGCATCGTATTCTTTTGCAAGCTCCAAAGCGGGTTTTATTGCGCCAAAATAATTGCCAATGTGCAAATCGCCTGTGGGTTTTATCCCTGTAAGTGATATTTTCTTCATATTGATACTATACTATTTTCTGTTTGACAGGTA
>JAITUR010000013.1 GCA_031286205.1 Treponema sp.
GTAACCAAAAAAGAAGCGGAAACACGGTATAGAAGCGATTATCTTGGCAGAATGCAGGAGATAGAGTATCCCGACGGCGAAAAGGTAACATATATTTATAATTACGGCGGGCAAATCAAAAGCGTAAAAGGAAAACGAGGAAGCCTTGTCATTGACTATGTTAAAAATATAGGATATGATGAATTCGGGCAAAGGATATACATAGAGTATAATAACGGAGTGAGTACAAGGTACACTTATGATCCGTACAGAAGATGGCTAAATAATATTGAAACAATATATGGAAACAACCACATACTTCAAAATATAGACTACACATTTAACCCTGTAGGAAATTTATTGAAGTATGAGAACAATGCATATGGACACACAACAAGCCAAACATACGAGTATGACGGATTATATCAGCTAACAAAAGCAACAGGAGTAAGCAGCTCGCATCAATACGGCGGATACACGCAATACACCACCAACTACAGCCAAGTATTCGCATTTGATAACATCGGCAACATGACGAGAAAAACAAGCACGGAAGCGACAAGCACAGGTAACAGGGTTGGAGACAGCTTAAACTACAATCTTGAGTATAAATATTACGAGGGAACACACAAAGCTGAACGTATAGGAAACAGATACTACAGCTACGATCTTAACGGCAATGTAATAGCAGAACGTGAAGGAAGCCATGCGACAACTCCTGATATATACAGACCATATCATCAGGACGGAAATACATACTCCGTAGATTACGGCTTTGGACTAGTACGGCCTGAGGGAAATACGAACAATAATGACGGCGTATACCAGCTAAACTACCGTTGGAACGAACGTAATCTACTCAGTGAAAGCAGCGATTTAGCTAATACAGTACATTACAGATATGGAGCAGACGGACAGAGAGCATTGAAGTATGTGTCGAACACAACAGTCTCCACAGTATATTTTAACAAGATGTGGCAGACAACAAATTCCACAACTGAGTGGTTACAGAGTAAGCATATATATTTGGGCGAAGACCGAATAGCAACGAAGTTTAACAGCGAAGGTAACACAAATACACTGGCAGAAGAAAGGCGGGTGTATTATTATCACACGGATCATTTGGGGAGTGCGCAGACGATAACGAACTATAAAGGAGATTTACACGAAAGATTGGAATACACTCCATACGGAGAACTGTGGATAGATTGGCAGAGCAATGACGCTATAGACTCTACACCGTTTAGATTCACCGGGAAGGAACGAGACAAAGAAACTTCGCTCTACTATTATGGCACTCGCTATTTAGACCCCAAAACTAGCCGCTGGTTGTCGGTTGATCCGGCTATGTATCAAGGTGATTACATTCCAGGTGCGCCTATTAACGATGAAGCGAGAGAGCGTAATCAAAATCTTCCGGGACAAGGCGGTGTTTACAATTATGTTAACTTGCATGTTTATCATTATGGGGCGAATAATCCGATTAAATATGTTGATCCTGATGGTAGGAATAATAAGGAAGCTCAAGCGAGAAGTATGCTTTATAGCGCAGTCGCTTTTATTGTTAATAACGCAAATACTCAAGAAGAAAAGCTTATTGCAGGAGTAATCGTACAAATGATGAATAATAAAAAAGTACAATTAGATTATACAGAAAATAGAGATATTCCTGGAATAGCATGGGGTTATTTTGATCCACGAAATAATACAGAAACAGGAGAACCAAGAAATCATATTGTAATAGATATTGATTTAGCTATATCTGGAGGTATGTCAGAATTGATAGATACAGTTTTTCATGAGGGGTATCATGCAAAAAGAGCTCTTTTAAATGAAGGGGCATATAATTTAAACGAAGAAGTAAATGCATGGAATATGGGTTTAGAAATGTCAAATAGATATAGATCACAAAATAATTTAGAAATAGAAAGGACAGAACCATATACATTACAAGAAATAATAGATATGGGTTATTAAAAAGGTAATATCATAGGTGAATAGAATGAAAAAAATTATATTATTAATCTTGTTTTTTTTAAATTTAATGTTATTTGGAGAGGAAGCAATGAAAAGAGTTTCACCTAATAATATTGCAGTTAGGTTAATTGCATGGATAAATAGCTACAGGGATGTTAATAATGTATATCCTAGAACACTTGATGAGTTAATAGAAAATATTCCAGGAAACAGAGATTATGATCCAAGAAGTCTTTTAAATTTATATACTCAAATGGGTTATATAATTCATTGTAATTTTTTTGAAAAATCATTTGTAATTGAAATATTCTTTAATAATAAAAAGCTAATATATAATAGTGAAACAAATATTTTTCTTACAGAAGACGTCGAAGCGTAGTGTTAACTTAATCAAATTTGTCAAACAAATAATTTTTGGAGCAAAAAATATTCTGAAAAGGAATAAAAATTATCCCAAAAAGGATGAGGTTGAACGTATCCGTCAATTTAAGGTATCCGTCAATTTAAGCGGTGAAAATATACCACGGAAGCAGTTTTTCCCAATCTTCGGCTGAAGAAGCAAACGGTGCTTTTTCAAAAAGAGCTGTAAGGTAATGCAGCGGAACAAGTCCGTTTTGCTTGGCAGTCTCAATGAGTGAAAACATACCGCAGGAACTTTCCGCGCCTTGAGGGCTTTTGTTAAACAACCAGTTTTTTCTCCCCAGCACAAATGGACGAATCGCATTTTCACAAGCGTTGTTGTCAGGCGTTAAATGATAGCTTTCAAGATACGCAACCATCTTATCCCACTGAGACAAGCTGTAACTTATAGCTTGCCCTAACAGTAAAGTAGGAGGTACATCTAAAGATCGTTTTACAAGCCAATTCTTATTTACCCTCAGCTAAAGGATAGAATATCGACAACACAATTCTTACCAATATGCCTTGCCCTGCGTAAGGATAGAACATGGGACAACCATGCACCCAGAGTCCCGTGCTTACTTTTGCGCCTTTCGCGTTAACCCCTGACACACCCCGCCATATCATGCTAAACTAAATCATGGCATCAAACACTTTTGGACAATTATTCAGAGTTACCACATTTGGAGAGTCGCATGGGGAAGCCCTAGGGTGCGTTATCGACGGCTGCCCTGCGGGGCTGGAAATACACATCTCTGATATAGAAAAAGAATTGGAACGCCGCCGTCCCGGAGCTGTTCACGGATCCAGAGACGAACAGGATAAACCGGAAATTTTGTCCGGTATCTTCGAAGGAAAAACACTTGGTACGCCTATCGCAATTATCGTAAGAAACACAAATCAAAACCCCGCCGATTACGATAAACTAAAAGATATTTACCGTCCGGGACACGCAGACTCCACATGGGATGCAAAGTTCGGTTTTAGAGATTATCGCGGGGGGGGCAGAAGTTCGGGCAGAGAAACACTAAGCCGCGTTGCTGCGGGAGCCATAGCGAAAAAACTTTTATCCTTGCATGGAATAGAAATAAAAGCGGATATCTCTGAAATTGCGGGTATTCAAGACCCGGAAAAAATCAAAATAAGACTGGAAGAGCTAAAAACAGAAGGAGACAGCGCAGGCGGCATTGTTAACTGCATTATTTCAGGGGTTAACGAGCTATCAGGGCTGCCCATAGGGCTAGGAGAGCCTGTTTTTGACAAATTAGACGCAAGACTTGCCGCCGCAATCATTAGTATTGGAGCCTGCAAGGGTATCGAGTTTGGGGCAGGGTTTACGGCAGCAGGGCTTTTAGGAGGCGAAAATAACAACGATAAAAACGCAGGCGGTATCCTTGGCGGAATTTCCAATGGGCAGGATATTGTTTTTAGAGCGGCTTTTAAACCGACCTCTTCTATCAAAAAACTTCAAACGGCAAAAGATAAAAACGGCAAAGAGGTAGAAGTTTCGGTTACAGGCCGCCACGATGTCTGCATAGTGCCCAGAGCCGTCCCAGTAGTAGAAGCCATGACAGCCCTCGTCCTTGCAGATTTTTTACTGCTTTCCCGATCGTCAAGATTATAATATTGGGAAATGATCAGGTATGCTTTCGAGCAAGGAAGATTGCCGCTCTTTTTTGAACAATGGCGTTATATTCAGCCGATGTCAACTCTTTGCGTTCATCATGTATTTTTAGGCGAATTGCATGAATTTCTCTAAGGGATTCCGGCTCTCTTGCAATATCCGGATCATTCATATATTCATCGATTGTTTTCATCATGTTCTAACACCTCCGCAGGGGCATGAATAAATACCCGCTTAAATCCTTCACGAGCGTTGATAATTTCTGTTTGAATTATTGTTTTATGCTTCACAATATGTCTAAAATTCAAACTAATAATATAGTCAAGATTTGCAATAGTTGCAGCAGCAATATGAAGCGCATCCGGAGAGTATTTTTTTGGAATAACCCCTTCAGCTATATACAAGTCAGCAAGCCGTATTATTTCATCATTCCCAGGTATAACTTCAACCTTGTTGTCAATAATAAGGGCTTTCATTTCTTTAAGTTTCTCAGGATCTTTTGTTTCCTCAAGTTCGTCAAGTACATACTCAGATGTGAAAGGTCTAAATTTCCCAGATTTTATTTCTGCAAACAACCGAAGTGTATCAGCGCGATATTGCGGGGCATCACTAGCAAAGGGAAAATTAAAAATCGTAGTTTCAAGATAAATTTTAGGTATACGCAACATGGTTAAATTATACCACATTATTGAAATAATGCAATCTATTGTCTTATATAAATATACTCGGTTTCCGCACCGTTCATATTATCAAAATAAACATTCGATAAATCCCACCTGTTATTAAGCGCCCAAAACGAACGGCTCCTCATAAGGTGAATCATCGGGAGTTCGTCCATTAAAATCGACTGAAACTCATCCCAAATTTCCTGCGCCCTTACCGGGTTAATCGTAAACTTGCCCTCATTATAAAGAGCGTCGATTCTGGCTTCCCATTTCGTTGCAGGCGACTCCTGATACGGATACCACATATGAAGATTTCCGCTGGATACCCAAACATTACTGCCTTGAGTAGGAAAAATATTCGCGCCGGAAAGACCCATTATCATGGAATCCCAATCAAAAATACTGAACAATTGGTTTACCTGCTGCTGAAAATCCATTACGCGGATATTCAATTTTATTCCGGCTTTGGCAAGTTCGTCCCGGATTATCGATGCTGTATCATTCAAAAGAGAACTGTCGCTTCTGATTGTAAGATCGAATTCTACACGGCGGTTTTTACTGTCGCGCATTCTTCCAAAAATATCTTTTTTAAATCCAATGGAATAAAGAAGCTGCAATGCCCGCTCGGTATCAAAAAGATATTGGTTCTTTATACTTGGATTGTAATACGGATTAGGCTCCGGAAAAATATTTAACTTGGGTTCTGCAAGCCCGCGATACACCTGAATATTTAACCTGTCCCGGTTTAAAAGACAGCTCATTGCCTGGCGGAATTCTTTTTGCGTAAACCATTCATACTGCGGCTTATGCGAGTTCACCGGGTTTTGATTAAATGTCCAAAAAGACGCGCTAAGCGCTCCTTCGGCATTAAAGACTGTGTAATCTTCGGTATCATTATAAATAACGGTGCTTATATCTTCGGGGCGAAGCGAGTAAGAATCAATATCTCCCCTTAAAAAAAGCAATAGCTGGGTATTTTCTTCCGAGATTATTCGGACAATGTTTTCTTCCGGATAGGGAAGCGAAACTCCGTTAGAATCCTTTTTCCAGTAATCGGTATTTCTTTTGTAAACAAGTCTTTGACCAGGAGTATATTCAGTTAAAAACCATTGTCCCATGCTTGGAATTGTTGCAGGGTTTACAGATACATTAAAAATATTTCTAATGGCATTGTTCCTTTCGATTAAAATCCCCGCTTTTTCTTCATTGGAAGCCGCTTCCAGCCTTGCGTCAAATTCTTTTTTAACGGGTAGGTAAATATGCATGGGTCCAAAAATCATATTTGTTGTAAGCTCGGGGTCTGCCATAATTACGGGAAAATTAAACGAAAAACTCCTGTTATCAATCTTCGTAATTGTTATCCTTTCTTCTTCTCCGTTTGGCATGGTTAAAAACTGGCCGTAATAACCCGAACTTTGGAATGATTCTTCGCCTTCTATTTCATCGTACCAGAAAATAACATCGTCGCTTGTAACTTTTATTTTATTTGAGGAATTATAATAACTCCAGTAAAGATCATCCCGTAAAGTGTAAATTACCTGCATGGTATTATTTTGTTCATTGGTTACGATTCTTACGGAAGCGGCATTCGGAATCCACTTACGGTTATAATAATCATAATTCAAAAGATAATCCTGCATACTGGAAACAACTGCTCTTGTTGTAGAATCCTGTTCGGCAATAAGATGATTAAAACTTTTTGGATCATCCCTCATTATGGAAAACCATGTTCCGCTAATTCTGCCAGGAAGGAATTCTTTGTTCCTTAAAGGTTTTGATACAGTTTTTTCCAGAAGTTCGGGAACCCCTTTCGCGCCCATAGCTTCGAATTCTTCCAAAGAATATTCTTCGCTGCGGATACAGGAAAAAAAGATAACTGTAATCAGTATCAATAAAGAGGAAAAAAGCTTGTTCATTAATTATCCCAAACCTTGTTTTAGATCATCAATAATATCATCTATATGTTCTGTTCCTATGCTTATTCTAATTGTGTTTGGTTTAATTCCAGATTCTAAAAGTTCGTTTTCCGACATCTGGGAATGTGTAGTAGAAGCCGGGTGTATAACAAGCGATTTTACATCGGCAACATTTGCAAGGAGAGAGAAAAGTTTAAGTTTTTCCGTAAATAGTTTTGCCTTTTCTAAATCTCCCTTAAGTTCAAAGGTAAAAATAGAACCCGCCCCATTTGGAAAATATTTTTTGTATAATGTATTTTGATTATGATCGGGCAGGGCAGGGTGGTTTACCTTTTCTACCTGCGGATGTTTAACTAAAAACTCCACAACTTTTAGCGCATTTTCCACATGGCGTTCTACACGCAGGGAAAGAGTTTCCAGTCCCTGTAAAAAAATAAATGCGTTAAAAGGAGCAAGACAGGCTCCGGTGTCGCGCAGCAATGTTGTTCGGGCTTTAATAATATAAGCAAGATTTTTTGCAACATCCGTAAAAACCGCGCCATGATAGCTTGGGTTTGGCTTGGAAAGCCCCGGAAATTTATCGTTCTGCGCCCAATCGAATTTTCCGCTGTCAATTATTACGCCGCCAATACTTGTTCCATGTCCGCCAATAAATTTTGTCGCAGAATGAACAACAATATCTGCGCCGTATTCTATCGGTCTTAAAAGATATGGAGTTGCAAAAGTATTATCTGCAATAACGGGGATACCGTTTTTATGCGCGATTTTTACAACAGCTTCGATATCGATAATGCTGGAATTCGGGTTACCCAGAGTTTCAAAAAAGATAGCCTTGGTATTTTGTTTTATGGCTTTTTCGAAATTTTCCGCCTTGCTGCCGTCAACAAAAGTAAATTCCACGCCCATATCTTCGAAAGTGTGCGCAAAAAGATTATAAGTACCGCCGTAAATTTGTGTGTCCGCAATTACATGGTCGCCGGATTTTGTTATATTTTGAATAGCCAATGTCGATGCCGCCTGCCCGGAAGCTAAAGCAAGCGCGGCAACGCCCCCTTCCAACGCGGCAATCCGCTTTTCAAAAACATCGCAGGTAGGGTTCATTATCCGGGTATAAATATTGCCAGGTTCTGTCAGGGCAAAACGATCAGCCGCCGATTTTGAACTTGGGAATACATAAGAAGTAGTTTGATAAATGGGAACAGCCCTGGAATCTGTTGCCGGATCCGGTATTTCCTGTCCCGCATGAACTTGAAGGGTTTCGAACCTGTAGTTTTTTGTCATTATTAGCTCCTTTTTTGAATTATATCAAAGATTATGGCGCAATACTAGTATTTACGCTTAAGAAAAACACTTGCTAAAAACATATTGTATGTTATAATAATTATTAAGGCAAAAAATGTTACATATAGGAATAGATGTAGGTTCGACAACTGTTAAAACTGTTGTTATTCAACCTGAAACAAAAGAAATTTTATTTTCAAGATACGAACGGCATAATGCCTGCCAGAGCGAAAAAGTATATGAGTTTTTGCAGGAAATATTTAAAAAATATCCGCAAGAACAGTTCAGCGCGGCATTTTGCGGTTCCGGCGGCAGAATCATAGCCGATCTTGTTCATGCCCCATATATTCAGGAAGTTGTCGCAAATTCCATTGCTGTCCGTGCTTTTTATCCGCAGGCAAAAGTAGCGGTAGAATTGGGCGGTCAGGATGCAAAAATAGTTTTCTTTTACAAAGATTCCGCCTCCGGCCGCTTAATGGCGGGCGATATGCGCATGAACGGAAGCTGCGCGGGCGGAACCGGCGCTTTTATAGACGAGGTAGCGTCTCTTTTGCGAATCCCTGTAGAAGAGTTCGATGCCCTTGCCGCCAAAGGAACCCAGGTTTATGACATTTCCGGCCGCTGCGGTGTTTTTGCAAAAACCGATATTCAGCCTTTGTTAAATCAGGGCGGTCTTTTGGAAGATATTGCTCTTTCAACTTTTCATGCTATTGCCAAACAGACAATCGGCGGACTTGCGCAAGGTTTGGAAATTAAACCGCCCGTCGTATTCGAAGGCGGCCCTCTTACATTTAACCCAACGCTTATAAAAGTATTTCAGGAAAGACTTGCGCTGGAAAACAGCGATATTATTCTGCCGCCAAAAGCGGAATTGTTTATTGCATACGGAGCCGCGCTGTCCATTAATGAAATGTTTAATAAAGAAATTAAGGACGATAAACAGCCGGCGGACAAAAAACAATTTACTCCGGATGCCGTGCTTACTTCGTTATCAATGTACAGAGAAATCGTAAGCGGCAATACCGTAAATGTAAATTTAAACTTTTTTAATAATGATGCGGAACGCGAAGAATTTACCAATCGTCACAAAATGCCTGTTCTTAAACATGATATTTCATCGCTGGGGCTTAACAAGGGCGATACCCTAAAAGTTTATATGGGCATAGATGCCGGTTCTACAACAACAAAATTTGTACTAATCGATAAAAACGAAAATGTAGTTGACAGTTTTTACAGCCCCAACAAAGGAGAACCTCTAAAAGTTATCCGTCAGGCTTTACTGGACATGAACGAAAAATACAAAGAAGCGGGCATTACTCTGGAAGTTATCGCAATGGGTACTACCGGTTACGGCGAACTTCTTTTCGATAAAGCATTAGGCGCGGATTTCCATACGGTAGAAACAGTAGCGCATGTAGCGGCAGCGCAAAAATATATTCCGGGTGTCAGTTTTATTTTGGATATTGGCGGCCAGGATATGAAGGCTATCAATATTTCCAACGGAATCGTAACAAATATAACGGTTAACGAAGCTTGTTCGTCGGGCTGCGGATCGTTTTTGGAAACATTTGCGGAAAACCTAAAAATCCCCGTAGATAAAATTGCAGAAGCCGCGCTTTCCGCAAAAAATCCTGCCCGCCTTGGAAGCAGGTGTACGGTTTTTATGAACAGTACAATTATTACCGAGCAAAAAAATGGCAAACAGGCAGACGATATAATGGCGGGTTTGTGCCGGTCTATCATAGAAAATGTTTTTACAAAAGTTGTGCGAATTTCCAACCCCGCGCAGTTGGGCGATAAAATTGTCGTACAGGGCGGAACTCTAAAAAACGATGCCGTCCTGCGCGCATTCGAACAATACCTTGGAAAAAATATAGTCCGTGCTCCCTTCCCCGGAGAAATGGGCGCTATAGGAATAGCGTTATTAACAAAAAGAGAAATCGAAGAAAACGGCTATACATCGCCTCATGGACCCAGCGACAGAACCCGTTTTATGGGGTTCGATAAACTAAAAGAATTCAGTTATACACAGCATCCGAATTTAATTTGTCCGTTCTGCGCAAATAGTTGCAATCGTACTCTTGTAAAATTTTCCAACGGACTTACATGGGTTACAGGCAACCGATGCGAACGCGGCGAACTTGTAGGAGATGCTCAAGATCCCGGCATTAAAGAACAAATAAAAAATATTACAAAGCAAATGAACGCTGTTCCAGATATGATAAAAATACGCGAGGAGCTTTTATTTAAGGATTATGATTTTAAGCAGCTTCTTCCGCAAAAAGATATAACAATCGGCTTGCCGCGTGTTTTGGATTTTTGGCGCAATATGCCTTTCTGGAAAGTATTTTGGAATGCGCTGGGCTTTAAGATAAAAATATCCAAAAAAAGTTCGCGTTATCTTTACGAAAAAGGCTTACAATATGTTGCATCCGATACCGTTTGTTTCCCCGCAAAATTGGTTCATGGTCATATTCAGGATTTAATAGAAAGCAAGGTAGACCGTATTTTCTTCCCGCAAATTAACCGCCTGCCTCCCGAGAATCCGGAGCCAACAAGTACATTTACCTGCCCGGTATTAAAAGGTTATCCGCTTTCCATTAAACATTCGGATAACCCGGAAGAAAAACATAATATTCCTTTGGATTCTCCCATTTGCCACTGGTTTTCCGAAAGAGATATAGAATACCAGCTTTCAAAATTTATAAAAGATACTTTTAATATCCCTGTAAAAACAACATTGGCGGCAATTAAACAGGGCAATAAAGCAATGGAAAAATTTAAATCCGAGTTAACGGAACATGGAAAAAAGATTATCAGCGATACGGAAAAAGAAGGCAATTTTGCGGTTGTTATTGCAGGCCGTCATTATCAATACGATGAACATATAAATCATAATCTTTCGCGTTATTTTACAAGCATAGGTATTCCAGTTTTAACTGTGGATTCTTTGCCGGATCTTAAAAAAGTTAAATTAGATAAATCAACAATAGAAATTACAAATAATAATCATGCCAATTTATTGTCATCTGCTATAATTGCTGCAGAACATCCTGCATTGGAATATGTAGAAATTTTCAGCTTCGGATGCGGCCATGATGCTTTATACACGGACGAAGCCCAGCGCATATTAAACGAAATCTCCGGTAAATCCCCCTTAATCTTAAAAATGGACGAAAGTGAAATTTCCGGTCCTCTTAGAATCCGTGTGCGTTCTTTTATAGAAACTGTAATGATTCGCCGTAAAAAAGAAAAACATAATGTAAAACCGCTTGGCGATCCATACTCTGTAAAATTCAACAAAGGAAAAAAAGATAATCAAAAGGTAATACTTATTCCAAATGTAAGCAGAGCATTTTGCCTTATATTAAGCAGCGCTCTTGCAAACGACGGTTTCAGGGTAGAGCCGCTTCCAATGGGCGGGGCGGAAGCTATCGCTGTCGGAAAAAGATTCGTACATAACGATATGTGTCTGCCGGCGCAAATTGTAATTGGAGAAGCAATCCTTGCTTTGCAAAGCGGAAAGTACGATCCGCAAAAAACTGTAGTAGGAACCGCAAAGGTTTTATGCGACTGCCGTCTTGCAAATTATTTACCGCTTACAAGAAAAGCATTGGACGAAGCGGGTTTTTCGCAGGTTCCCGTTATTACAACGGATCAAATCGATTCTAAAAATGCGCACCCGGGTTTAAGATTTACTTTATCTACTTATGCTAAAACAGTATGGGGTTTAATAGAAACCGATACCCTGGAATTTTTGCGAAGAAAAATCCGTCCATACGAGCTTAACAAGGGAGAAACCGATAAAATCGTAGAAAATGCTTTTATCGAAATTGCGGATGGTCTTGCTTCCGGCGGTATATCCGGCTCGATTAAACCTTTTAAAAAAGCCATTAATGATATTTGCAAAATTAAATACGACCGTTCCAAATTAAGAGAGCAGGTTCTTTGCCAAGGCGAATATTTACTGACTTTCCATCCGGGGTCGAATCAATACATAGAAGATTATCTGGAAAAAAACGGAATGGAAGTTATATTCCCAAGAATGTCGGGAATTTACAGACATCTGTTTTTGAATCATACGGTTGCGGAAATAAAGCAATTTAAGGTTAAGCATAAGTTATACGATAAATTATACGCAATGGCAGGCAATAAATTTTTGGATCTTGCGGTTAATTTTGCCGACAAGGTTGCCTCCAGGCATCCTTTGTACGAAATAGATTTAACCCTGGAAGAAAAAGCAAAGTATTCCGACCATATCATGCATCATTCGATTATGTCCGGAGAATCTTTTCTTATAGCCGCCGATATTCTGCATTATGCCGGACAAGGGGTTCGTTCTTTCGTTATTTTACAGCCCTTTGGCTGTCTGCCCAATCATATCTGCGGCAGGGGGGTAATTAAAAAAATCAAGGAAACACACCCGGATATTCAAATTTTACCCCTGGACTACGACCCGGATGTCAGCTTTGCCAATATAGAAAACAGGATTCAGATGCTTATTATGAACAGCCGCAGCCTTAAAAAAGCAGGGTAGTGCCTCACTATTTTTTCTGATTTTTATGATATATTTAACCAATGGAAATAACCATTGAGTTCAGCCCTTCGGCTTTTGACCATAACATAACAGAATCCTCCATTCGAGAAGCTATAAAAAATCCTGTTTATAACGATATTTTGGATGAATTTGTTAATAAATATTTGCTTTTAGGCTTTGATAACAGTGGCAAATTGCTAGAAATAATATATAATGATATTGATGAACGAAGTATAAATGTATTCCACGCCATGAGGTGTAGGAAATGTTATTATCACCTGCTTCCAGGTAATTGAATAAAGAGGAAAATATGCCAAGAATGACTGATGAAGAAGCCCAGGTTCTTGCGGATAAATTTGCAAAAAATCCGCCTAAAGTTACCGGCGATGGAAAAAGCGGATTTTTCATGAAGCATAAGGGAAACATTATTGTTTTAGATGACGTTTCCGCAACCTGGCTTCGTGTTACATCCGAATCTACACATAAATCACCTTCTACTCTTGTCAGCGAAATGATTCGTGAGAAAATGGCTGTTGCCATGTAAAATCTTCTGCATTATTAATATCGTTTATGGGCAAAAAAGCTGGAATTGCGGTGTCTGTTGCAGGGTAGCAATAATTTACAGAATTTGATATACTTATTTATTCTTAAAATATAAGGCAGGGTATATGAAAAAAGCGGGAATTTTAATGGGGAGCGACAGCGACTTACCGGCGCTGGAACCTCTGTTTAAAAGACTTAAAGAATTCGGCATTCCTTACGAGGCGCATGTAATGAGCGCGCATCGTACACCGGCAAGAGCCTGCGAGTTTGCTTCAAATGCGCGAAAAAACGGTTTTGGAGTTGTTATTGCGGCGGCAGGAAAAGCTGCCCATCTTGCAGGCGTAGTCGCGGCGCATACCACGCTGCCTGTAATCGGAATACCCGTAAAAAATTCTTTGGATGGTCTGGATGCCCTTCTTTCTACAGTGCAAATGCCTGCGGGTATTCCTGTGGCGACAGTAGCAATCGACGGAGCAGATAATGCTGGCATACTTGCCGCGCAAATTCTTTCGTTGGCAGATGCTTCTATTGCCGAAAAACTGGAAAAATTTAAGGTCGATATGACAGAACAAGTAATGGCAAAGGATAAAAAATTGCAGGAAAAACTGCAAAGTATATAAGCAGCAATATGAATTTTAATCAAAGCTACAGCGAAAGTTATAAAAAAGCCGGTGTCGATGTTACAGCAGGGTATCGAGCGGTAGAACTTATAAAAAAACATGTTCAGCGGACATATATACCGGGCGTTATAGATGACATAGGCGGCTTTGGCGGTCTTTTTGCTCTTTCTAAAAACGGAGATTCAGAACCGGTGCTTGTTTCCGGTACGGACGGTGTCGGCACAAAATTAAAAATTGCTTTTATTCTTGATAAACACGATACCATTGGCATAGATTGTGTAGCAATGTGTGTAAACGATATTATTTGTACCGGCGCAAAACCGCTTTTCTTTCTTGATTATCTTGCGATGGGAAAAAATATACCGGAAAAAGTAGAAAAAATTGTATCGGGAATTGTAGAAGGCTGTATACAGGCAGGCTGTGCCCTTATTGGCGGCGAAACTGCGGAAATGCCCGGCTTTTACCCGGAAGACGAATATGATTTAGCGGGTTTCTCTGTGGGTATTGTAGAAAAATCCAAAATACCAATTAAAAAATCTGTAAAAGCCGGCGATGCGGTTATCGGGCTTGCTTCTTCCGGTTTACATTCCAACGGATTCTCCCTTGTCCGCAAGGCTTTCGATATCGATAATAACGGGCAAGTACTGGAAAAATATTTTCATGAATTAGGCAAATCTTTTGGAGAAGAACTTTTAACTCCTACAAAAATATATGTTAAACCAATTTTAAATTTAATGGAAAAAATACCTGTCCGTTCCGTATGCAATATAACAGGCGGCGGTTTTTACGAAAACATACCGCGGGCTTATGGACAGGATGTAGGCGCGGTTATTAAAAAAAGCGCGTTTAACATACCGGAAATATTTAATTTGATTCAAAAGGGCGGTAATGTTCCGGAAAGGGATATGTTTAATACTTATAATATGGGAATAGGAATGTGCGTTATCTCGCCGCCTGAATATGCCGATGAGGCAGTGCGGATTTTAAACGAAAGCGGAGAAAGCGCGGCAATAATTGGAGAAATTAGACCGGATATTATCGGAGTAATTATAGAATAATGAAAATACTGGTTGTAGGCAGCGGCGGAAGAGAACACGCAATAATAAAATCATTAAAAAATAACTCTAATATAAAAAAAATATATGCGGCCCCCGGCAATGGCGGTATCTCTCATGATGCTGAATGTGTTCCAATAAAAGCTGTAGATATTAATTCCATGACAATTTTTGCAAAAGAAAATGCAATAGATTATGTCATTGTTGCCCCTGATGATCCTCTTGCCCTTGGAATGGTGGATGCGCTGGAAGAAAAAGAAATCAGATGTTTTGGACCAAACAAAGCCGCCGCCCGGATAGAAAGCAGCAAAATTTTCGCAAAAGACCTTATGCAAAAGTACAATATTCCGACGGCTTCCTATAAAACTTTTTATGCCGCAGACGAAGCTTCCGAATATATTAAATCAGATAATGTTGAATTTCCCATAGTAATAAAAGCGGATGGTCTTGCGCTTGGAAAGGGTGTTGTTATTGCGAATAACCGCGTGGAAGCGCACCAGACAATTATGGATTTTATGCTGGATAAAAAATTTGGAGACAGCGGCAAGAGTATTGTCATAGAAGAATTTTTAACGGGGCCGGAAGTTTCTGTTTTGGCATTTACAGACGGAAAAACCGTAAAACCCATGATTTCTTCTATGGACCATAAAAGAATTTTTGACGGAAATACCGGCCTGAATACCGGCGGCATGGGAGCAATAGCGCCTAACCCGCACTATACGGCGGACATTGCGGCTTTTTGCGAAAAAACCATTTTCTTGCCGACTATTGCCGCAATGCAAAAAGAAGGCTGTCCGTTTAAGGGATGCCTGTATTTTGGCCTTATGCTGACCCCCCAGGGCCCCAAAGTAATAGAGTATAACTGCCGTTTTGGAGACCCGGAAACGCAGGTTGTCCTTTCCCTTTTGGAGACAGATTTACTGGAAATAATGCAGGCAGTAACAGACGAAAAATTAGACAGTATCGATATTTCATGGAAAAATGACAATGCCGCCTGTGTAATAATTGCTTCCGGCGGGTATCCATTAAATTACGATACAAACCTGGAAATTACAGGGCTTAATAAAGACGGCGGTATTTCCGGCTGCATTGTATATCATTCGGGGACAAGCTATAAAGACGGGGCTTTTTACACAGCCGGAGGGCGGGTTTTGGGCGTTACCGGTATAGCATCAACATTAAAAAATGCGCTGGAAAACGCCTATAATGGGGTAAAAAACATCAATTTCGATAAAAAACACTGCCGTACAGACATAGGAAGCTATTGACAAATCTACAAAAAATAGTAAAATGTAAATATGAAGGTCTTACCGCTAATTTTATGTTTAATTTTTCTATTTGCCGTGGTTCCTAACGCAACAGCACAGGAAGAATACAACCCTTGGGCGTTAAGGTATTTAAAACAGAGCATAGAAGCCTTGGCTGCAGGCGATTATGACGAAGTTATTACTCAATCTAATCTGGTTTTAAGAATCGATCCCAGCTCCTCTGTCTCTTATACAATCAGAGCAAGAGCATACTTTGAAAAAGGAGATATAGAAAATTGTATTGCAGACTGTAATCAGGCAATCAGATTCGATAGAAATAACTTAAACGCCTATTCTTTAAGAGCAAGCGCTCATGCAAGAACAGGTTCTTTGGACAGAGCTATTTCTGACTGGCAGGCAGTTCTTAGAATTGATCCGGAAAATGAAGTGGCTCAAAACAATATAGCATTAGCAACAAAAAACAATTAATGAAAGATGAATCATTCTATGCGTCAGGTCTTAACTTTTCATGCCAAAGATGTTCTTCTTGTTGCCGACATGATGCCGGATATGTTTATTTGTCAGAAAATGATATTGAAAAGCTAATTGCTAAATTGGAAACAGACAGAGACAGCTTTATTGGGTTATACTGCCGTCTGGTTAAAAACTGGAACGGAAATAAAACCCTTTCTTTAAAGGAAAAATCCAATAAAGATTGTATTTTCTGGGAATCAAAAAAAGGATGTATTGTGTATGGGGCTCGTCCCTTACAATGCAAATTATTTCCATTTTGGGAATCTATCCTTTTTTCTAAAGACAGTTGGAAGATGGCTTCTGAAAGCTGTCCGGGTATGAACCTGGGAAAACATTATTCAAAAGAGGAGATTAATACTCTCCTTGAAATGCGTCAGGGGGAGATATGAAAATACATTTTTGGGGAGTCCGCGGCTCCATTCCTACACCTACTTCTCCTGCACGGATAAAAAGTAAAATCTCCGCCATCATAGAACAAATTACGCCGGAAGATCTTGTAAACTCGGAATCAAAAGAACGCTTTTTGGCGGGGCTTCCGCCCTGGCTTTTTGGTACTGTTGGCGGAAATTCTCCCTGTGTTACAGTTTCTTTCGAAGATTCCAATGAATGTATTATTTTTGACTGCGGCTCCGGTCTTAGAGAAATGGGGTTTCAATCTTTACAGGAAAAAAGAAAGACAGATCATTATCATGTTTTTCTTTCTCATTATCATTGGGATCATATTCAGGGGCTTCCTTTCTTTGGACCCGCTTATAATCCGGCAATTAAATTCGATTTTTATTCTCCTGCAGATGATATAGAAAGATACCTAAGAGGCCAAATGATGCCGCCGTATTTTCCTGTTAATATGGATGTAATGGGAGCTCCCAAAAGATTCCACAAAATGCAGGGGGAAGTAAAAGCCGCAGGCAGAACAATTAATTTTAGAAAAATGAATCACCCGGGCGATTCTTACGCATACAGCGTTAACGAAAACGGAAAAAGATTTATTTATGCTACAGATACCGAATTAAGCACCAACGATTTTCAAAAAACAAAAGAAAATATTGCGTTTTTTAAAGATGCGGACATGATTGTAATTGACTGCCAATATACATTGGGAGAAGCTATAGAAAAATATAACTGGGGTCACAGCGCGTTCAGCTTAGCCGTCGACTTTGCCGCAAACTGGAAAATTAAACATATGATTATGTTTCATCATGATCCTACTTACGATGACAATAAACTTTACGGTATTTTACAATCCGCCCGCTGGTATCTGGAAAGAATGAACATAAAGGGTATAGAATTAACATTGGCATACGAGGGTTTGGAAGTTACAATTTAATGAAAAAAAAGAAAAAAATATTTAACAAAATTATTGATTTTTTAATTTTTATTATTACGATTATGCTTATTGCAATTCCTGTTATCGGCGGCGCTTTTATGTATTTTAACGCACCGTTTTACGATAATAAATACATTATAACGGAAAATGACGGTATCAGGCAAAGAGAAGACGGCGATATTTATTTGGAAGTAAGAAGGGGAGAAACAGCCCGGTCTGTAGGTCTTAGGCTGGAAAGAACAAAGTTAATAAAAAATAAATACTTCTGGAATTTATTGGGCAGGCTGGAAAAAGAACATATAAAAAGCGGAACCTATAAATTGGAAATGCCGTTAACACAAATAGAGATATATCGTATTCTTGTTTCCGGTAAACAAACCTTGCATAGAGTTACAATTCCAGAGGGATCTACTTTAAGAAGAATGGCGGCAAGGTTCGAAGACGAAGATATATGTTCTGTAGACGACTTTTTAGATGCCGCAAGGAATATGGATATAATTAACGAATACAATATACCGGCCAGGTCTATGGAAGGTTACCTGTTTCCCGATACATATTTTTTTCCTTCGGAATATCCTGCAGAACAGGTTGTAAGATCGATGGCGGATAATTTTTTTAAAAGGATGGAAAATATAGACCCCGCAATAAAGGAATTAACTCCAAGGCAGTTATACGAAAAAGTTATTATTGCATCCATTGTGGAAAGAGAATACAGAATACCGGAAGAAGCGGCTATAATGGCAGGAGTATTTTATAACCGTATGCGTATTAATATGGGGCTTCAGTCATGCGCTACTGTCGAATATGTTATTACCGATATTTTGGGGCTTCCTCATCCGGGTTTTATTTCAGGTGCGGATTTAGAAATAGATAATCGATACAATACTTACAGATGGGCGGGGCTTCCGCCGGGTCCGATATCTTCTCCGGGAATGATTTCTTTAAGAGCATCTTTTTTTCCGGAAGAAACAGATTTTTTTTATTTTAGACTGGAAAACGCAAATTCCGGAAGGCATATTTTTTCCAGAACAAATGAAGAGCATATAAACGCCGGCCGTATAACCAAGCCGCAGTCCCGTTAGGATAGTTTATGGCCTTTATTTCCAAGTCAACCATTCAGGAAGTTAACAACCGGCTTGATGCTGTCTCTATAATTGGAGATTATGTCAGACTGGAAAAAAAATCCGGAAGATGGTGGGGCAAATGCCCTTTCCATGCGGGCGGTCAGGAAAAAACCCCGTCTTTTAAGGTAGATCCGGATTTAAAAATGTACCATTGCTTTGGATGCAGCAAGGGCGGCAGCGCCATCAGTTTTATTATGGAGATTGATAATTTAACATATCCTGAAGCTATAAAAGCGCTTGCGCGAAAAATGGGAATAGAAATTGTTTACGAAGAAGGCAATGATTTCGAAGTAGAAGATACAACGCTTAAAGAAGAATTATTCGAATTATACAAACGGACAACAACAACTTTTATTCATTTTTTAAAAGAAAAACCGGAAGGCGATGAATGTAAAAAATATTTGCAGGAAAGAGGCGTTAACGAAGAAATGATAAATGCCTTTAAACTTGGCTATGCACCCGGCAACAGGGATTTTTTACATAAATTTCTAAAACAAAAAGGTTATTCGGATGAATTTTTAGAAAAATCAGGTTTGTTCTCCAAAAATTATAAAACAATCTCCCTGTTTTCCGGCCGCCTTATTTTTCCAATATCCGACAGGCAGGAAAAAATTGTAGCATTCGGCGGAAGAGCTTTGCCGGGTATTTTGCAAAGCGACGGGAAAGAGCCGCCCAAGTATATAAACTCGCCGGAAACTGAAATTTATAAAAAAGGTCAGACACTCTTTGCCATAGATTTGGCAAAGCAGGAATTAAGGCGGACAAAAACCGTCATTCTTGCAGAGGGGTACATGGATGTTATTGCCCTTCATCAGGCGGGAATTACCAATGCTGTCGCCCCTCTTGGAACAAGTTTTACGGATGAACAGGCAAGCTGGCTAAGCCGCTGGGTGGATAAAGCCGTCTTAATTTATGATACAGACGAAGCGGGCGTTAAAGCTGCCTATAAATCGATACTGACCTGCCGTAAATACGGAATTTCCTGTGAAGTTGTACAGCTTTCAGCGGCTTTGCAGGAGGAAACAGGCGGAATTAACACGGGAAATTTCAAGGATCCTGCCGATATTTTATTAAAATTCGGCCCCCAGATGTTGAAAAATCTTTTAAAAAACACTATATTTGACTTTAAGTACATAATTTCGCTTTCCGGCGATAAAAGCCGAATGTCGAATTTTTTGTTTCCGTACTTGGAAGTTTTAAACTTGGAAGTTGAACGAGATGATTGCATCACCCAAATTGCGGATGTATTCCGTATAGAAAAGAAAGCTGTCCAAACGGATTATTCGACCTGGAAAAAGAAAGGCAATATTGCGGACAACAGGGCTGCAAAAGAAGTCCCGCTGGAAGTTAAGAGAAATTCAGAACTAATGATGCTTACGGTTACGGCTGTAAATATGGAGCTGTATCCTGAATTAAGAGCGGAAGTTCAGATAAAGGAGATAGATTACAAAGCGGCAAAAGAGCTGTTTGTTTCTTTGGAAGAGTGTTTTGTTTCCGGGGAAATGAATATCGATTCTTTACTTGCAAGGATTAATGAAGATTCATTAAAAAGATTTATTTTATCCAATGGCGATACTCCGGAGTTTAAGGGTAATAACGCGCGCCGTCTTATGGAGGATGGAATAAAAGAAATAAAGAAAAAAAGAATTACAAAGAGATTAACGGAAATAGGAGCGGAGATTCGTCAATTGGAAAGAAAATCGGGGATAGAAGCAAATGCTATCGACGAAATCGATGAATTATTGTCGGAAAAAAAACAGTTAGATGATAAACTAAGAAAAATAATTTAAAAGGAGTTTTAAGGGTACTTTATGTTAAAATTTGCCATAAATAAATTTAAAAAAACATCGCCTCTTATTAAATATTTTCACAAAAATAATCAAGCTAAAATTCATATTAATTCTAAACCTGCGGAAGAACCTGTAAAACAAGACCCTGCATTGGCGGGATTTAATCAATCTATCGATGCTATAGCGTTAATAAACGCCATTGACGATCCTTCCATTGTTAAACTTCTTGAATATACAAAAGTAAAAAAAATACTTTCGTACGAAGAACTTTCCGATATTCTGCCGGAGCATATTACAAATACAGATAAAATAGAAAATGTACTTGCGCTTTTAGAAATAAACAATGTTCAGCTTATAGAAGAGGACAGTCTTACAGAAGAAGATATAGCGGAACCCAAAAAAGGAAAGGATTCTAAAAAGAAAAGTACACAGGAAAGCGACAAGGAATCTTCCCTGGTGGACGATCCTATAAAATTGTATCTTCGCGAAATTGGAAGAGAGCATCTTCTTACAGGGGAAAAAGAAATAGAGTTATCCAGAAAAATGGAAGAAGGTGAAAACATCGTAAAAAATGTAATTAGAAGATCCGGAATGATAATCCCCGAATTTTATGATATTTCGCAAAAAGCATTTATAAAAAGAGATTTACGGGAACTTAATTTAACAAAAAAAGAACTTACAGAACACATGACAGAAAACAGAAGGTTAAATCATTATTATAAAGATTCGATTCGCAATATGCAAAACGATCTTAAAAACTATATGGAATTAAAAAAACTTCTTATAACAAAAGATGTGGACTATATCGAGGATAAAGATTGCTCTGCAATTAGAAAAAGAATAATGAAAATCGTAAAAAATACTCAAATACATCCCGACGAAATCCAGCTTTTTTCCGATAAGTTTATACAGGCAGAAATTGAAATAAAAAAACACTCAAAAGAACAGGAGCGGCTGGAAAAACATCTTGGAATAAAATCTTTTAAGGATATTCGCGCCCTGGGAAGATCGTTAACAATAAAAGAAGAACGCGAAAATCTGGAAAAACATCTTGGACTTTCTTCCGACGAAATAAAAGAAAAAATCAGGTTAATTCAGGTAACGCAAAAAAAATTGCGCTCTCTGGAAGAAGAATTCGAAGAACAAATAGATAACATAAAGAAAATGGCGCAGGAAATTAAACACGGCAGAGTAATGATGAAAAACGCCAAGGACAGGCTTATAAGGGCTAACCTTCGTCTTGTTGTTTCTATCGCTAAAAAATATACAAACAGGGGATTACACTTCTTTGATCTTGTACAGGAAGGGAATATCGGCTTAATTAAAGCTGTAGAAAAATTCGAGTATCAAAAGGGATTTAAATTTTCTACTTATGCTACATGGTGGATACGGCAGGCAATTACCCGTTCAATTTCGGATCAGGCAAGAACCATAAGGGTTCCGGTACACATGATAGAGCAAATTAACAAGGTTGTGCGCGAATCCAGGCAGCTTTTACAAACCTTGGGCAGGGAGCCGACAGACGAAGAAATCGCGGAAAAACTGGCATGGACCACTTCCAAGGTTAAATCCGTAAAAAATGTCGCAAGAGAACCTATAAGCCTGGAAACACCCATTGGAGAAGAAGAAGATTCGTATTTAGGCGACTTTATCGAAGATAAAGATGTGGAAAACCCCGCTAATCAGACAGCATTTAAGGTATTACAGGAACAGCTTACAGGCGTTTTATCGACTCTCCCTGCCCGGGAGCAGGAAGTCCTAAAAATGCGCTTTGGACTGGACGACGGATATTCGCTTACCCTGGAAGAAGTTGGGCTGTATTTTAATGTAACAAGGGAAAGAATAAGGCAGATAGAAGCCAAAGCATTGCGCCGCCTTAGGCATCCCAAAAGAAGCCGCCGCCTGAAAGACTACCTTGACCATTAATGTGTAATTTACTATAATTTTTTAACTGGGAGATACCATGGTAACAGAACAAGATCTTGATAAACTGCGTACATTGCAGGAAATTGTCTATGAAAAAATAGGCTTGGAAAAAAGCATCCAGGAAATACCCAAGCTTTTGGGTACTCAGGAAGAGCTTTTAAACAGAATTAAAAAGACCTTTATCGAAAAAAACCAGGATTTCGAAAAGATAAAGGCAGAAGAAAATGAGCTTAGAAACAAGCTTTACGAAGCTGAATCTGCAAGGGAAAAGTCCGAAAAAAACATGGATTTTACCAGTACTCAAAGAGAATACGAGGCATTGGACAAGGAAATCCAGGATGCGGCTCAAAAAGAAGAACAGTACCGTAAAGAACTGCAGCAAAGGGAAAAAATCCTTAACGATCTGGGAGAACAGATAAAACAGCAAACCAGCCTGATAGAACAGCAGGAAAAAGAGCTGGAAGATCGTAAAAAGAAGATAGAAAACGAAATTTCCGATAAACAAAAGCAAATTGACAATCTTCGTAAAAAAGAAGCCAAGCTGACAGATAATCTTGACAATGAAGTTGTCTTTAAGTTTGAACGGATTATTAAAAATAAGATGGGTGTAGGCATTGTAGCCATTAAGGGCAATGTATGTATGGGCTGTCATATGATTTTGCCTATTCAGTTCGCCAACGAGGTCAGAATAGGCAAGGATTTTGTATTTTGCCCCTATTGTTCCCGTATTCTTTTTTATGAAGAATCCGCCGACGGCGAAGAAAGCTTCTTTAATACCGAAGATACGGGTGCTCTTTCCGACTTGGACGATGAAGAAGAAGCCGAATATGAAGGCGAAGAAGAGGAAGAAGAAGAAAAAGCAAGTATAGATTATGATGAATAATATATAGCGATAAGCCGGCTGCCGCTAAAAAGCCGTTTTTGGGCGGTTTCTTTGGAGGAAAGTCCGGGCTCCGCAGGGCATGATGCCGGGTAACACCCGGGGCTATGCGGCGAAAGCCAAATAGCACAGACAGCGCAACAGAAAATATACATCCTTGCCACCCGACCACCTAAAATGTTAGTTAATTTGGTCTTTTAGGTCTATATGTTGACATTTTAAGTGGTCGGGCGACAGGGGAATGGTGAAATGGCGGGGTAAGAGCCCACCTAGACAGTGGTAACACTGTTTATGGCAAGCCTCATCAGGAGCAAAGTCAGACAGTGGATATATTGGCTATGCCAGTAATGGCAACCAGTAAGACGGCTGCCCGCCGTTTAACCACGGGTAGACTGCTAAGACAGATGGCAGCCTTTTAAGCCCCTAAAGGGGTTTAATAACAGAACCCGGCTTACGGTTTATCGCTATTTTTTATAAAAAACACGCTTTATATTGACATTTTTTGTTAAATTCTTTAGAATTTAGCTTGAATTATGATAAATAACAAATCGTTCTCCCGTTATGGGCGTAATATATATCTTCTCAAAAAAATTAAGGCAATATCACTTATTGCTGTTATAATCCTGGCTGCTGTTATTTCTGTATCAATAATTATAAATTCCAGATCAGGATCAACTAACGAAAAACGAGAGCTCATTCGTGTTTGGAACGCGGGAGAATACGAAAACGCGTATGAAATAAGTAAAAATGCTTTAGATAATAATCCTGTAGACTATTTTTTTCTGGCTATGAACGGTTTTTCATCTTATCAGCTTGGAGTTTCTCAAATTAATAATCAAAATATGGTTTCGTATATCGATGAATGTATTTTTTCGTTAAGAAAAGCTATGCTGCTTCCCAATTCTAAAAACGATGCTCGTCTTTATTATGTTCTTGGCAAAGCTTATGGATACAAAGGCACAGAATACTCGGACCTTGCAATAAAATATTTATCCATTGCGGAAAAAATGTCTTACGAAGCAAATGATATTCCTGAATACTTGGGTCTTGCTTACGCCGCAAGCGGAGATTTTCGCAGCAGCATAGAAGCGTTTACAAAAAGTTTCGATAAAAATTCAAACCCGTCGGATAACTTGCTTTTATCTATATCGCGTTCTTATATTGCAATGGAAGATTACAATCTGGCAATGGGTTATCTAAGACGGTGTATAGAATCTTCCCCGGATTCTAAATCCATTAATGTTGCAAGATTATTGTTAGCTGAAGTTTTTATGTTAACAGGCGAGTATGACAATGCTGAAGAACAATATTTGATAATTTTAAGTGAAGGCGGCGAAAACGCAGAAGTTCGCTTCCAGTTAGGTGAATTTTACAATCTGAAAGGCGATACAACAAGAGCCCGCTCAGAATGGAGAATTGCATATAGACAAGACCCCGCTCATGCAAAAGCAAGAGCCCGTCTAAACATATAAGGAGTATAAAATGTTTGGTAATATGTCATCGGATTTTGGAATAGATCTAGGAACCTGTAATACTATAATTTACATTAAGGGAAGAGGTATCGTGTTAAACGAACCCTCTGTTGTTGCCGTTGAACGCGGTACAAAAAAAATTGTTGCTGTAGGCTCCGATGCAAAAAGAATGCTTTGGAAAACTCCGGAAAATATTATAGCAATCAGGCCAATGAGAGACGGCGTAATAGCGGATATAGAATCCACAGAAAAAATGATCCGTTATTTCATATACCGTGTATTTCCAAGGTATCGATTCATTAAACCAAGAATGGTAATTGGGGTTCCTTCCTGTATTACAGAAGTAGAAAAACGCGCTGTAGAAGAAGGCGCTTATAAATCCGGAGCCAGAGAAGTTCATGTAATCGAAGAAAGCCTTGCGGCGGCTATTGGCGCCGACATTCCAATAAGAGAACCTGCAGGACACATGGTCTGCGATATTGGCGGCGGCACTACAGAAATATCCGTTATTTCCCTGGGCGGCATGGTTGTATCAAGCGCAATCAGAGTCGGCGGAGACGAGTTTGACGAAGCAATTATTAAACATATTAAAGCCGTCCATAACCTGGTAATTGGCGAACAAATGGCGGAAAAATTAAAAATGGAAATTGGAAACGCTTCTCCGGATAAAACAATAGAAAAAATGGAAGTTAAAGGCAATGATTCCATTACAGGACTTCCGCGCAGACTGGAAATAGATTCCGTAGAAGTACGAGAAGCATTAAAAGATCCAATTACATCGATAGTAGATGAAATAAAAATAACTTTTGGAAAGACGCCTCCGGAACTTGCGGCAGATATTGTTGACCGCGGTATTGTAATGACAGGCGGCGGCTCCCTGTTAAAAGGCCTGGATAAACTTATCCAAAAAGAAACAGGTGTTCCCGCAATTATTGCAGAACAATCGGAAAATTGCGTTGCCCTTGGAGCAGGAAAATATTTTGATTATTTAAAGGGTAACGACATAACCAATAATATTTATGACAGAATAAACGGTTAAAATATGTTTCCCGGAAAAGGCGGTGGAAAATCACCGGGTGTACAAATTAATTCTACTGTATATATTTTCTGTTCGTTAGTGCTTGTTTCCGTACTTTTATTAATGCTTTCTTCCAGTAATACAATTATAAATGTTAAAAATACGGGAATGTCTATTTTTCTTGGAGCAAGAAATGGTGTTTTCGAAATTTCTTCTTTTTTTTCCAGAACTGTATTATCTATCAGCGAGCTTTCGGATTTAAGAAGAGAGCATTCGGAACTTTTAAGGCAGTTGGAAAGATACGATGAACTGGAACGAAGCAATGCGGAAATTATACAGGAAAATTTAAGATTGCGTGAACAGCTTGGTTTTTCTAAAACACTTAGATACAAAAGAATTCCCGCTCAAGTTTCCGGACGCGATCCTGATAATTTATTTTCTGCTTTGCTTATTAACAAGGGAAGTACAGCCGGCGTAAAAAATAATATGGTAGTTATTGCGCTTCAGGACGGTACACAGGCTATTGTTGGAAAGGTAATTCAAACGGCAATGTACGAAAGCCTTGTAATGCCGATATTTGACGCTAACTCGCAAGTTGCCTCGCGATTTTTTGTAAAACGCTTTGAGGGAATTATAGAAGGGCAGGGGGCATCGGAGAATCCGCTTTTAATGCGCTTTATTCCAAAAAGGGCAAGGAACGAAATTAACATTGGCGATGTTGTTGTAACAAGCGGTATGGGGGGTATATTTCCGCCGGGAATAAATATTGGAAGAGTAAGCGCTGTAAATGTTATAGAATACGAAACAACTATGGAAACCGAAATTATTCCAATGATAGATTTTTCCAGGCTGGAATATGTTTTTGTAATAGAAACCGAGGAAATTGAAGTTTTGCCGAACCCGGAAAAAACGGAAGAAGAAAATTTAATTCCCAGCTTACAGGAATTCAGTTATGATTAGAAATATTGTTTGGACTGTAATTCTATGTACTGTTGCTACAATTCTTGAATCGACATTATTTGTTAAAATTGCAATTTTTAAAGGTGTTGTCCCGGATATTGCTCTTTGTATTCTTGTATATTCAGCATATGTAAACGGCACCATGACGGGGCAGGTTTCGGGGTTCTTTTCCGGTCTTTGCAGGGATTTTCTTTCCGGCGCTCCATTAGGATTAAATTGTCTTGTTCGTACATTAATTGGAGCCTTTGCCGGTATTTTTAAGGGAGCGTTTTTTCTTGATTTTTTTATAATTCCGGTTATTCTTTGCACGCTTGCAACAATTATCAAGGCCGTAATTTATTTTATATTGCATCTTATTATAGTTACCGTTCCAATTTATTCTTTAACTTCTCCTGTATTTTGGATAGAGGTTGGACTTAATGCGTTATCTTCTCCATTGTTATTTCTTATTCTTAAACAATTTAAATATATCTCTCCCGGACGGAGATAATAATGAAGGAAAATCAAAGTTTAAGAATTTTTGTTTTAACAATATTACTTGTTTTTGTTTTTATTATATACACAGTTAGACTTTTTAGTATGCAGATACTTTCTGGCGAAGTTTACAGAACAAGGGCGCAGGAATTTTCCAGAAGAACATATAAAATACCGACACAAAGAGGCGAAATCTTTGACAGAAATTATGACGCTCCAATGGTAATAAACAGAGATTCATTCGGCGTAAGCATTACACCTGCAGAAGTACCCAGAAATAAAATAGACGAAATCCTGATATCCCTTTCCGATATAATCGGTATTCCTGCCGATGAAATAAGAGAAAAACTCCCGACTCAGTATTTTCAGCTGTATCAGCCTGTAGAAATAGCGTCTAACGCAAGTTTTTCCATAATAGCGGCATTGGCGGAAAGAAAAAACGAGCTTCCGGGTGTATCTTGGCAAAGTAAATTTATTCGTAATTATGTCGATGCGGAAAGTCTTTCGCATATTTTAGGTTATGTCGGGGATATTAATCGCGAAGAACTAACGCAGCTTTATAATCTTGGGTATCAGCAGGGCGATGTTATCGGCAAAATGGGAATAGAAAAACAATATGATCAGCTTTTAAGAGGAAAAGACGGCTGGGAAACAAGAACAGTAGATGTCCGCGGAAGGCGTGTCAGCGACAGGGAAAATATAATTAGAGTGCCTCCGGAAATGGGAAAAAATTTAATTTTAACGATAGATGCTAATTTACAAACATTGGTAGAAAAAGCTCTTGGTCCGCGTATAGGATCCATAGTTGTCCTAAAACCCGCTACAGGAGAAATCCTTGCAATGGTTTCTTATCCCTGGTATGATCCGAATATTTTTACAGAGGGGCTTCGTTCGGATTATCTTCTCTTGCTGGATGATCCAAATAAACCTTTTATTAACAGGGCAATTTCTTCTGCGTATCCGCCGGCTTCAACCTGGAAAATATTAATGACAACGGCGGTTCTTGCAGAAAGAACATTTCCGCCGGATCAGACAGTTTTATGCCGCGGACATATAGGTTTTGGCAACCGTGACTGGCACTGTCATAACCGTTTTCCGGGGCATGGCAGATTAAACTTAAGAAGAGGGTTAGCAATGTCCTGTAATATTTATTATTGGACTATTGGAAGAGATCATCTTGGAGCGGATAGAATTATTAATTACTCCAGAATTTTTGGTCTTGATCAATTAACCGGAATTGATATACCCGGAGAAATACCCGGACTTATCCCGACACCGCAATGGAAAGAAACTCGTATGCACGAAAGATGGGTTGCGGGCGATACAATGAATATGTCAATAGGACAGGGTTATATAAATGTTACTCCAATTCAAATGGCTAATATGGTAGCTATGATTGTTAATAACGGGAAAATATATAAACCGCACTTATTAAAAGAAGTAAGAGACCCAGTAACGGGCGCGATAGAACATATTGTTACGCCGGAATTACTGCACGAAAGCGATATATCTCCGGCTGTTTTTGAAACCGTAAGACAGAATATGAGAGCGGTTATAACGGAAGGAACCGCTGTGTATCCCTTAAATTTAAGAACTGTTCAGATTGCCGGAAAAACCGGAACAGGAGAAGCAGGATATACCGACAGATGGCATTCATGGTTTACGGCATATGCACCTTACAACAGTACGGATATAGATGATACAATTGTTGTATCTGTTGTTGTAGAAGCGGCAAATAAATGGGAATGGTGGGCTCCCTATGCCTCTGCAATGATTTTCCACGGATATTTTAATAATCAAACTTACGAAGAAACAATCAGGGCTTTGGGGTTTCATCATTTACCTTCGATACAAGGGCGGCGCGAATGAAGTATAAAGATTTGTTAAAAATTGATTATTTATTGCTGTTGCCTGTTCTTATTCTTTTGGTATTGGGAATACTTTATATATATTCTTCCGGCATAACCCACGAAGGAAATCTTGTATCCAATGAATATTTAAGACAGATTATCTGGGCTTCTGTAGGTTTAATTGTTTCTTTTATTCTTTCCATGGTAAATTACAGAAAATTTTATAATATTGCAATTTATATTTATATTTTTTCTTTAATACCTTTATTATACACAGTTGTTTTTGGAAAAGTTGTTTTTGGCGCTGCAAGATGGTTAAGAATTGGTATCTTTGGCGGACAGATGTCTGAATTTATAAAGATTACCGTTATTATTTTACTTGCGCGTTTTCTTGCAGATACAGATCATAACAAAAAAACTTTTTCGCGTTTTATTGCAAGCTGTATAATTGTCGGTATTCCCATGTTTATTGTTCTTTTACAGCCTGACCTTGGAACAGCAATGGTTTATTTGGCAATTTTAATTACAATGGTATTTTTATCCGGTGTTTCCATGCGCTATATTACTTTTATGATTGCGTGTATTGCATTAACAGGATTATTTTTAGTTCTGCCTTTATGGCAGACACATATTTGGAAAAAATCCATGCCTTTTATGGCTCTTCTTACAAGCCCAAGAATATTAACTTTGGTTGTTTTGTTCTTTGCCGTAATTGCTGCCATAGCCCTTTTTGGATATTTAAAATATAAAAAGAAATATTTTTACTGGATTGTTTATATTCCATCTATACTTATAATTTCTGTTGTTACATCTTTTGCCGCCCGTTTAATTTTAAAACAATATCAGCTAATGCGGTTAATTGTATTTTTAGATCCCAATGTCGATCCCAGGGGCGCAGGCTGGAATATTATCCAGTCCATGACAGCAATAGGAGCGGGGGGGCTTACAGGCATGGGCTATTTACAGGGTACTCAAAGCCATTACAGATTTTTACCTGAACAAAGCACGGATTTTATTTTCTCCATTTATTCCGAAGAAACAGGCTTTCTTGGCGGTCTTTTGATTTTTGCCATGTTTTTATTAATTTGCTTCCGGATTATAACAACATTAAAAACTACCGCAGACCCCTTTGGAAAATATATGTGTGCGGGTTTTTTGGCAATGTATAGTTTTCACTTTATTATTAATGTTGGCATGACAATGGGTATTATGCCGGTTACAGGACTGCCTTTATTATTCATGTCATATGGAGGTTCGGCAGTTTTAAGCTCTATGATAGGCATTGGACTATTATTAAGTATTTACATAAGAAGGTTTAATCGTTGAGATATGTTAATTCCGTTAAAGATTTGGGAGGTCTTTTACTTTCTGTAGGAAAGCCCGGTCGTTATACAGGCGGTGAATACGGAATAACCGCAAAAAAAGATGCAGCGCTAAAAACAGTTATTGCTTTTCCCGATCTTTATGAAATTGGAATGGGAAATCAGGCGCTTCGTATTATCTACAACCGTATAAACGAACTTCCCGATGTTTTGTGCGATCGTGCTTTTGCACCTGCCCCGGATTTTGAAAAACTCTTAAAAGAAAACTCTATTCCCCTTTACGGATTAGATACAGGGCTTGCGCTTTGTAATTTTGATATAGTAATGTTTACGATTGGCTACGAGCTGGGGTTAAACGGCGTATTAACAATGTTAAACGCAGGCAGTATTCCTTTACGCAGTAATGCCAGAGGAAATAATATGCCGGTTGTAATAGCGGGTGGTCCTGTTGTATCTAATCCAATTCCGTTTTCTCCGTTTATAGATGCATTTTGGATAGGAGAGGCAGAAGCTGGTTTTTTTGATTTAGTGCAAGAGTTGTCGGAAACTAAAAAAGCAGGGCAGGGGAGTGCTCCTGCAAGAGAACAGCTGTTAAAAAAAATATCCGCTCATCCCAGCGTATTTGTTAAGGGCAAGGAAAAAACAGTACGCGCCATCCATACCGGATTTTCTGCAGATATAAAATCGTCTATATATCCGATACCAAGCATGAAAATTATTCAAAATCATGGAACTGTAGAAATAATGCGCGGATGCCCTAATGGATGTAGATTTTGCCATGCCGGTTTTTGGTACAGACCAATGCGGCAGAAAAACCGTGATTTAATAATACAGCAGGCCGAGGATATAGTAAATAAAAGCGGGTGGCAGCAAATAAGTTTGTCATCATTGTCATCGGGCGATTACTGCGGTGTCTCTGAACTGGTAGAAACACTAAACGGTAAGTTTGCGGACAAACATGTTTCCTTTCAGATGCCGTCGCTTAAAGTATCCGGATTTTCGCTTGATCTTTTGGAAAAGATTTCTATAACAAGAAAAAGCGGGCTTACATTTGCCGTGGAAACCCCTTTGGATATGCTGCAGATGGCAATTAACAAAGAAGTTACAAGAGATTCTATTGTTTCTATTTTAGAAGAAGCAAAAAAACGCGGCTGGAAAAGCGCCAAGTTTTATTTTATGATAGGGCTGCCTGTTGGCTGTAACCAGGAAAACGAATATTTCGAAGAAAAGGAAATTGTTGATTTTATATTTGATGTAAGCCGAAGAACAAGATTAAAGTTTAATATAAATGTGGGAGTTTTTATTCCCAAACCGCACACACCTTATCAGCATGCCGCACAGATAGGCGCGGAAGAAGCAAAAGAAAAATTATATTTTATAAGATCGAAGCTTAAGCCGTTAGGACATAAAGTTAGTACTTCTAATTTGCTTATATCCAAAATAGAGGGGCTCTTAAGCAGGGGAGACGAAAGGGCGGGGTATCTTTGCGAAAAAGTTTTTATGGAAGGCAGCCGCTTGGATGCATGGGATGAATATATCAATAAGGAAAAATGGGAAGAACATTTAAATGAAAATATCGATTTATTAAACGAAACCTTGTCCGGCAGTATACCGCCTCCCTGGAGCTGCATTGAATCCGGAATAAATATGGAGTATCTGCAAAACGAATTGGAAAAATCAAATAACTGTCAAAGGACATCTCCATGCGAAGAAATGTGTAAAAAGTGCAGTCTATGTAATAACAGTGTAAAAATTACTAAAAATATGGATTTTACAGATATTGCAATATCTACGACTGATAATACCGACAAAAATATCGTTAACCATAACAAAACATCGGTTAACAAAGGTATATTTAGATTAATTTTCAGTTTTAGCAAGAAAGGAAGTGCGGTTTTTCACGGACATTTAAGCCTGATAGATATTTTTTCCATGTCGTTTAGGCGTGCGGGCATTTCTGTCATGTTTACCCAGGGGTTTAACCCTTTAGCCAAGATGGAATTTGCGGCTCCTTTGACAACCGGAATAAGCTCAGACTGCGAGATAGCTTTGGTTGATTTTTACGAAGAGCCAAATACCAAAGTATTTATAGAAAATCTTAATAAAAGCCTTCCTGAAGGAATCTTTGTTAAAGAAGCCGAATATTTTTACATACCGCATGGGACCAAGCATTATTCCTTGTCGTCGCTTTTATGGGGAGCTGCATATTCGGCTGGCGATAAAATCGACTATATAGAATTTACGCAGGAAAAAAACTACAGGCAAAGTCGTCTGGAAAAAGATTGCAAAAGTTTGTTCGAATTAAACCGCGCGGATGTTCTTGCTAAAAATATAATTAACAATACAAAAGAATGGGCTTCGTATTTTGATGTTTATAAACACCTATATATTGGTAGACAGAATATACATTATGCTTAGTAAAACTTAATTTACTGCATAAATCCGTTATAAACGACCTTTTTTAGTCATTTGCTTTCTAGCGCTCATTTGCTTTCTTCGACGCTCATTGTCGCTAGCAATCAAATCTAATAATTCATGATCGTTTAACTCTTTGTAATAATCAAGTTTTTCTGATCGACTTTTTTCAGCGGCTTGTTTAAGATAGAATTCTTCAGGTGAACCTTCTTTAATTAATTTCTTCCAGTAATATCTAGGAAGACCTACGTGTTTACCTTTATTAGTAAATCCTCTCTCGCTAACCACTGTCTCTATATGCTCCTTCGCATAGTTTAAGCCAATACCTTGACTTTGTAATTGAAATGGCGCCAATTTTCCACTGTATTCGGTTTCTGCCATTTCTCCGTTTAATTTTTTTCTTATGTACCCAACTGTGTACTGCACAGCGTCTCTGTCTGCTGAACCAATTGTGTTATTTCCGTACAACCACAACTTTTCAATTTCTTTCGAAGCACGCTGTCCGTAAGCAACCTTGTAAGTAGCTTTAGGATCGTGTCGCCAGCCAATAGTGATAATGTGGTAATGAGGTCTTTTAGTTTCGCTTTCACCATATTCTCCACTTGCTATAAATTTTATTTTTTGTTTACCAATATATTTTCTCAAACGCTTGATAAACAACTGAAGATCACGCTTGACAAGCGTTCCCCCTTCAGGCAAATTCTCTTTACTGTAAGTCAATGTTATAAATGATCCTACAGTACCGTGTAATTCGTGCATTACTCGCAAGGTCCATTCTCCTGTTTGTCTTATGCGGCAAGCCATGCATTTACCGCAATGATAACCGACAATTTTTCTTGGACCGTCATTAAATAAAGTATGTCCTTCCAAAAGACCGGACCTGAACCTATTAGTACACGACAATTACAACCTGATGCCGCCACGACTTGCATGGTAAGATCGTAAGCGACGTCCACGACGGCGTTTTAATTTACGTCCGCCACGGAAAGATCTACGTCTTTTTCTGAAATTAATCACCCCCTTTTATTTTTTTGTGAATTGATTCACTATCCAAACAACGAAAAGAAATGTTGATAAAAGTAATAATAATAATATAATTCCAAACATCATCTTTTTTGCTCCAAAGCTTGCATTAAATAATTAAGATAATAATCAGCTTCGGGATCACCTCTTTGAATCATAACAAGAGCTTTTTCAAGCGTAGCTGATAACTTACCGAAATCAATACCAGCAATTCTTACATCACCACTATTCTCCATGTGGTAAGCACCGGTACGAACATTTTCCAGCCTATTTCTAATATCCCAGGCTTGATCAAGCTGCCTTCGTTGAGTTTGAGACATTGTCTCCTTTTCTTGTGCTTGCATATTTTTTATACGCTGATCTATTTCTTGCATTTGTTTAGTATGCACATCTTGGAAAACATTATTCTGTTGCCTTTGCCATTCAGTAGTCGCTCTTATTCTTTCAGCATCTGCCATTGTATGGTGTATGTCTGCTTTCTGCTTCATAAGCTCCATCGCGGCGTAATTCATTTGTAATTTATGAGCCATTTTTTGCTCGTTGGTTTCTCTCATGCCTTGTGTATTTGGCGCTGTAGTGGGCACGTGGGAGCCTGCACCTGCCGCAGAGCCTGCGGCTAATACTGGGCTCAAACCTGCTTTTTTTAAGTCAGCTACTCTACGTTCAACGGCATTATCTTCACGGTCAAATATAGCTTGCTGTATTTTTTTGTCATAATCCCATTTTTGGACTTGGAAATCATGATCACGTCTAGCCAAGTCCATATTCTCCTGAAACATACGTTCATTCTGCATTCTATCCTGATTCTGATTATACTGATTCATACCTTGCTGTAAAAAATTATCAGCGAAATTTGCCATAGTTAACAAATCCATTTAATCTCCTTTGGTGTCAACGGGCTATATTACCATCAAGTACAGATCATATAGCCCGCCGTTTTTTCACACCTTTTTAGTCTTTGTAAGGGAGCCGGACCGGCTCCCTGTTAATAGTTTTTGGACTCCGCAGAGAAGCCAAAAATTCCCTCTTTCTCTGAAGCCAGGCTTCATATTCTAGCTCATCTTTCCTAAGTTTGCGCTCATACCATTCCAGAACATCAACCTTATCACTGTTCTGGCTCACTTGTCAACTCCTTTTTTACAGGCTCTGGTTCGGTCGTAGAGGGGGCTGTATTCGCTTCAGATGGGGGTTCGGGTATCTTTCGTTCATTTTGCGCTCTGTAACGCAATACAGACACCCTGTCAGCTAAATCTACGGGATCAAGCTCGTAAATATCAGCGGCATCCTCAACCTCTTCGTCAAATTCACCTTCGATAGTGTCCAGAAGACCATGTCGATAAGCTTCAAGCCGCTTTCCAGCGGCTTGCATAGATTCGACAATTTCCTTTGTGGTTTGATAACCTGTTTGTTCCGTGATGAGAATATTGGACATCTTCACACCATCGGTCGGCTTATAATTATACCGCGTATTAAATTTTGTAGACATAAAACTCCTTAATTATGGTCAATAAGACCGGGTTCAGCCATGAAAGGCATAGGTCTGGTAACGTGGCATTTATTACCAAATGATATTAAGAACATGGGGTCAACATGAGAAGCTAAAGGACGCTTCATAGCAAATCGTTCTGCTTCGTTAGGTGCAACTAAATCAGCATTAAGCGTAGGCGCTGATGAAAACTTACGGGCTAATTGCCAGTACTCAAATTCATCTCTGAACATTCCGTGGACCGTATTACGCTTAAACCGATACTCGTCATACCTACCTTGATAGCCAATCACACGATCAACCAAATCAGGGGCAAAGTTGTAGAGCTCCTCAAAGTAGACAGCTTGCTCCGATAAGTTAGCAAACACAGGAAAGTAATGATCATACTTACTATCCTTAAGCCAAACACGATCAATTCCTTGTTGGTACATAGTCCGAGGCATTATAGACATCAAGCCCATAATCAAACCGGGTTCTTGGACCCGATAACTCGAAATATAATTGCTGTCAGCACTTATTCCATGACCTGCCATATTACCTTGTGGGGAAACCTGATCACTTGAAGAAGTTTGAAGAACCTCTGAAATGACAAGAGGAGTTTTTGAGCCACCAATATACTCCGGACGTTGCAGTCTATCATCTCTAGGATTAGCATTAAATTGACCCTTTAAGAATTCAACGTAGCGGGATCCTGTACGAGCAGATCTTTCCATAAAGCGTTGAAGCTGGAATAAAAATCTTAATTCAGAAACATCAAATGTAGATACATTATCCAAGCTAACTTGATTTTTATTCAAGGCACCCCTTAGAGTTCCAATACTTTCGGGAAGATATGTTGGTCCACCTGCCCTAAAACCATAACTTACTTCCGAAGTTCCAAAAGATACTCTTTGTGCGACATCAACGGCGGAGGTAGTTTCTAATTGTTCTGAATGTGGAGGGAGAGAAAAAACAGAATCATAAAAATCTGCAAATGTATCACCATGTAAACCTATAGAAACAGGCTCGCCTCTCTGTTGCCAGGGCAACATAGATGTAAAATAATCCTTCTCCCAACACCTAACTCTAAGACCAGCATTCTTGCCAGCACCTACTAAGGTACCATCAACCTCAATTCCTTCGTCAGGGGAACGCATATCACGCAAACCTACTTCATCCATAATATTTGGATCGCGATAATATTCATTCCAAATCAAATTGTAGGCATACAAAGGAAAAGCTAAAGGCATCTTTACAATATCATGATACGTCTGTGAACCACTGATAGTATTAAAACCAAAGTAATCCCAAAGAGATCCAGATCTAAAGTAATCATCTATATTTCCAGTAAACCATGAAGGATCTATCCTTGGCATATCAGCTACAAATTTACCATCTTGTCCACCAGTAAAGAAGTTTTCCCATTGCTCCCACAACAAACGATACGGAACAAAATAGTAATGCGTAAAAATGTTTATCTCGTGCATCAGCGGACACATGACCGGGTTCATACGCAAAACCATGCTATTCGCTATCTGCCAAAAATCTCCTGCAATACAATCATCAAGAAGGATTGGATACAGGAAAAACATTTCGGCGGATAACCTTTTTTCGTGGGATAAATTGAATTTATTTCTTGGAACTCTTGGACGCTTAACGGTCTTAAATTGTCGACCTCTTTTAGCTTGGCGTTCACTCATTAGTAACCTCAACTTGCTCTAATTCAGAGATCATAACTCTGCGGGCTTTTTCCAAGCCCATTATAGATATTTGCTCCGTATCAAAGCCACCGAGGCAATAAAGCCAGAAATCCGTAGGGGTAATGCTCTTATCCCTGTCCATGCTTGCTAAAAATATTCTAATAGCAGAACCGTCAGTCCTTGCACAAAACAGGGGAGCGCACTCCTCTGCAACCCTATCATAAACCGTGTAAATTTTAGTTTTCATTATTTAATCCTTGTATAATATCAACACGCTAACGCGCTACGCTTGTTAACCTAACGGGATAAATCCCGTTAGGTGTAAAGCGACAACATATACATTATGCTTAGTAAAACAACTATAAAAATACAGCAATATAATACCTTATTTTAGAGTTTTATGACCTCAGTAAGAATACCCCAAGGTGTGTGGGTTTACTGAAAATAGGATTAAAGCTGGTTGGGTTTGTCCCTGATGTTAATATAAACATGGATACATAAGCATAAAGGGCTGTACCGGTCGATTCTAAAGCGGCTACGTCATGATTATAGACATTCCCCTTGCCTGCGTTTTCGTTGCTTCTTAATTCATCGGAGCTAAGAAAATCGGCATTGGGGCTGTGTTCAAAACTGTCATTTCGAAGAATATTGCCCTGCGAAACATTATCCATAAGTATTTCGGCAGGCTCTGCCGGATTAAATATTATTTCCATATTTCTGGAAGGCGTAGTTCCGGGGGTAACTCTAAGGAGATTACTTGTCTGAAATTGCAGTTCATAATAACCGCGGTCGAAAAAATCACTGCGGGCAGGTATGCTTGTAGTTGTACTGTCTACAAATCTCCTAAGATTATTCCAGTCATTAACCAGGTGTGTGCTAATATCGTTAAATAAACTTATATTTATGGTGGTTTCATGAATTGCATTGCTTAAATAAATTTTATAGAATATTACATAACTAGAAGCATAATAAAAGTTTGACGATATAGAAGGAAGCATTATTTTAACGCCTGTGGCACTCTCAGTACCCTGTGAAATCTGCGGAAGATAAAAATATTCGTCTATACCGCAGGTTGTAAAACCAAGAAAAACCGGCAATATTATAAATAATAAAAACGGTTTTCTAAGCCCCATTATTGAACCTCTTCTACTTCTATTCTTAAAATTGCGCTTCTTGCAAGATCCGGCCAAACCGGAATATTCTGCCAGTTAGTTAATACTTCCCGGTATGCGGCAAGCGCAGCCTGATTATCCCCAAGCTGTTCATTTAGTCTTCCAATATTAAATTGAGCGCGCGGAGCCGCAGGAAATTCAAAGGAATGTTCGACGCTTTTTTGTAAAAATTCAATAGCCTGCTCTATCTTGCCCTGTTCTTCGGCGGCTGCCGCTACATTAAAAAGCGCTATAGGGGCAAGGTATGTTTTATTTCCTTTTTGCGATGCTTTTAACCAGGATTCTTCGCAAGCCGCCCAGTCTTCCCTGCTCGAATAAATTCTTCCGGCGTACGAAAATGCCCTGCCTGCCGCAATCCCAAAATTATTTTTTCCAAAAGCTTCCAGTTCTTCCAGAAGTGTATTTACTTCATCCGTATAATTTTCGTCGTTAATGTTAAAACGCAAATCGTCAAAACGGACTGCCAATAATTCAATTTGTTCAATTGCTTTTTTATTTAAAACATCATATACGGAAATAAGTGCAATAGCACCTATGGCAAGAGCTATAAGCACTGCTCCGAAAATAAAAACGCCTTTTCTGTTTTTTTCTATAAACTCAAGAAAAGTAACTTTTTCGATCTTTTCATTTTTTTTCATTATATAACTCCTTGGGACTTAATTTAAGCTCTTTTATTAATTTTGACAAATAAGTACGCTGTATGACAAGTACTTTGGCAGTCTCTGTCTGGTTCCAGTTGTTTTCTTCCAGTACTTTTCGTATAAAATTTGCCTTAAAATCAGTAATAGCTGTCTTTAAACTTTTATCCTTAACTCCTATATCATTTAATATATCAGGTTTTAGGAAAAGGTCTTCTCTGCCTATAACCTTATTTTTGCCTATAACACAGGCTCTTTCTATACAATTCTGAAGCTCTCTAACATTACCCGGCCACGAGTATGAAAGAAGAGCCTGTTCCGCATCCATGGAAAACCCCGTCGGTTTATTCTGCTTTTTATCAGATCCGGCATATTTTTCCAGGAAATAACCTGCCAACTCCATTATATCATCTTTACGCTGTTTTAGCGGCGGAATATAAAGAGGCAGCACATTTAAGCGGTAATAAAGATCCTCGCGGAATAGCCCCAACTGAACTTGATGTTCCAAATCTTTATTGGTTGCCGCTATAATTCTTACATTTAAATTTACGGTAATATCAGAGCCAACCTTTTCCAGTTTTTTTTCCTGAATAACCCGTAAAATCTTTACTTGTAAAATCGGGGGCAAATCCGCAATCTCGTCCAGGAAAATTGTGCCATTCTCCGCCATATTAAACCGTCCCTGACGATCTTTGGCGGCATCCGTAAATGCTCCCTTAACATGACCGAATAATTCACTTTCTAAAAGCCCTTCCGGAATTGCCGCGCAATTTACCCTTATAAAAGGTCCGTTTTTCCGAAGGCTTCGTAAATGCACCTGCTCCGCAAAAAGCTCTTTACCTACCCCGCTCTCTCCCAATATCAAAACAGATGAATCTGTTTTTGCAACCCTGTCAACTGTCCGCAGTAACTCCAAAATACAGGAGCTTTTTGCTATCAGTTTATGATATGAATCACTCATCTGCCTTGGATTTTAATGCAGCGCCCAAAGTATATGTAGAATCCGACGATTCTTCTTTTGCCATATATTTGGAAATATCATCTTTCTGAACCTTGCTCTTAAATTCTCTAAGCGAGAATGCAACTTTTTGTTTATCGCTTTGAATCTCTAGTACAATTGCTTTTAATTTATCGCCGACATTGTATTTTTTAAGAGCTTCGTCAGAATTTTCCTCGCGATTATCTACAAGATTGCTTTTATGTATTAACCCTTCGATACCGCCGGGAACTTTTAAGAATAATCCGAAATCTACTATCGATGTAATTTCGCCTTCTACAGAAGATCCGGGACTGTAATTTTCGCAGAAATTTTTCCACGGATCGTCAGAAAGCTGTTTAATGCCAAGTTTGATATTGCGTGCAACGGAATCTACGGAAAGAACCATAACTTCGACTTCCTGTCCTACAGCAAGACCGCTCTGCCCTTTTGACTTTCTTGTCCACGAAACATCATCGATATGCAGAAAGCCGTCTATACCTTCTTCTAGCTCGACAAACGCTCCCGCATTCGTAACCTTTACAATTTTGCGTTTAATTATATTGCCGGTTTGATATTTTTCGCTGATCGATTCCCAGGGATTTTCCTGAACTTGTTTAAGACCAAGCGATACTCTACCCGCCTGAAGATCATAACCAAGGATCATACATTCGACAATATCGCCCGATTTTAACATATCCTGCGGTTTTTGAACTTTCTTTACCCACGAGAATTCGGAAATGTGAGCAAGCCCTTCTATACCTTCTTCCAACTCTATAAAAGCGCCAAACTCTGTAAGCTTTGTTACAGTGCCTTTTACAATATCGTTAACATGGTATTTTTCTTCGAAATGCACCCACGGATCGTCGGTATAAAGTTTTAAGGAAAGGTTGATCTTTTTTTCGGCCTGGTCTATGCGGATAACTTTAAGTTTTATTTCCTGGCCTTTTTTTACAAAATCTTTTGGCCGTGTAACATGACCCCAGCTCATATCGTTTATATGCAGAAGTCCGTCAAAGCCGCCAAGATCTATAAATGCGCCAAAGGATGTAAAACTTTTAACAATACCGGTAACATCGCTGCCAATGGGTGTCGAGTCAAAGAAATCTTTGCGCCTTGTATCCAAAAGATCTTCCATGCATTTTCTTCTGTTGACAACTATATTAATCTTGCCGTCAGAATAAAGGCGTTCTATATAAACTGTAATTTTTTGGCCAATCAATTTTTCCGGCTTTTCTATTTTCTGAACATCCGCCTGGCTTGTCGGAAGGAAAGCGTGAACACCGGCTCCAAGGTGGACATCGAAGCCGCCCTTAACCTGTTTATCCACTTTGCCTTCTATGGGTTTTTTATCCTGAAACGCAGCCCGAATATTTTTCCAGAACAGTTTTGCGTCAGCTTTTTGTTTTGAAACAATAACTTCGCCGTATTTATTTTCCTTGGCAACAAGGATAACGGAAACGGTATCGCCTATATTTGGAGCCTCAGAAAATTCCTGTAACGGAATTTTTCCTTCTGATTTGTAACCTACATCGATAAACACCTGGTCGTTGGTTACTTGTATAACCTTGCCGTCAACCAGCTGGCCTTCTTCCAATTGCTCCAATGATTTCAGGTATTCTTCCTGTAATTGAGTTTGAATGTTTTCTTCTTTTACCGGACTAGTGTCCGATGCCACTTCCTTATCTGCCATCTTCTTTCTTCCTTGTTATTAATCTATCCTCTCTATTAATTTGTCATAAACTTGAATAATGGTCAAGTCGCTTGTGTCCAAAAAGTGAACTCCCTGGGCAATTTTTAGGCTTCCTTCCGCCTTATTTTTGTCTATATCATCTCTGGCTAAAATGGCGTTTTTTACCTCTTCCAGGCTCATTTTCGAGGTACCTTGGTCAAAACGCCTTTTTGCCCTGGATTCGGCGGAGGCATCCAAATAGAAGCGGTAGGGGGTGTCCGGAAAGACAACGGTGGTCATATCCCTGCCCTCTACCACTATATCGCGCCCCTGCGCTAATTTACGGATTATATCGTTTACTATATGCCTTACGGGCACAATGGCAGAAAGCGGGGATGAATGTTTATCGATTTCATCGGTATGAAGTTGATCCGTAATATCTTCGCCGTTTAAGAAAACCGTGTCTTTGCCGCCTATAATTTGATAATCTATATCCGCGTTTTTGGCGAATTCCTGCACTTTTTCGCTGTCAGCAGGAGAAATTCCTGCTTTTAGGCAGCCTGCGGTGATTGCCCTGTAGAGCTTTCCGGAGTTTATGTAAAGGAATCCTTTTTTTTCCGCCAGTAATTTGGCTATTGTGCTTTTTCCTGAACCCGCAGGCCCGTCGATCGCAATTACCATGTTATCTCCATAAAAATTTATTTAAGAAAATGCTTTAAGTTCTTTGTCCGTAAGCGGGCGGCTGCTGCCCTCTTTTAAGTCCCCTATTAAAACCGAGCCTATTCGTACCCTGCGAAGTACGGCAGGATGCAAACGAAAGTGCGAAAAAATCCTGCGAATTTCGCGGTTTTTGCCTTCTACAAGTATAATCCTTATACTCTTTCGCCCCGTTCTTTCGGCAAGTTTTGCTTTGTAATGTATCTCCTCTACAGTAATGCCATTATTAAAGGCATCGATTGCTTCATCGGGAATTACACCAGTTGCTTCCACAATGTATTCTTTTTCCAGGCCGAAAGAGGGGTGCCCCAGACGGCTTGCAAAAATACCATCATTAGTAAAAAAAATAAGACCGCAGGACAGGAAATCCAGCCTTCCCACACTGTAAAGCCTTTCTTTAATTTCAGGGGGTAAAAGGCTTAATGCCAAAGGTCTTCCCTGCGGGTCATTATTTGTGCAAATATATCCTTCCGGCTTGTTCAGGACAAGGTGTATTTTTTTTGTTTCCGGTGCCACAGGTTTACCGTCCAGAAGAACAGTATCCCCTTCCTGAACCTTACTGCCCTGCTCTTTAATTATTATACCGTTAACGCTGACCCTGCCCGAAGCAATTATTTCTTCGCAGGCTCTTCGCGATGCTACTCCCGCGTGCGAAAGATAAACCTGTAGTCTGATACAATCCCCCTATGTCGATGAAAGTTCGAATTTTTCTATATCTGCTTCGCTTAACTTGGGGAGTTCCGCGATTGAATTAAGCCCAAAGATTTTAAGGAACTCTTTTGTGGTACCGTACAAGACAGGGCGGCCGGGTATATCTTTTTTACCGGCTTCCCGTACAAGCCCTTTTTCCAATAACAGGCGTATCATATTATCTGCAGAAACTCCGCGTATTTTTTCTATTTCCGCCCTTGTTACCGGCTGGGAGTAAGCGACAATGGAAAGTGTTTCCATTGCGGCGCGGGATATTTTAGCCTCGTTTTTTTTGCCGTATCTTTCTTTTAAATTTTCGTAGTATTCTCTTTTTACGGAAATTGTAACGCCGCCGCCAATCCAGGAAAGTTCATAGGCGCAATCAGGCGCTGAGTATCGATCTTTTAACTTTTCCAGAGCGGCAATTACGGAATCTTTTGGCATGGAACAAATTCTTGCAATAGTTCCTTCGTCTATGGGGTCAGACTCTAAAAATAATACTGCTTCGACTAATGCAATTTCTTTTTCCAATGATAATTACCCCTGTTGTTTGTTTCCTCGAATAAGTATATCACCAAAGAGCCTGTGTTGAAAGATAACAATAAGGCGCATTTTAGCGGCTTCCAAAACTGCCAAAAAAGCACAGACTACATCCAGAGCGCCGGAACGGACAACAAGTTCGGTAAATCTACATTCGCCTTTATTTTCCAGTTTTTCCATAAGCAATGTGGTTTTTTCGTTTACCGTAATTTCTTCGTAAAGGTCGATGATTCTTTCGTGCGGAATACTAACGGTTAACGAAGAAAATGTTTTTACAAGATCCCAGATATCGACCTTTTGCCACATATCATCGTCCGTAAACGGAAGGTTATGCTGAAGCCGCCTTCGTTCGATTATCCATTCATTTTCTCTTTCTTTTTCTTCCATAAGCTCGGAAAGTTTTTTATATTTTTGATACTCAATTAAGCGTTCTACAAGGTTTGTTCTTGGATCTTCTGCGCCGGTGTCGTCAATTTCTACAGGCAGCAAAGTACGGCTTTTAATATACAGCAAGGTTGTTGCCATTGTATGAAAAGAGGTAAGGTCTTCCATATCCATAGTTTCCGCATAACGAAGATAATCTATATATTGCTCGGTTATTTGAGCTATGGGTATATCATAAATATTAATTTCGTTTTTACGGATCATGTACAATAGGAGATCGAGAGGCCCTTCGAATTGACTTAGTTTAAATTTTTCCATAATTTTTTTCAAAGATAGACAGAGTGCGCAGAGGCTGTTAACCCCTGCGCACTCTGTAATATTATTCTTCCTCTGCCGCTGTTTCCTTTTTGGATTTTTTCTCCGGAGCGGGTTTAGCTTCTTCTTTGCCAAAAATTTTCGCTCTTAGCCTGATGTCCAATTCTTTTAAGAATTCCGGGTTTTTTTCCAGATAATCGCGGGCATTATCCCTGCCCTGCCCAATCTTTTCTTCGCCGTGGGAATACCAGGCTCCGCTCTTTTTGATAATATCGTGCTTAACAGCACAGTCCAATAAACTGCCTATGGCGGAAATTCCCTTGCCAAACATTAGTTCTATTTCGGTTTTTCTGAAAGGCGGGGCTACTTTGTTTTTTACAACCTTAACGCGTACCCTGTTGCCAATTGCATCCGTGTCCTTGCTTACTTCGATGGTCTCCGTCTTGCGGACTTCCAGACGCACCGATGAATAAAATTTAAGAGCGTTTCCGCCGGTGGTTGTTTCCGGGTTGCCAAAAAATACTCCAATCTTCATGCGGATTTGGTTAATGAAAATTAAAATTGTACGGGATTTGCCGATTGTCGCAGTCAGCTTTCTTAAAGCCTGACTCATAAGACGCGCCTGCGCTCCCATTTGAGCATCGCCCATTTCGCCCTCGATCTCCGACTGCGGGGTAAGGGCGGCAACACTGTCCACGACGATAACATCGACAGCGCCTGAACGGACAAGGCTTTCGGTTATTTCCATTGCCTGCTCGCCATTGTCCGGCTGGGAAACCCATAGTTCATCGATATTGACGCCAAGGTTTTTTGCATAAACCGGATCTAGTGCATGTTCCGCATCGACAAAGGCGGCGTTTCCGCCAAGCTTTTGAGCTTCCGCTATTGCATGAAGCGCAAGCGTGGTTTTCCCCGATGATTCCGGTCCGTAAATCTCGATTATTCTGCCCCGCGGATAGCCGCCTATCCCAAGAGCTTCGTCGAGTAATATAGAACCTGAGGGTACTACCTCGATACCTGAGGCTGCATCATGCGTCCCCAGCTTGATTAATGATCCCGCGCCAAACTGTTTTTCAATCTGAAGACGGGCCGCTTCCAGGGCTTTTGCTTTTTCCTCGCTTGACGCGTTAGGATTGCCCCTGGCTTTTTCTGAATCGTTTGATTTTGCCATAAAATCTCCTCCCCTATATATGGCGCGGAAGTGCCGTTTTGCTTGCTCGTTTTTGAACAATTTATTATAAACTTAAACTATTTTACCAAAAATACTATATGTTTGTCAAGTAGTATTATATCTTTATTCAATCAATAATAAAATATGAGCAATTTTATAGTCTGCGCGACAAGATCTATGCATAATTATGCTTCCGGGGTTATTTCGTGTCTGTCTAAATACCTGACTTTTAACAATATTGCTAACCAAATTAATGGAATCGAGCTTTTAGGTACAGACAGGTTTGCGGACGGGGAACTGGAGGTTACCGTAAATGAATCGATTCGGGGTAAAGATGTTGTCATTTTCTCGTCTTGCGCCCGTAATCAGGCAGGAATTAGCGTAGAAGAGGCTAAAATCGAGCTGTATCACGCTATAGACGCCCTTAAACGCAGTCAGGCTAATAAAATCATAGTATTTGAGCCTTTTATCTCCTGCGCCCGTTCTGACCGCACTACAAGGCGAAGCTCTGTAGGTCTTTGGGTGCATCTAAAAACCCTGTTCGGCTTGGGGGCTACCCACATAGTTACTTATCAGCTTCATTCCGATAAATCCAAAACCATGCTTGACCCTGTAATTTGCGCAATAGACGATATTCCGGCGTTAAATCTGCTTCAGAAGTATCTTTGCGATGTTTATATAAAAACTGCCGATTTTCTGGAACAGACAGTGCGGAATAACTGGGCATTTTGCTCGGTCGATGCCGGCGGCGAAAAACTTGCCCGTGTATTTGCGGATTCTTTTGGCGCGCCCTTGGTTATTGCGCATAAACAACGCGATTACTCCAAACCAAATACCATAGAGTCTATCAATATACTTTCCGCGGAATCGCTGGAAGATAAAATACTGTGGATAGTTGATGATATGATTGATACCGCTTGTTCTGTCGAAACGCTTATTCGCGCTTTGGCTGCCCATAAACCCCGTGAAATTAATATCGCGGCTGTACACGCCCTTTTTTCCCCGCCTGCCCGGGAACGCCTAAAAGCCCTTGTAAAAGAAGGACTCTTAAACCACACAATAGTAACGGATACCGTTTACTCCGATGCCTTAATAAACGATATTGATAATTTAGAAGTAGTTAATTCCTACGAACTTTCGGCAAAAGTAATTAAGGCCATTATTAATAACGAAACAATGAGTAAAATTATGCGCCGCTTTGATGCCGGTGTTTATTTATCTTAGAATATGAATAATTTGACAAATAAAAACAGCAATATAATTGCAAAATATTTACGATGGATTATTCTTGGCTTTATTTTAGGCGGATCAATGTTGATCCATTTTTTACATTTATTTGCCGGTCAAAGATTTCCTTCTGTTCACGCAATATGTCCATTGGGCGGGCTTGAAAATTTATGGACATGGATTGCGGGCGCGGGGCGAGGCAATATTCAAAAAATAACCAGTGGAACCATGACGCTGTTTTTCTTTACCCTTGTGTTAGCGTTAATTTTTGGCAGGGCATTTTGCGGAAATATATGTCCGTTTGGGACATTGCAGGAATTATTTGGAAAATTTTCTAAAAAGAAAATTCAATTATCCGGAAAAATAGATAATGCAGCCAGATTTTTTAAATATTTGGTTTTAATTTTTGTAACTATCATGGCTTGGATAACGGCAACGCTATGGATTTCTCCTTATGATCCCTGGGGTGCTTTTGCCCATATTTGGAGAGGCAAAGAACTGTTCCACGAATACGCTGCCGGTTTTATTATTCTTTTAATTGTACTTGCCGCATCTGTATTTATTAACAGGTTTTCTTGCAAGTATCTTTGCCCTGCCGGAGCTGTATATGGAATTATTTCTAAAATTAGTCCTGCGCGAATAAAACGCAATGACTGTTCGCAGTGCGGGCAATGTTCTGCGGTCTGTCCAATGAATATTGATGTTGCAAGAATTAAAACGGTAAAATCTGCCGAATGTATAGTATGTAATCAATGTACAATTTCCTGTAAATCCAAAACAAACGATATACAAATAACTTTTTTTAACAAATCTATAAAACCGCTTGCTTTTATAATAATTATTGTAACAGTTTTTTTTGGAAGTCTTTTTATATTTAATAAAACCGGCATACTCCGCGTGACTGTTCCCGCGCTTGAATCTGTACTTGAAAGCGGCAATTTCCTAAGGATTATTGATATTCGCGGTTCTATGAGTATAGAGGCAGCGTCTGAATATGTTGGAATGGAATTATCGGAATTTTATAACTTAATGGAAATCCCCAAAACTGTTCCAAAAGAAACATGGTTAAGAGATGTTTCGCTGCATGTTCCCGGTTATGATTTTCATGTGATTAGGGATAGTAGGTAGGTCTTCGTCTTCTGTCCCTTCGCAGCTTCGGCAGGCATACTTGGGACGGATTGTTTTTTCTACAAATATCCTCTGCGGGATAATATGCAGCTTTTCATTGCTTTCTTCGCCTATTTTCGTTAATTTACACCCGCAAGCGCAGGTTTTATCCTCTTCAGGTATATCTATTATCTTTTCCACCCTGGGGATATTTGGGTCTATAGCCTTGCGACCGGGCTTCTTTCTTTTGTATGATTTTACCTCTGTAGTTTCTTCTTCTGCAGCAGCTCCCGCTTTCTCTTCTAACTGATCGCTTGTTTCCTCTACAAATAAAAATTGCTGGGTTTCATCTGCATATTTTTCAGCGCTCCTTACAAACTTTCTGTACACCAATAGGTCGTAGCGTTCTTTTATATGTAAATACTTGTGCTGGTATTCCAATACATTGTTTTTCAACCTGTGCATTTGATTTTCATATTTTAATTGTAAATCATTTATTCTATGTTCGTAACTTGTTTTAAGTTCGTTGATGTAATTAATTACTGCGGTATCAGCAAAATCAATGTTCGATTTAGTTGCCTGCATACCGCAGTCTAGCGCATAACATTTTTATTGTCAATACCTTTACACAACTTTTTTGTAATTTAATTCTTTATGTGCTTTAAAGAAATCTATTCCGGATAATAACATCTGTAACTGAGCCCCTGTAAGCTCTCTTGCCTCTTCCTCGCCTT
>JAITUR010000055.1 GCA_031286205.1 Treponema sp.
TTTAATTCCATAAAGTTGTTCAACAACTTCCTTACAAAATACATCTCTTCTTAATTTATCATTAGAAATAAACTTTTGTCAATATAAATATTCATTTAATTTAATTTAACTAAGTAACAGTAAAAACAACAAATTATAGTATAATAACACAAAAATTATTCAAAATACCGACAAAGTTGCTGTTTTTTAATAAAAATAGGCGGGTTTTCTTTTGGAAATTATGAGGTCTTTTGTCAAGTGATTTTATTCTAAAATATCCGCATCAATCCCTGGTATCCAATAAAATTGTTACAGGACCATCGTTGGTGTAATTTACTTTCATCATAGCCTGAAACTCGCCGGTTTCGCAGTGAACACCCTGCTCTTTTATTTTTATAATAAAATATTCGTAAAGTTCTTTTGCTTTTTCCGGAGGCGCGGCATTGTTCCACGAAGGCCGCCTGCCCTTGCGTGCATCCGCCAGTAAGGTAAACTGCGACACAATCAGAATACCGGAAGTATCAATATTGCCGCTTGTTTCTTTTAACGACAAATTCATAATGCCTTCTTTATCGTTCATTATTCTTAAATTGGGAATTTTTTCCGCAAGCCAGTCTGCATCTTTTTTTGTGTCGTCAGCGGCAACTCCAAGATACACAAGAAGCCCGGAATCAATTTTACCTGTTATTTTATTATTAACAGTAACCGAGGCATTTATTACTCTTTGTATTACAGCCTTCATATCTATTAATTAATTTTCTAAACGCCCCGTTTGATGTATCGCAATGCCTTCTAATCTAACTTCGCCGGAATTCGATAATACTACCCTGCCAAGAACTTCCAGAGGGCGTTCGGTGTTTACCGCAACAGGATGATTAAAAACAACTACTATAATTCCTTCCAAAGTACGGCGGGTATCGTAACCTACCAGAAAATCAAAGCGGGTATGTTCGTTTGTTATTTCCAAATTTGTAGCCATGCCTTTCCAAATAATATGTACATCACGGTAAAGAGCAGGCTCTTTTACTACATCCGCATAGGCGGGGTTGCCGCTTCGCTTAAAATTATCAAAGCCGGGAACTTCTGTATTGCGTATTAATATCCTTGCCCTGTTTTTTAATCCGTCCGATGCATTGGATTCCAATATTTTATTAAGAATAACCTTTGCTTCTTCGTCCCGGTAACCGGAAAACAGGCTTAAAGCTCTTTGATATAACCTGATTGCTTCGTTTCGTGTAAGTATGTATGCGTAAGAACCGCCTGTTTCTACAGGGGCAGAACGAATTTCGCTTGATAATATAAACTCCGCGGTTGGCCGTGCATTTTTATTAACAAAAGGATTCGGAAGAACATTGCGATTTATTAGTATACCCGTAAACATTATAATTAATGCCGCAAGCAACCCCGCCCCTATCAATATAGTTTGCGAACTTAATGCGGGCGCGGGAATTGGCGGGAATAATTTGGCAAGCCTTTCCGGAGTAAGCCAATCTGCCAATTCTTCCGGAGCGGAATTGGCGCGAATTACAGCTAACGCTTTATTTGCAATTTTATTTCCCGGATCAAGCTCCAGAACATCAAGATAATAATCGACCGCCTGGCTTGTATTTGTACCCCTGGAGCCCATTCCCCTTATGTACAATACAGCTAAACCAAGCATGGTAGAAGGATCCTGAATTTTTATTTTTTTGCCCTTTCTAAATAATGCTTTGCTTCCAGAAAAGCTCCGGAATAAAGACAAATAATTCCGCAAAGATAATAGTACTTAAACGCGCCATTGTAACGGTCTTCTTCGTCGCGAAGTATTTTCATTGCGGCTTCGTAATCGCGTTTTTTTGCAAATTTTGCTGCTCTGGATAATAATGGATCTAGTTTCATTTTATTGTCCGGATCTTAGTCTATTAATAGATCTTTCTATTTCATAAAGATCCTGCTCTTCTAATTCAAGCTCGCCGCTTAAAAAACGGCCTAATTTTTCCTGGAGTTCGAAAAGTTCGTCTATATCATTATTTTGCTCTTCTATTTCCGGCTCGGGTTCTTCTAATTCAGGCTCCTCTTCTATTATCGTAATAATGGAAACTGGTTCGGGTTCGGGCTCTGGTTCAGACTCAGGCTCAGGTTCAGGCTCAGGTTCTGGCTCAGGCTCAGGTTCAGGTATTGTAACAACCGGCTGTACTGGAACAGGAGTTACAGGTCTTGGAGTAGGCCGTGCCGGCACTTTATACCAATCAGGGTCGTCCGTTGTTAAAAAAATGGAAAATGAAATTATTTCTCCGGCTCCAACTGAAGTAGGATGATAATAATAAGCAACAGCAGAATCATCAATTGAATAAGGTAAAAGATTAAAGGATCTATTTTCTCTGTAATTTAAATCCCAACTGGAATTGTTTAATCTTCTCCAATTTGCAAAATGTAAATAATCCGGTCTTCTTGCGCTTGGGTCTATAGGGTTAATTATAGAGCCCATTAACGAAACATTATTTCCGCGGGACATCCAGAACAGCTCTCCGGAACTGCCTTGTATAATTCTTTCTCTTCTAATTAATTCACTGTTTGTAATAAAAGGAACTCTGCCTTTTTCTTCTCCCAAAATTGTATCCAAAAGTATACGAAGCCCAATAAAAGATTCTCTGTTCCTTTTATTTTGTATCGACACTGTAACTTCAACTCCGTTAATATTGCCGGAGTTAGATGTTCTTATGGGGGTAAATATCTGCCTAACTAAAACAAAGTCGGAATCAAAAATTAAAGAAGGCTGATCTCTTTGTGTTTCCATTCTTGTTCTAAAAAATCTGGATTGCGCGGGTTTATAGACAACATCATCAACCATTATGGAAATATAAGAAGTTGTCGGATCATTCGAATATAGCAAAGGTTCGTAATTTCTGCCTCTTGTATCCGCAAGATAATAAAGAGAAAAACTGCCGTTTTTTTGATCTAATATCAGGCGAACAAAACCGTCATGGGCGGTATTATTATCCGCGGAAACTTTAATTATGCATAAAGAGAAAAACAGAAACAGAAAAAACGCAAATTTCCGCACAATTACCATGTTTCTCCTTCTGAATTTTGAATAAGTCTTTGAATATTTTCGCCTAACTGTCTTGCCTTTTCCAAAAGTTCTTCATGGTAATCCTGAGTAACGCCGGACATAAAATCTTCGAACGGTATTTCTTCAAAATCCTGCGGCGTTATTTGCGGTTCCGGTTCTTCTGTTCTTGGAACAGTAACCCCTGCTCCCTGAGCCTGAGTTAATTCCGCAATGCGTCTTTGATATGTATTAATTGTAAATTCATAGGTTCTCAGTTTGCGTTGGTGTTCTTCGCTTGTACGAAGAGCTTCTTCGTGGCTCCATTGTAAAAGCGCTAAAAGTTCGGATTCTATTTTCTTTTGTCTTATAAGATCTATCCTGTAACTTGATACTTCCCTTTTTGGACTTTCCGGATAAGAAGCAAGAACCCATGCATAAAATCTTTCCGCATCATCAAATTGACCCATTGCAAAAAGACATTCCGCCATCCAGTAATATGCCGCGGCTTTGCGGTGCTGGGCATCTTCTCCTGTTTCCGCTACGGAATCGATATATTGTCTAAAAAGAAGTAACGCGTCTTCGAAGTAACCCTGATTAAAATAAATACGCCCCCGGTGGTACACCATGTCTCTGTTAAAAATTGAGTTTGGCGCTTTACGATTCAGTTCTTGCATATCAATAAGGGCAGACCCATAATCTGTGTAGGCAAGCTGGCTTAGGATTACCCAATAAGTAGCGCCTGCCCAATTATATTCACTTGCAGCAATTTCCTGAGCGCAACGGAATTCGGCGGCTGCCTCGTAGAAGTGTCCCGAATTATATAATGCAACTCCATTATTGTACCTTGCGGTAAAAGTACCCGAGTTCTGGGCGCTTACACCGGCAACAATTAAGAAAAATAGAATAAGAGAAACTTTTATAGCTTTCATTCCTTAATTATAGTAAATTCCGCCTATTTTTTCCAATATTTAATATGATATTTATATTGATTATACCGGTCGATTATACCGCGATTATACCGATTGAAGAC
>JAITUR010000078.1 GCA_031286205.1 Treponema sp.
TATACCTTCTGCAAAGAAGCAGCCTTTCCCCTTGATTGTGTTCATTACAATCATGGAAGGTTTATCTTTTTGAGCCAGCGCTTTTTCGATTGCGGCGTCAAGAGCGGTTATGTCATGACCATCTACTTCCTGTGTAAACCAGCCAAACTGTGTCCACTTTGCGGAAAGGTCTCCAAGGTCGATGATGTCTTTTGTGTAACTATCAAGCTGTTGTTTATTGTAATCGGTAAAGGCAATTAAGTTAGAAAGTTTTTGATGACCTGCAAATAACGCTCCTTCCCAAACCTGCCCCTCGTTGGATTCGCCGTCACCAATGATTGTATACACCACGGAAGATTTTTTATCGATCCGAAGTCCAAGCGCTATGCCGATTGCTGCAGAGAACCCTTGACCAAGTGAACCGGTTGTCATATCGATGCCGGGGGTTTTGTTGCGATCACAGTGGCTGGGTAAACTTGTCCCACCCTTGTTCAGGGTTTTAAGCCAATCCATCGGGAAAAATCCCTTTAATGCAAGGGCTGCATAAACAGCAGGTCCTGAGTGTCCCTTGGAGACGACAAGTTGATCACGTTCTTCCCATCGGGGTTTTTGGGGATCAATTTTCATGCGATGAAAATATAACAGAGCCAAGAGGTCAACAATAGACATTGACCCTCCAATATGACCGGTTCCCAGAGTCGCAATTTCTTCTATCGTTAATTTGCGTATTTCTTTTGCCTGTTTTTTCAAATACTCTAACTTTTCTTTATCCATAAGATTTCTCCTGAATAACATAATATAGCAGGATTTATGTATAAACAAGGCATCTTCTTTTTATACTCTTACCGGATTAAATATACCTCTATTGCTGACAGTAATCCCCATATATTTTTTTCGTGTATATCTCCAATATTACCGATTCTAAAAGTTTGCGCCTTGCTGATTTTTCCCGGATAGATAACATAACCTTCTCCTTTTAGAAAATTGTAAAAATCAATAAACGAAAAGTTGCAGTTTTCCGGATAATAAAACGATGTTATTACCGGTGAATGCAATGATTCTGGTAATAATGGCTTGAAGCCTAAGTGTTTCATACCATTCACAAGCGTTTTTTGGTTGTTTTTGTATCTTGCGTATCTTGCTGTAATACCGCCTTCCTGTTCAAGTTCAAGTACTGCCTGGCAAAATGCTCTTACAACATGTGTTGGCGAAGTATATCGCCATTTACCGCTGCCGCTTTCCATACCCTGCCATTGATCGTAGAAATTAAGCGAAAGAGAGCGGGAGCGATCTTTGCATTTTTTTAACTCTGTTGTTTTAGCTACAATAAACCCAAATCCGGGTACTCCTTGTATACATTTATTTGCGCTGCTTACAAGAAAGTCAATTTGCAAATCAGATACATCAATTGGAATGCCGCCAAAGCTGCTCATGGCGTCTACTATAAATACTTTATTATATTCTTTAATAATTTTGCCGGCAGCTTCAATGTCGTTTAACATTCCGGTTGTAGTTTCACAATGAACGATTGCTACATGGGTAATGTCCGGATTAATTTGTAAATTTTCTCGTAGTTTCACAAGGTCGGGAGGGTCTACCTCTCCTGAATCCTGAACGATTGTGTTGATTTTTAATACTTTCGCAATTTCCGCAATCCTGTCACCGTATGCACCGTTGGTAATAACAAGCAATGTACCATTTTGCTCAACAGTTGTTCCTATGACGCTTTCAACTGTGAATGTACCGCTTCCCTGCATTAGGATCGCAGTATAATCTGAGGTTTTATTTGTTGCCAATTTTACCAGATCGCAGCGGAGTTTTTGGATAATACTGTTGTAATCATTGTCCCATGTACACCAGTCTTTCAGCATTACATTTTTAACAGATTTTGTTGTTGTAAGCGGTCCCGGCGTTAAAAGAAGATACTGGTTTTGACTATCATTAATCTCATCAATCAGTACAGGCAGTTCGTTTATAGTGTTGATGACATAATCTGCTCCTGCATCAAAAAATGTTTTCTTTACTTGTTTGCCAAGCTCAATCTTTTCTGTTTCAGGTAATGCTCTGTATTCGCTTTCTGTGAGACCCATTTCACTGCTTCCAGTAATAATTCCGACACTCCAGACACCTGCGTTAAGACCCTCCTGGATATCTGTAATAGTATCACCCACTTTTACCACGCTTTTGGGCGGATACAATCCCAGGTTTTGCATGTTTCTGTAAAGCATAAATGGATGAGGTCTGCCTGTGCCTACATCATCGGCAGTAACAATACAATCAGGCGTATAACCTTTTTTTGCCGCTTCTACTGTTACAACTTCCATCATTTTTCTGGTATATCCTGTTGTTGACCCGATTTTTATTCCCTTGCTGCGAAGCTCAGCGCAAATTGGAAGCACACCATCAATAATATCAGTATAATCAGGCAAGATGCTCATAAGCGCAGGTTCAAAATCGGAATATAGTTCTTCAACATCGTTTTCGTTAAATTCACGGTTAAACTTTTCTGCCCATAATTTACTGACACGGGGCATGGATAAAATTGCACGGACATGATCTTTTTTTAACATGCCCATCGGCTCGCGTGCTTCTTGTACGGTAATTGCTATCCCTTTGTTATTAAATATTTCTATAAACACATTAAGGGGAGCAAAACATCCAAAATCAATAGTTGTTCCTGCCCAGTCAAAAATAACACCTTTAATCATTTATTTCCTCCATTTTTTCTGTTATCTTCTGATAACGGTTTTTTCTTATCAACAGGTATCTGTTAATTAGTTCGTATAATCCGCGAACCGCAATATTTGTCAGTACAATTAAAACTGATAAAGCTGCTGCCCGGGCGCTTTCACCTACTTCTTCCATATTTGTGATTGCTACTGATGCCAGCCGGAAATGCGGGGGATACAGGAAAATTACTGCCGACACTGTAACCATTGAATTTACAAAGAAATATACTAAAATTTCCAGAATGGCTGGAGCGCACATCGGCAAGCTGACTTTAAAAAATGTTTTATAAAAAGGAACCTGCATGGATTCAGATACGGTTTCAAATTCTTTATCAAGTTTTTTCAACGATGAAGTAGCTGTTACAAAGGGGACGGAATAAAAATGCACCAGATTTGCCACTACTAAAATCCACATGCTTCCAAACAGAATGTTCATCGGATTGCCCGGCAGAGTAAAGAAGAAAATAAATGCAATGCCGATTGCAAGCCCGGGCAGCGCAAGCGGTAGAAGCGAAAGAAAATACGAAGTTTGTCGCAGTAATTTTGCATTTCTCGTTTTTTCTACCAGATAAGCGTTGATAAACACCAGTACAGTGCCAATAATAGCTGTCAGTAATGCTACGGTTATGCTGTTAATATAAGATGATATACCACCCAGCGAAGGATGATCTTTAAAATAATATTGCAAAGTCAAGCTTAAATCATAAGGCCACAATCGTATCATTGATGCAAATACTACTGTGCCAAAAAGGGTAAAAATAATTATATTTATTACTACGCAATAAAATGTATAAATATTATCCCGTCCTTTATGAGGTTTAATTATAAAATCTACGGTTTTTGATGTTACGGTATATTGGTTTTTACTCTGTGTTAAGCGATCTACGATAAATGACAAAACTGCCGGAGTCATAAGAAGAATTCCCACAACAGCACCCATAACAAAATTAAACTGACCAACTACATGTCTGAAAATATCTGTTGCAAGTACATTGAAATTCCCACCAACTACTTTTGGTGCTCCAAAATCAGTAAAGCTCAGCGAAAAGGCAACAAAAGTAGAGCTGATAAGACCGTATTTAACACTCGGCAGCGTTATAGTAAAAAACTTTTTTAAAGGACTTGTCCCCATCACGTCAGCAGCTTCGTACAGGCGGTTATCCGCATGAGAAAAAGATACTAACATTATTAAGACTACCTGCGGAAAAACATAAACAGTTTCGGCAGTAATAATGCCAAACGATCCGTATAAAGGCAGTTTTACTCCAAGCGAAGTGATAAGTCCCTGATTTCCAAATAAGTAAATTAATCCTATACCAAGCATCATGGTTGGGGCAAAGAGGGGAAGCATGGCAGAAAATTTTAAGACGGTCTTGCCTTTAATACCTGTACGTTTGATCGCATAAGCATAAAAAAAACCAAAAAATACTGCAATAATGGTTGTGACAGTCGATATATAAATTGAATTATTAACAGATGCTCTAAAATTAGGGAATGAAAAATATCTGATAAAATTGGCAAAACCGGCAAATGAACCGTCTCTCCCTTCAAATGCTTTTCCAAAAAGTGTAATGAGGGGAAAAACAACCAGCGTCAATAACAATACTGTACTGACAAGCAGTAAAACAGTTTGAATATTGCTGCTGGTTTTTACTCTTCTCATGCAGAGATTGCCTCACGGTTAAACGAAATCACATTTTCCATTGGAATGTTTACAAAAACATTTAATCCCTGTTCGAATTTTATACGTTTTCGTACATCTGCTTTTACATCAACAGTTAAAAGCCCGCGCCTGGAATCTACCAGCAGCCTGTAAAAAGCCCCCCGGTATTCTATATCAATAATTTTCCCGGAAATTTCTCCCTTGGAATCCAATGCAACATTTTCAGGGCGTATTGCATAGTTGCTGCCATCCAAAAAATTTACCGTCCCGATAAAGTCTGCCACAAAATTTGTGCGCGGCATTTCATAGATTTCTTCGGGTATCCCAACCTGTTCTATAATAGCGTTATTCATAACAACAATCCGGTCAGCCATAGAAAGCGCTTCTTCCTGATCGTGTGTTACCATTATGGTTGTTATACCCAGCCTCTTTTGCAGATTCTTAACTTCACGACGAAGTTTCATGCGCACCTTTGCGTCAAGTGCAGAAAGCGGTTCATCAAGCAGCAAAAATTCCGGATCAAGGACGATAGCTCGCGCAAGCGCTACACGCTGTTGCTGCCCACCCGATAACTGTTGTGGATATTTACCTTCATGACCGGTCAGGTTAACTATTTTAATAATATCTTCAACCTTTTCCCTGATTTCATTTTTAGTATTTTTTTTCTGGGAAAGACCGTAGGCAATATTTTGATACACGGTAAGGTTGGGAAACAATGCGTAGGATTGAAACACAATTCCAAAGTTCCGTTTTGCTGGCGGCATAACGGTCACATCCTTGTTGTTTATATATACACCGCCTGTCTCTATATTTTCCAACCCTGCTAATACACGAAGCAATGTGGTCTTCCCGCAGCCCGAGGGTCCTAAAACACACAGAAACTCTCCTTTGTTAATTTCCAGATTTATGTTTTGAAGTACCGTGTTAACACCATATTTCTTTGTTACATTCTCAATTCTTAGATGGCTCATTACCTGCTCTCCGTTTTCCCGTCATATCTACGTGACCATTCTTCTAAAATGCGCTCTCTATTGCTTGCCGCCCATTTAAGGTCATTTGGAAGCAGTTGTGAAACCGGATCTTTTATATATCCACCGGGGATGACGTCACTTACCCTGATGCTGGTTATCGCATAATCATCTTTGAGCATGTCCATTTTTTCCAAAGAAATTGCCCAGTCAAGAAATTTTTTAGCGGCGTCCTTAATTTCCGATCTTTTGATTAGTGCATTAGCTTCAACATCCCAACCGCTTCCTTCAACCGGGAAAATCAGATCCACTGGAAACCCTCTGTTAAGCTGTGCAACTCCTGCATAACCAAATGATATGCCGAGTGAAAACTCACCCTCTCCAGCTCTTCTTGCCGGAGCAGATCCAGAATGGGTGTACATTGCGATATTCTGGTGCAATTCATCAAGATATGCAAAAGCGGCAGCTTCACCCATAGATTGAATCAAACCGGATACGAAAAGGAAGCCCGTGCCGGAAGATGACGGGTTGCTCATAATAATTTGCCCTCTAAATTCTGGTTTTAACAAATCCTGATAAGAGCTTACCGGCGGAAGATTCCTTGCCTCTGCTTCTTTTTTATTTAATACAAAAGCAGCTTCCCATGCGTTAATTCCCACCCAGGAAGGCGGATTAGCGGTATCTTTGAACTGCGGCATAACACGTTCAAGACCTGCAGGTGCGTAAGGTTCAAGCATACCCCGCTCTTCAAGTATCAATAGACTTGAAGCGGCTGTTCCCCACACTAAGTCAGC
>JAITUR010000087.1 GCA_031286205.1 Treponema sp.
TTCGAAGGCGACACAATCCTTGCGTGTTTTGGTTCTTCTTTGGATAAATCCGGAAATCCTGTAAGCAAATCCTGCGCGTTTGTAAGAGAATTGCTTGCAAACGAAAAAACTGCATGGCGTTTTGGAATTGATACGGGTAATTGCACCTTTTATATTTCCGACGAAACAGGTTTTTCCGTTCACGGTCGCCCCGCGGTTCGCGCAAGAATACTTGCTTCCCGCGCCGCCCGCTTAAGAGTTGCCGCCCTTGTTACAGACAATGTCCGGGAAAAAGTCGATATCCAAGTTTCTAAAATAGGTTCCCTGTACGAAAACTCGGAGCCTATCTTCGAGCTGGTTTTTTAGGCGGGGTCGCAGAATAACGACTGACACGGATCGCTTGCTACCTTCCGTGTTAGCTGTTGCCCCGTTTCCAATCCGAAAGCAATATTGACACTTTCAGGATTTGTGTAAGGATTTTCATGTATTAAAAAATTGTGAATTTTATGAAAATTAGGGATAAAATTATCACAAATTAACTACAATTTTATGAAAATTATTGACAAAACAATGATGATTTTGTATTATTTATTTAGTGATATTAAGATTGGAGGATAAAAATGACCAAAGACATTAATTTACGCAAAATTATTCTTTTGATCGATGATGATGATACGCATCTTTTAATAACGGAATTATCATTAAAGGATGAATATGAGATTCATATGGTAAAGTCGGGAAAAGAAGCATTAGAACTTATGGGTAACAGTCAGATCACTCCGGATTTAATATTGCTTGATATTATAATGCCTGCGATGGACGGCTGGATAGTATTCGACAAAATTAACGATATAGCGGCTTTAAAATTCACCCCAATAATATTTTATTCATCATTGGACGAGGAAAGCGCAAAAGAAAAAGCATACGAGCTTGGAGCATTTGATTACATTACCAAACCCTGCGAACAGTCAATTTTACTAAGCAGAATAAAAGATACATTACAAAAAGCTGAATTAAAAAGACGGCAATACGGTATATAACGAAGTGCCGCAGGTAATCCTCTTAAAACTTATTAATTAATAAATCCAATGCACCTTCAAGCTGCGCGTCTTCAAGTTCCGTGTAATTGTTGGACCATATATAGTCTGTTAGAATACTAACTTTCGGAGGTATTCCTGTATTTGCATCGAATACTTTTTTTGCTTCATGACAAATGCCTGCCATGTCTGCCGTCTGCTGAACCGATACCGTATAACCCCATCCGTTTATCAGAGGACGGAGTATTCTTATCGATATTATCCCCCTGGTATTTGTTCCCGCATGAGTCACATGAGGTTGACTGCGTAAAGCCAGGGTAAACATTTCGCCGCATGATGCTGTCCAGTTATTTGTTAACATTATGACGGGCTTGGTATAGGTTGTTCCCTCGGGTTTAAGTGTACGAGTATAAGGAGCGGTAAAATCATTGCGCCCCGGACCGTTTTTTGTTCTTACTGTCATATAATTCGCCTCTATAGCGGCAAAACGGCTGGCAATATGTTGATAATTTGACGGCATTCCGCCGTTATTATCTCGCATATCCAAAATAAGCCCATCAGTATTTGAAAATCTGCTAATAATGCTGTCTATTTCTTTTGCCCAATCGCCGGTTTCCAAAAATATACTGGATGTTTCCCAGAAATCGGAAATATGAATATATCCGATATTATAACCTTGACTGAAATCACTCTTAAATTTTCCGTACGACATATTTCCCTGTACTGAATCTTCTAAGTAAAAATTATGTGCATAATATGGCTGGAAATTATCTTCATTACTACGATCTATTATATTTAAATACTGTCCAATTTCATCCCCGTATCTGCTGTAATATTCCCCGGTTACATCGTCCCAATAATTATCGGCATCCATGTAATCAAAAAAACCACCATCGCCAATACCGACATGTTCATCATTCAATTCTGCTAACATATTATGCAGTTCTATGTAAAGTTGAACCGGAGTCATATCTTGTGTAATTCTTGGAGAATATTCATTGTAAATTGCATTCCAGTTTATTCCTTTATGATCAAAAAGCGCGTAGGTTCTGTTAAAATCGTTCCAGACGGTTTCGAATATTCCTCTTGGGCTGTCGTCGGGATCGGGTCCAAGAAATAAAGTACAAGTCGATAATACCAGTGTTATTATAAAAATAATAAAAAGAGCCGTGAATTTTTTGGCAAATTTAATTTTCATGTTATCCTCCTAAAAAGTAAAAGCAACTCCGGCATAGAGCCGGGTAGACGCTATTATTAACGGCGCCGGAATATTAATCCGGGACAACTCAAAACCAAAACCCGCATTTAACGAAATTAAGTCGATAAGCCGGAAATGATATTTTAAATCCCCAAACAATGCCCAATAATTATGCAAGCTTGCGAATTTTCCAAGAGTAAAAATCATTGGTACTTCGCCCTGCGAAGTATATAATTCGAATAGTTCGTCCACGCCGACATAAGGAGGGCGTACGGCATAGCTAAAAAGCGGCACGGTTACCGAAAGGCTAAGGCTGTGTTTAGGATCGATAATCCATTTTTGAGTCGCATGTACGCCAAGAGAGGCAATTGCGGTTATCTTTGGGATTTCGAACGGTACTAATATATGAAAATCTGTCCTGAATGCACCGCCCAAAAAGCCGGGGAAAGTATCGTCCCCCCATAAGCGATAATCCAGGGCGTATTCCATATTTGCCCTAATTGTCATAAATTCAAATTCTCTATTCGGATATTTATCTTCGTAAGGCAAGGTAGTATAGCCAAAGTTACCTCCAATACTGAAAGTGTGTAAAAAATTGCCTTGTTCGACATTGCCGTCGATATGAAAAGTTAATAATGTAAAATAATGATTAATTGTAGAATCGGTTTCTTCTCTTAATCCGCCAAAGATACCGCCCACACCAATTGCCAGTCTGACAGGTCTTGTCTTCCGCTCTTTGCTTTCTTCTATTTCGCTGCTTTGTTCGCCGTCATGCTCTAAAATATCATCCGCTGATATACAAGGTATAAAAATAGCAAACATTAAGATTAACATGATGCAAAATTTTATCTTCTTCATGTATACATCCTTAAATAATATCATACAGCTAAAATTTTAAATTGTCAACTTTGCGAAAAACATCTATTCCGTTCTTCGGACAGCTTTGTATAATCCTTCTTTGCTAATTTCTGTCCAGACAGGGCGGCCGTGGGGGCAGCGGGGGTCGGGTAATTCCAGCGCGGTTTTTCCCAAAGTAAATGCTGTTTCATCGTCGGGGTAGTCGCCGTCTTTAATCGAGGCGCGGCAGCAAAGAGCAGCAGCCCAGCGTTCTGCAATGTTTTCTCCGGCAGCGCGAAGTTCCAGTATTTCTTTTACCGTTTCTGTGTCGTTCATTCGCCAGTCTGCGGGTAAAGCGGAAATAAACCAACTGCCTTCGTCTTTTTCTATATCTATACCAAGGCGGGATAACTCTTTGCTTTTTGTTTCCAGAAAAACATCTTCATCGTCGCTTTCGGTTGTAAACGGAATAGGGGCAAGCAGTTCCTGTTTTGGGATAGGTTCTTCCATAAATTTATTGTAAAGAATTCTTTCATGCGCCGCATGTTGATCTATCATATACAATTTATCGTTCCATTCAATTAAGATAAATAAACCGAACACTCTGCCGACATAACGGGGGTTAAAAGAATACGAAGCAGAAAGCGGGGGGCGGCTGTCGTTTGTTTTGTCTTCGGCTTCCAGTTTGCTTCTTACTGTATCCAAAAAATTTCTTATATCTTGTTTGGAAGTTTTATCTTCGTAATTTTGCTGTTTTGTATAACTTTGTGTATTAGCCGAAAACCCCAGATATTCATTACCCTGCGCTTGGTTGTCGCCGCGAAAACGATGGCTGTCGCTGTGCAAACCGGTATCGTCTTTGCGCGAGGCTGCAAGAAATTGTGTATGAAAAAAATTCCTTAACCCCCCCGTTACCGCCTGATGTATTGCGCCGGGATCTTTAAATCGTACTTCTCTTTTTGCCGGGTGAATATTAAAATCTGCAAGAGACGGATCTATTTCTACATAAACCGCGCCTACAGGATGAGTCCCGTTGGGGAACCACCCCTGAGAACCATAATCCAAAGCCTGAATAAGCGAATAATCGTTAACTCGCCTGCCATTGGCAAATACAAACATCTGCCGCCTGTCGTTTCTGTATAATTCAGGACCGCCAATTACAATTGTTACGGTAAAACCATTGCCGGCGGCATTTATTTCATGTAAAAAGCCGGTTTCGCCTGTTTTTAATAAAATCGAAGAAAATCGTTCTTTTTTTGTTGGAACAGCCGGAAAAAAATCTTTTAACTTGCCGTCCTGTACAAAACGAAAATTAACGGAATTAAATGACAATGCTTTATCTAAAAAAGCCTGACGGCAAAGAGTTCCTTCGCTTCCTTCCCTTTTTAAAAATTTTTTTCTGGCGGGAATACTTTCGAAAATATTAAGCGCCCTTATTGTTGTGCCCTTTGTACGGCGGTGCTGCTCTATATTTACCGGATAATTGTCTCCGGGTCCGGCTTCCAACTGCCACGCTTCTCTGCCGTCGGTACTGCTTATTATTTCCAGACGCGAGATTGCCGCCGCTGCCGCAAGAGCTTCTCCGCGAAAACCAAGAGAAGTTGTGGTTTCCAGATCGTCAAGGCATTGAATTTTACTTGTAGCGTGTGTTAACGAACATATTTCCAAATCTTCGCGGGTCATACCGGAGCCGTTATCAGAAACTTCGATCTTTTTACAGCCGCCTTCTTCTATGGAAACTTCGATATTTAAACTGCCGGCATCTATTGCATTGTCTAAAAATTCCCGTACCAATGCGGCGGGGCGGTCTACAACTTCGCCGGCGGCAATTCGTTTTGCTTCCTGCGGCGGCAATACCTTTATACTATTCATCATCGTCAAATAATTCCAGATCTGGGGAATCGCTTTCCGTTGCCTCTGCGGAGTTCATTAATATTTCTATGCGGCTTTCTATTTTTTCTAAATCATCTTCCAAGGTACGCGCAAGTTTAATGCCTTCTTCGAAAGCTTTTAAGGCTTCGTCCAATGGAATATCTGTTTTGCGGATTGCTTCCCCCAATTTTTCCAGCCTTTCCAGGCGTTCTTCGAAATTCTTCATACTGCCGCTGTTTGCAGAGCTATTAACACGGCTTGCCGCTGCCGCTGTTTTTGTTGTTGTTTTTTTCTTTGCCATATTTTCTCCTTATTTATCCGCTTGTTTTTTCCTGTACAACCGCATGGATTTCTCCTTTTAACGGTTTAATGCAAAGTTTATCTCCAATTTTTACACTGTCCGCATTTCGTACAATTTTACCGCTGGAATCTGTTACAACGGAAAACCCTCTTTCCATTGCAGCTAACGGACTTCCTGCTTCCATTACCGCGGAAGCAAGTTCTATTCTGCCGCGAATATCCGTAGTTTTATCGGAAATTGCCGCTATCAGTTCTTCTTTTGCGTCATCCAGGCGTACAAGGCGAGGCTGTAGAATAGATCTAAAACGATATTCCATATCTTCAGGGTCGAACGGTTTAAGCAAAAGCCGCGTTTTTTCCAGCTTTGTATTCATAACGGTAATTAAAGTTTCTTCCAATGCGTTTACTGTCTCCGTTGCTGTAGATAAATATTCGCTTACAAGTTCCGCAGCGGCAGACGGTGTCGGCGCGCGAAGATCCGCCGCAAAATCACAAAGAGCCCAGTCAATTTCGTGTCCTACCGCGCTGACAACAGGAATGTCGGACT
>JAITUR010000117.1 GCA_031286205.1 Treponema sp.
GTAAAATTCTCTTATTTCTTTGGGAAATTCCAATTGGTATTTACTGGATAAAGTAGCTGTATTCATAAAAACTCCTTATTTTTTACTATACTATCATTATCATAGGATGTCAAGAATTAAAAAATGGTTAAAAAAATGATAAAAGCTGGGTACGGCATATAACAAACGGTAACTGCAAAATGCCCTGTTCGGGCATTTTGGGCTACGAAAAACCGTCATATACCTAGAACGTTATGCGACATTTGCAAAAAATTGAAAAAGTACAAAGGAGGGGGTAAATTATTAATTTAATCTAAAAGAATAAACATTTTGCCCTTGTAATTATTCATCGTTCCGTGCCGTCCTAGCACGGGGATTTATTCTTTTTTTTTGAATAAATATTAAGAACACCTTCGGGTATAGTAAAGTTTAATTTTAGTTATGTATGCACTTCGCGCAATAGAGAGGGTTCTTGCAAAATGCAAAAAATCACAAAAAATAAATCGTTTTAAAATAATTGGCTTATCTGTTCATCTGTAAATGATAAATTATCTTTATTAAATAAAAACATAAAATTAGGGTATTGACAATAATATTATCTTGTAAAAAAAGCGTCAAAACATCTAAAACTGTGAGAAAACTCACAGTTTTTTGGCTTTTTTCCCTAAAAATTGTGAGTTTTACCCTGATGTTTTACTTAAAGTTATAGATTACAATAAAATGAGTAGTTTTTTATAAACAATCAAATTTTAAGGAGAATAAAATGAAACTCATAAACAAACTATGGATTGCAGCAGTCTTGATTATGGTAATCGCGCTCGCAATAACAGGTTGCCCGGACGACAATCCGAAAACCGCAAACCCTGTATACAGCATATCGCTTTCACAGGCGACATTGCATACATTCACTGCCGCAACCGCAGACTACGAAGCGCAGACCCCGCTTAGTGTAACCGTTAGCAATACCGGCAATCAGGCAACAGGCAGTCTTACCATTGCATTGTCCGGCGCAAATTCAGGAGATTTTACGCTTTCAAAAACATCGTTAGACAGCATAGCCGTCAGCGGCAATGACACATTTACCGTTGTTCCAAAAACAGAGCTTGCCGCCAATACATATACCGCAACTGTAACAGTAAGCGGCGGCAACAGTATTTCTGCCAATTTTGGCGTGAGCTTTACTGTAAATTCGCCCGGTGTCGAATACTGGAGCATTACATGGCACTTGAACGGCGGCGAATGGGCTGAAGATGGGCCGTCTGATCAAATAGAAAAAGGCGAAACGCTTGCAAAGCCGACAGACCCGGCAAAAAACAACTGCACCTTCGTAGACTGGTATACAGATGCCGCGCTAACACAACTGTATACTTTCGGAGCTGTAACCGGAAACTTGAACCTGTACGCAAAGTGGCAGCAAATAACACCAATGTTCTATTGGGGGAATTATATTCCTGCGCCTGTTAATCATGCTGCAAGTCAGTGGGCACAGGAAACATTTAATCTTCAGGAATTAATTGATAACAGAGAAATTGCTAGAAGATGTACTGGTAACGGTATAGTTTTAATGCCCGGCGATGAAGTTCCCGCAGGACCTCCTGTTGTTTGGACCGAAATTAAAGGAACAGAAGTGGCTGTGAAAGAGAATAAAAGCATTACTTGGAATAATCAAGTTGGGTATTATTTCATTATTACACCTGAAGAGTTTGGTGATATAGTTATAGAGCAATTAGGAACCCCACTATATCCTGGAGTAACTTGGACTAGATACAGTGAAATAGTGGATGGTCAACCAATCTATATTTATGTATTTAATATAACTACAAATCCCTATAATGCTACACACGATATAAAATATTAAACACAAAAACCCCGGTGACAGATAATGCAGCACCGGTTTATATAACCAGCCTCATATGGGGCTGGGAATTTTGAGGAGGAAGATATGGAAAATATGACAGACAAGGATGGAATAAATGAAATTCAGTAACTCATTGCCAATATATCATGTTGCCTATAGTGAAGATGATCAAAAAAATTATTTGAACATTTACGATCTGCTAAAACTAAAAATACAGAATAAACTTACTAAAGAAACATATGTATGGAAGATCGGTATGTCAAAATGGATAAAAGCAGGTAAAGTACATGACTTAAAACCGTTATTCGCAAACCCGGTTAATGTACCAGAGGAGTTAGAGAATAAATATAATTTACCAGATTAAATAAAAAAACAACAGGAGCACCCATGAATGAAGCTCAATTGCAGAATAAACTTAAAACGCTCAATCGTTTTATTTTTGTAGTTTTTCTTCTCCTTGCAATTTTTGCAGGCTATGTGATCGCGAGGGTTTTTCTAATCGGGCAGCGTATAATTTAGCGTTTTTCGCTGTTGCTATTTCGATATTTTTTAAGAAAAACTAAAAAAGTGTTATAGCAAAGTTTTCATAATCTAAAACCTCTTGGACGAAGAATAGTTATACTAAGTTTTCAAAGTACCCAACTTTACCCAACAAATATTCTCCGGATTTCCGAAACCAGATAAAAAGAACCTGCTCCCAATATAGGAAGTCCATTCTCTTGTCCGAACTTGGCAGCTTGTTTTACCGCTTCCGGTATATCCGTAATTAACTCGACTTTTTCTTTTTCGTATTCTGTAAAAGCTTCGTAAACTTTTTTTGGGTCGTTTGTCTTAAAAGTGCCTATGGAAGTAATTATTATTTTAGAAAATCTATTATAGGCGATTTTTGCCATTGCAGATGCATCCTTGTCTGCGGCACAGCCAAAGATAAGTATGCCGCCTTCCTTGTAAAGCGAACAAAAAGTTTCCATGCAAAGTTCCAGGCTTTCCGGCGTGTGGGCTCCGTCAATAATAAAGGGCGGAGTGTCTGATATTTTTTCGAAGCGGGCGGGGATTTTTAAGTTTGCAAGCCCGGAGCGGATAGCATCTTCGCTTATATCGGGAAATGCGGTTCTAAGAGCGGTAATTGCAAGGGCGGCGTTTTCTGCCTGAACCTTGCCGGGAATGGGCAGAAAAAAAGTTTCGCTCAAAGGCGCGGGAACACTGATATTAAAACTAAATTTTGTGCCGCAAGAATTTATATTTATTTCCAATACCTCTGCAATATCCGGAAAATAAACAAGCGGACTGTCTTTTTCCTTTGCGGTTTTTTTAAAAACTTCCAGCGCTTCGCCGCATTGTTTGGCAAGTATTACCGGCTTTCCCTGTTTTACTATACCGGCTTTTTCCGCCGCTATAACAGCGATTGTATCGCCCAAAAATGCAGTATGCTCCAGCTCGATCAATGTTATAACGCTGACCAATGGATCTAAAACATTGGTAGAATCCAGCCGCCCGCCCATTCCGGTTTCCGCCGCCATTACATCGCACTTGCCATGTTTGGCGCACAAAAAAAAGAAAAGCGTTAAAAGTTCAAAGTATGTCGGCTCGCAGCCGTCAGGGCTTAATTCGTCAAAAAGAAGATTGCCTGCGGCGGGGAGTTTTTTTTCTGCAAGTTCACGCAATTCATTTCCTGCAGAACAGTAAACTTCTTCGCTAAAGTAATTGTTTCCAAGACAAATGCGTTCGCGGACATCAATAACATGGGGCGACATATAGCGGGCAGTGCGAAAACCTGCCGCCGTTAAAATGCTTGTCAGCATACTTATAACAGAGCCTTTGCCTTTGGAACCTGCAACATGAATACTTGGAGCGCATTTTTCCGGATTTCCGGCAAGCTTGCATAAAAATTCCATTCTGTCTATGCGAAAACTTTTAGGCTTCTGCCCCCGTTCCAGGTTTATAAATTTTTCTAACCATGCGAATACTTCTAGCGAGGACAAAAACACTTTTAGCTCATTTCGTAAGTTTTTCCGTATTGTACAATCTGCACATTCGGAAAACCGTTTTCTTCTAAATACTTTTTCATAAACGCCTGCGATTTTTTTTCGCCGTGAACCAGCAAAATACCTTTTAACTTTGATGTATCCAAAGCTTTTAGCCACTCCAGTGTTTCTTTGTAATCGGCGTGGGCGCTGAATGCGTTTATTTCTTCTACATGGGCGTTTACCTTATACCAATCACCGTGAATTTTAACTTCTTTTTCGCGGTTACGGATTCGGCGCCCCAATGTATTTTCTGCCATGTAGCCGACTGTCATTATTGTGGTGTTGGGGTCTTGTATATTGTGAATAAGGTGATGCTGAATTCGTCCTGCTTCGCACATTCCGTCTGCAGAAATAATTATAAGAGGCCCCTTATGATCGTTTAACGCCTTGGACTCCTGAACACTGGTTGTAAAATGCAGGGCGTTAAAACCAAACGGGTTTTTGTGGTGTCTAATAAAAGCTCTTTTTATTTCTTCGTTATAACATTCGGGATGTACCTGGAAAATTGTCGTTGCATTGGTTGCCATAGGAGAGTCAACAAAAATTGGAATTTCCGGAATAACGCAGTCATCGACCAAAAGATGAAAGTAATAAACAAGTTCCTGAGTCCGTTCAATCGCAAATGAAGGTATTAATATTTTACCTTTTTTATCGTAAACCCGTTTTGCTATTGTCGCAAGTTTTTCCATTGCATCATCTGTGGATTCGTGCAGGCGATCGCCGTAGGTGCTTTCTAAAATGATATAATCTGCGGCAACTTCGGGAATTGCAGGGTTGCGAATTATAGGCTTGTTTTTTCTGCCAAGGTCTCCTGTTGCAAGTATATCAAGCTCCTTGCCGTCTTTTTTTATTTTGATATGTGCAACTGCAGAACCCAAAATGTGCCCTGCATCGTGGAATTCCAAAGAAGCGCCATCGCCAATAAACATCGGCCTATTGTACGAAACCCCTACAGTCTGGCTGACAGCGGTAATCGCGTCCTGCTCGGTATAAAGCGGTTCCCAGTCAAATTTTTCTCCCTTCTTTTGAGCCTGACTTTTTAAGTACTTTGCGTCCCTTGCCTGAATGTTGGCAGAGTCCATCATTATAAGACTTGCAATGTCCCTTGTTGCCGGAGTTGCATAAATGTTCCCTTTGTAACCGCGCTTTGTAAGCAGAGGCAATAGTCCGCAATGATCAAAATGACCATGAGTAAGAATGACACCCTCTATGCGATCTTCTGCAATGCCAAAATTTCTGTTCTTGCGATCTGCTTCGGCGCGCGAACCCTGAAAAGCTCCGCAGTCAATCAGATAGCTTTTCCCGTCAATCTCAAGCACATGCTTGGAACCTGTTACTTCTTCGGCAGCGCCGAGCGAATAAAATGAAGCGTACATATTGGAATTATACCATATTATGTTATAATATACTATATGAAATTTCGTTCTACAAAAGGTATATCTCCTCTAATTTCTTACAAAGACGCAGTGCTTAACTGTCTGCCCGATGACAGCGGTTTGTATGTACCGGATCATGTGCCGGATTTTAGGCAATATTTTTTGCATATGGACGAAAATACAAGTTTTAACGATCTTGTCGCATCTGTCGCGCCATTGTTTTTTAAAGCCTGTCTTAACCCTGTCGCCGCTTCCAAGGTTGTCCAAAGCGCTTATAATTTCGAACCTAAACTAATCAAGCTGGACGAAAAAATATCCATACTAAATTTATACAATGGGCCTACCGGAGTTTTTAAAGATTTCGGCATTGCCTTTATGTCTGCGATACTGGAAGAAATTTTGGAAGATGGCAGGCAAATAATGATTCTGGCAGCAGCAAGACCGGATACCGGCGTAAGTATGGCTCATGCATTCAGCGGAAGAAAGGGGATTTCTCTTGTTTTGCTTTATCCTTCCGGGCATATACGCGGGCTGGACCCTTCGGCATTTGTGCAAAATGGCGGCAACATTATTCCCATTCAGGTTAAAGGAACTTTCGATGACTGCCAGCGTCTTGTGGTAGAAACAATTTTAGACCGCGAGTTTTCCGCACGGTACAATGTTACAAGCGCAAATTCAATAAACCCGGGCAGGCTTTTTCCGCAGGCGTTTTATTACCTTTATGCATTTACCCAAATTAAAAATTTTATAAGCGGAGATTTAATGTTCAGCGTACCTTGCGGCAATTTTGGCAATTTAATTTCCGGTCTTTATGCATGGAAGTTTGGAATGCCTGTTAACGGTTTTATTGCCGCCATGAATGCGAACAATTCATTTGCCGGATACCTTCATGACAAACCTTTTAAGCCCTCTCGCCTAATTCATACAAACTCGCCTGCTTTGGATGTCAGTTTTCCGTTAAATTACGAAAGGCTGAATTCCTTTTACGAAGAAGCGCCTGCTGTTATGCGCAACATGGTTTACCCTGTATCTATAGACGACGAAACTACTTTTAAAACAATAGAATATGTAAATAAAAAATACGATATTTTTATTGATCCTCATACCGCCGTAGCATTTGCCGCTGTTCAAGAATTAATAAAAACCGGCAATGAATACGAGCATAATATTGTCCTTGCAACCGGCGATCCCGCACGATCCGTAAATACTGTAGAAGAAGCGACAAGAAAAGCGGTTAAAGTACCAGGCCATTTTATAATGATGCAAAGAAACTGCGATGCTGTCGCGATAATTCCGCCTTATTTGGATGCCTTTGAAAGCGCCGTAGCAAGTTGTTTTTAATGTTCGGCAAGCTAATCATTGCAAATTGCGCATCGATACTATATAATGTTAATTATGTTACATATAAAAAAATTTATAACTCTTGTGTCACTTGCTGCTTTGCTGCTGTCTGCCTGCCAGACAACTCCTGTGCAAAAGACTCCGGCAGAAGACGGCGAAAGACATGATTATGCGGAAATGAGACCGCAGGTTCGGGCTTTGGACGAACTTACGGTAGTATTTTCCAACCACGATATCGAATTGGATTTTAGAAAATCTTATTTTGCCAGCGAGGCGCAGATTTTTACAGGAATTTACGAAGGGCTTTTTTCCTACCATCCAATTACCCTGGAGCCGGTTCCTGCAGCTGCGGAAAGATGGGTATTGTCCGAAGATAAAAAACAGTGGACATTTACAATTAGAAATAACGCCCGTTTTTGGAACGGCGATCCTGTAAGAGCGGAAGATTTCCGCGCAGCGTGGATTTCCCTTATTCATCCGGATCTTAATTCGCCGTATTCCAGCTTGTTTGATGTAATAGAAGGGGCGCGCGACTACCGTAACGGTGTAGAAAAAAATCCGGACAATGTCGGTATTATTGCCCAGAACGAAAGAACATTAATTGTAAAATTAAATGCTCCTGCTTCTTTTTTTCCGGCAATGCTTTGCCACCATTCATTCAGTCCAATTCATTCTTCCATGCTGGAGAAAACTTCGTGGAATCCTGTAAGCAGTCAGAGTAACTGGACTTCTCCAGTTTCCAACGGACCTTTTCGCATAACAACAATGAATAACGAATCTATAGTGCTTCTAAAAAACGAACGCTACTGGGATAAAGACCGTATTGCTCTAAATAAAATTATAATTAAGTTTGCAAAAAACGGCGACGAAAGCGCAAATCTTTGGAATTCCGGAGAAGCAAGATGGATAGCCGGAGAAGTAAATATCGATGCCTTAACAGACCGATCCGGTATTCAGGTAAATGTTATGTTTGCCACCCATTATTATTTTATTCGCAGCGGAGAAAAACCGTGGAACGATTATCGAATTCGCCGTGCTATGGCGCTTGCTTTACCGTGGCCTGATATTCGAAGCCGTTATTATCTTCCCGCAGAAACTTTAATTTTCCCCGTTGCGGGGTATCCCGAAGTAAAAGGAATTTCCGAAGCAGATATCGAAGAAGCGCAAAAATTAATGGCAGAAGCAGGATATGCGGGCGGTGTAGGATTGCCGGAAATTGTAATAAGGCTGACACCCTCGATAGATGCTGCCCGTATCAGCAGTCTTATGGCTATAACATGGAAAGAAAAACTGGGTATCAATGTACGGGTAGAAGTTATTCCTTTTGACAGATACTTTGCTTCGTTAAAAGAAGATAATTATAATATTGGTTCCACTACATGGATTGGAGATTTTGCAGACCCTTATACATTCTTGCAAATGTGGGTAAAAGATTCCAACTTAAACGATGCGCTTTTTAACGACGAAGATTACGAGGAGTTAATTAATAGATCCATGATGGAAGAAGGGGAAACCCGAATGAACACTATGGCAGAAGCGGAAAAACTTTTATTGGACAGAGGGGTTGTACTGCCTATTTGTTTTAACCCCGCACTAAACATTGTCGATACCGGCGAGCTGGACGGATGGTATCCTAACGCAATGGATATTCATCCTTTTAAATATTTGTCATTTAAAGGGTATCGCCCGCTTCCCGGTGTAGCAATGTTAAATCGGAGTTTAACACAGTAATATGATCAGAACCGGACTTGGTTACGATATTCACCGTTTAAAAAAAGGCAGGCGTTTTTTGCTTGCCGGCGTAGAATTGCCCGCACAAAAAGGAGAGCTGGGACACTCAGACGGAGATGTGCTTGCCCATGCAATAAGCGATGCCCTTCTTGGCGCAAGTGCGTTAGGTGATATTGGAGAGATGTTCCCGCCAAACGACCCTGCATGGAAAGACGCAGATTCTATGAAGCTATTGGACACTGTTTTTGCGCGGGTAAAAAACGAAGGCTGGCGGCTTGTAAATTTGGATTGTGTAATAATTTGCGAAACCCCAAAAGTAATTCCTTACCGCGAGGCTATCCGTATTTCGCTTGCAAAAGCGCTGGAAGTTACGACAGACAGAATATTTGTTAAGGGAAAAACAAAAGAAGGGCTTGGCGCGGTTGGGCAAGGCAAAGCTGTAGAGGCCTGGGCAATATGTCTTCTGGAAAAATAAACTGGGATAAAATATTTAACTCACTGGAAAACTGGTATAAAGAAATTTCCGTTACAGAAGGCGCAGACCCGTCTGTAAGCACAATAGCCGAACACTACCGCAGAGACCCGTGGGCAGTGCTTGCCTCTACAATAATTAGCTTGCGTACAAAAGACGAAGTTACCATTGTTGCGTCGGAACGATTATTGGAAAAAGCGCCTTCGCCCGCACGCCTTGCCGCATTAAAAGAAAGTGTAATAGCCAAATTGATATATCCTGCAGGATTTTATAATAACAAAGCAGCTTCGTTAAAAAAGACAGCGGATATTTTAATTAATCAATATAAAGGCGTTGTACCTTCTACAATGGAAGAATTGCTTGCTTTACCCGGCGTTGGAAGAAAAACGGCAAACCTTGTATTAAACGAAGCCTATGGCATTAATGCTATATGCGTCGATATTCATGTTCACCGTATTTCTAATCGTACCGGGTGGCTGGAATCCAAAACCCCGGAAGAAACAGAAATGATTTTGCGAAAAATCCTGCCTGTTAAATATTGGAAGCGTATTAATTACCTTCTTGTTTTGTACGGACAAAGACTCTGCCGCCCTGTAAGCCCTTTTTGTTCCCGCTGTATTATTACGAAATTTTGCAAACGCTGCGGGGTAGAGAGGACAAGGTAGGCAAAACTTCATGCTCCGTATAACCGGCTTGTATAAGCGTTTGTACTGCAATATCGTAGCTTCCGTTTATATGCTCTGCACGATGAGCATCGGCTGTAATAATTACGGGCACATTGTTTTCGCGCAACATTCGCAAAAATGTCAATGACGGGTATGTTTCGTTTATTTTTCCGCGGTTAATGCCGCCCGTGTTAACTTCTACGGTTATTCCGGCTTTGGCGGCTGCAACGGCAACTTCCTTTTGGCGGGCGGTTTCGGCTTCCGTGTTCCAGGGTTTTTCGTCCCGGTAATTTTTTTTAATAATATCGGGGTGCGCCAATATGTTAAAGCCGCCCAGCTGGATCATTTCTATAGAGGCATCGTAATAGGCATGCATTAACGCATTTATATCGCCGCCAAAACTTTTATTAACTCCGTTCATAAGCTCTTCCGGCGAACCATCTATTGTAAAAAGTTCTGTGCCATTTGGCGGAACAATAAAATGGACAGCGCCAATCAGATAATCGGAGTTACAGGAAGCAATATCATCGTCCAGAGCAGAACGCAAACCTTTTATATAATCAACTTCGAAGCCGAGTAAAACTTTTAACTTTCCTTCCCAGCGGGATTTTGCTTCCAAAACAGTTTTTATATATTCATCTTTTTTATCTTCCGGTAAATTCCAAAATGTTTTTATGCCCGCTTTTTTTTCCAAAGGAGCATGAGCGCTAAAACCAACAGCGTGCAATTTTTTTTCGTATGCGGTACGGCACATGGTTTCTACATCGTCCCTTCCGTCGCAAAAAACGGTATGGTTATGTAAACTGGAAAAATAGGAATTCATTTTTTCTCCCCGGCAAGATCGATAATTAAAGCGCCGCTTTTTACATCTATCTTATTTGTATTTATAAAATCTTTTACAAGATTGCCCGATAAAATCTTTTCTTTATTATGTTTATCTTGCGCCAGTAAGACAAGCCCCTGTTCCGAGCATCCGTAACACCCTGTTTTTCCGCCGGGCAAGGGGAAAGAATCCGAAATTACCCGTGCAGCTTTGCCTGTTTGCTTTTTCGCATTATTTGTCAGCAAATAGCTGTACACAAGCCGTTCTTTGGGAAGTTTCGCGGCAGCAGAAAGACGGACAAGCTCTTTTGGCGGATCAAAATTTTCATGGGCAAAGTGGCACCATTTTTTGCTTTTGGAGTTTATAAGCGGACATTCTCCTGAATGTGTACAGGGAGCCGCCGGTATTCTATCCAATTTAATAAATTCATCGCGTAAAAACGAGATAAACCTGCCGGATTGCGGAACTCCCGGCTCTACCGTAAGAATGTACCCGTTTTCTGCCGCAAGGGTGTGCATCAATTTAGCGCTGTCAGAAGCAATTTGCTTTAGTCCGCCGGTATTATTGTAAGATACTTTTTCATAAATCTCGTTAAACAAATTAATCGCACAAACCAATGCGCCGTTTTTGGAAGTAATTCCTTTATGTATAACACCATTTTTATTTATATCTATATCTTTGCGGACAAGATTTATTTTCCATAAAGAATCCGCCGCCAGTGCATTAAAAAACTTTTTTCCGGCTTCCAGCGCCTGACCGCTGCGATCTATACAAAAAAATTCCAAAGGAATCGTCCGTAAATTGGGGTATGCAATCCAAAGAGCGGCGGGTAAAGTTAATGTCCCGCTTCCTAAATCTATAATTGTATTGTTTGGAAGCAGCTTAATATCCAAATCCTTTAATAAAATGCAAAGACGATACAGATTCCACGGTAAAAAATAATGCAAATAAGCGGAAAGAAAATTTTGCCGCCCCAGATAGGAAAGAGACCGCTCTCCCCGCTTGTTTGTAAGAAGCTGCGACAATTCTGCAATATCGCGGGGAAGCGCACTGCGAAACCGCGCGGGAATGGGAAAGGTTTTGTTAATTATATTGGGAAGAGAATGTAACAGCCGGATCATCATCTTACAGCGGCTGATACAGGAATAACATCAATTCCACAGCGGACAAGCGCGTCTAACAAGACATCGATTCTTTGGTAAAGATATTCGTCTCTGCCGCCGGAGAGTAAGCCAATGCGGACGGGTATTATTGCGTTCATTCTTCTGTTATCAACAACCTGCTCGATCATTTGGGATGCGGAAATTTGGCGAAGATTCAGCCGTCCGGATTCCTCGCGGGATACCCAATCGTGAAGATCCAGTGTTCTGTTTATTGTCGTATATCCGGCGGCGGCGGCGGACGAAGTAATTAAACTGGAATTGCGGTAAAACGGAGGATGCCAAAGTAAAACAAGCTCTCTTCCGGCAGAGTTAAAAAATTCGTCTTCGTTGCGCGCAAGCCCTTGTGTAATAAACTCTCTTGTTATTCGATAGCGGGAATCCGAAAAATCGATAGGTGCGTAAAACATGGATGCTGTTTCGTGCCCTGCTTCCGCAATAGCGGCGGCGGACTGGGGGTTACGGCGGATAAATTCTCCGTTAAGAAAAAAAGTTGCCCTTATATTATTTCTGCGCAGTGCGGCTAATACATGGTAAAGCCCTGTATCGTCGTCGTAAAGATCGAAACAAAGAGCAATTCTTGTAAAATTTCTTTGCGGGTACGCCCTGCTTACAGTATGTTTTGCCATTAACGAAGTTGTCCCAATAGACTGCACATTTCGTATCATTGGGATATTTCTGAATAAACCCGAAGACTGCGGTTCCAAATAAACACGGAAACGATCCGTTGCAAGAGAAACAGGACGAAGCTGCGGTTCCGTTTCTACAGTCCAGCCGTTTCTGGTATCGGTGGCATACCAATCACTGCCCAGTCGTGCAAAAACCCGCCCCCTGGCAGATGCTTCAAGGCCGATTTCATCTGCGCCGGAAAGACATATTCGTCTTTGCGTAACAGCGGCGGCGGAAATATTTATTTCTTCTATTTGTTTGTATGTGCCGGAAATAAACCGTCCGTTGTTAATCCATGCGCAAGATAAAATAGGTTCGTCTTTTAATTTTTGAATCAAACGCCAGTTGGTAAAATCCCAAAGTTCCAGTCCTTTTTCTCCCCAGAAAATCGCCCTTGTACCGTCAGGAGACAAAGCTCCGTTAGACGACAATGGAACATTTTCCGGTGTTACAATAGTCCACGATTGATTCGCGTTTATTGTATAACGCCAAGCAGCAACCCGGTTGTTTTCTGAAAATAAAATAGATATTTGTTCCGGAGAACCGGAATTCCAGAGTACATTCATGTTGTCTGCACCGCTTGGTATGGATACATACGGAATCGCATTACTGTTACTTCTATTATTATTGCCCAGTAAAAAAACAAACAGACCCTTGTTATTTTTGTTAAGAAGTATAGATTCTGAATTTGGCGCAACCCAATAATGATCAAAGCTCGGATCAAATTCAAAAGGAAGAACTGCGGCAGTATTTCCAATAGAGAAAAAATCGCCGTAAATTGTTCTTGTAAAAAGCTCCGGGTTTCTTACCTGATACAAAGTGTTTCCGCTAAAATAAAAGAAGTCTCCTTGCTGACCCCATGCTACAGAATTTATACTGCCTGCACCCATCATTCTAAACCGTTCATCGACTAAAACAGAAAGATTGCTTATTATAGGAAAATAATAAAGTCTTCCGTCTTTTGAATAAACAAAAAGCCGCGAATCCGGACTCCATTTTGCGGGGAAATCCCGGGCAGGCAGCTCGACTCTTTCGGATACAGCCTGTTTTCTGCCGTTAGAAACATTTATTAAAAAAAGAGTTCCGTAAGCCGGACTTGTCGGCTCTATGTAGAGTACCCATCTGCCGTCATTGGATGCGGCAACTTCCTGCAGTCTGCCCTTTAACGGAATTCCTCCTTCTGCAAAGGAAGGATAACCGGGCAGCGGCACCGGCAGACCGCCTGTTACAGAAATTCTTGCAACCCCAAACCGGTTTACAGCCTGAATCGTTCTTCCGTTATCGACTACTTGCAGTTTTTCCGGAAATGCAGTCATCTGTTGTATCGACATATTATTTAATGTAGAAATAAAAACAGCATTCTGCGATTCAAATTCCGCCCGGAATAAAAGCCTGTCATCGTTGGAAAGGTTAAGATCGCTAAAATTAACCCCAAAAAGATAAATGGGTAAAAAAGAGAAGACAGCTATAAACAGGGCTTTGTTTATCTTCAATATTATTTCCTTCCCAGAAAATCGTCCAATTCCCTTTCCATGTCAGAAAGGCGATTATCCATTAATTGAATCCGCCGAATCGAGTATTTTATCTGCCTATCTTTTAGTTTGTCGCAAGCTTCATCTACCACTTCTGTAAAGGAATAAACACCGGGTATTGCTGCGGATTTCTCGTTTAGTGTCATACTTTAATTGTAGTATATCTTATTGTACAATTTCCACTGTTTTTTCTATAGAAAAAGCTGTTTCTGCCGCCTCGACTTCGTCAAAAGCCCTGATTACAGTAAATACGGCAAGAAACGCCAAAAGTATCAATATTAATTTTCGCATAGCAATCCTTTATATATTAAATAATGACAAATTTATCTTAATAATTCAAGAGGGTTAACCAGCCTGTTGTTTTTATCGTATATGCTAAAGTGCAAATGCGGCCCTGTACTGTAGCCGGTATTGCCGGATTCCCCTATTTTCCTGCCCCTTGCAACCCTGTCCCCCTGTCTTACCGAGTATGAATTCAGGTGGGCATAGAGGGTTTTATAGCCATTATCATGGGTTATGATGATATGCTTGCCGTACAGCCAATTTTCCCCAATTACCGAAATGGTCCCGTCAAGGGCTGCCATAACCGTAGTGCCTGTATCTGCCCTAAGATCGATGCCGGTATGGAACGCCAAAACTCCGCTTTTGGGGTCTTTTCTCATGCCATAACGACTGGTTACATACTTGCTGGCTACAGGGTACATAAACAGCTCTCCAAGGCTCATTCTTAGATCGATATCATTCATTCTGGCGCCCGGGATAAAGAGGGTTTCGCCCTGCCTGATATTGTCGCTTTTTATATCGTTTACATCCAAAATTACTTCCAGGGGTACATTGTAGGATGCCGCTATTTTAGAAAGACTGTCCCCGCTTTTTACCTGGTGCGGAATTCCATCAATATTAGGTATTCTTAGGGTCTGTCCTTCTCTAAGGGTTCTGGCATTGCGAATGTCGTTGGAAGCAATTACAGCGCCAACGGAAACTCCAAACCTTTGAGCTATCGAAGAGACGGCATCTCCTTTTCGAACCCTGTATTGCTGCCATTCAAAAGTAATTAAGTCGTTTTTGGGGTCTTCCGGCGGGGTTTCGACACTGTTTCCCGCCCGATTTTCCGTCGTATTCTCTACTACTGCTGTTGGCAATAAATTTGTTACTCCCATAGCAGCATATTGCATGGTATGATGCTCGGCTTCTGTTTCCAGACCGGGCGAAAAAGCTATACTATCAGGCAGGCTGATATTTTCCCAGTTAAAAAGGGCAAGGGCAATTACAAAAGCGCTTGCAGCTACCGCCAAAACAGGCAAAATGGGGACATTAAAGGTAAATCCCGGACGATTATCCTTTTTTACGGTTTTTTTACTGCGCGAGTGGATAAATCTGGAGTTAAAACCTGCCGATTTATTAATAGGTTTTGATTTATTGCGTCTTTTGGAGACACATTGTTTTTCGATTATTACTCCCATAATGGATTTATCGACATATAATAAGATTGGGTTAAGGTATTAAATGAGATATATAAGAACAAAGCCGGTTATTTTAGCAATTACCGCCGCAGTCATCTTAAAATTGTTTGTTTTTGACTTTATAATAGCACAAGGACATTCTATGGAACCTTCCATTAAAAACGGAAAGGTTCTTGTTGTCAGCCGTTTAAGATATGGATTACGGATTCCGTTTGTTCGCATAAACAGCGGGCAAAATTATTTATTTCGATGGGCAGAGCCTAAAATTGGAGAGGTTGTGGTTTTTTATACGCCTATGGGTGAATTAGCGGTAAAACGATGCTCGGAGTTGACACCGCGGGGAAGTTTTTTTGCGAAAGGCGATAATGAATTTTCCTCTTACGATTCACGCGCGTATGGACCTGTTCCTCTGGATAATATTATTGGAAAGGTGTTAGGGTATTAAATGAACTTAAAACGCCGCTATCTTTTTATTTTTACTATATTGATACTCTTTGCGGGGTATCTCCTTGTTCACTATGCGGTAATAATGATAAAAAACGAACTCCCTTCCACGCGCCGTCAGACACAGAGTCTTACAGAACGCGGACCCATTCTTGATCGTAACGGGCGTTTTCTTGCCATCTCCATAAGATTTGCAGATGTAAGTGTTTGGCGGCCTTCGATTACGGATATTGATGTTTTATCGACAGAGATTGCTCCGTTTTTGGATATGTCTCCGGCAGAAATCCGAAGCAGGATAAATTCTTCGGAATCTAATTTTTTATATATAAAAAGACAGATAGATGATGCTTCCGCAAGACGGCTGTCCGCATTAATAGACGAAAAAAAAATAAGAGGGGTAATGATTCAACCCATTGTAGGCAGACTGTATCCTGAAAAAACTCTTGCCGGACAAGTTGTCGGTTTTGTCGGCGATGGAAACAGAGGGCTGGAAGGAATTGAATTTGCTTTTAACAATATTTTGGACGGCATTGACAATAACGAAACAAACAAAAATTCGTCCGATATTAACCGTGGATCGCAGGTTTTTCTTACTATAGATACTTATGTACAGCATATTCTGGAACAGATAGCAGCCCGTACAATGAACGAGACAAAGGCGGAAGCTGTCATGCTCCTTGCTATGGATCCCCGTACCGGCGATATTCTTGGATCCGCCTCTATGCCCAATTATGATTTAAATAATATTCGCGCATCCAATGAAATTAGCAGAATGAACCGTCCTGTTATTTGGGCTTACGAACCGGGTTCTACATTTAAGGTTTTTTCTATGGCGGCTCTTATGGATTCCGGAGTTATTTCCGCAAATTCCCGCTTTGTCTGTAACGGCAGTTACGAGCGGGTAACAAACCGCGGCGAAAGAATTTTAATTAATTGTCTTGGCGCTCATGGAAATGTTACTGTAAGAGATATTATTATTCATTCCTGCAATGCTGGAGCCGCTCATGCTTCCGATTTTATTTCCAACAACAATTTCTTTTATTTGTTAAACGATTATGGTTTTGGTTCCCGTACCGGAGCCGGCAGTCCCGGAGAGACAACGGGTTATTTTGCGCAAAGCGGTCTTTGGTCTGAGCGTTCCAAACCAACCCTGGCTATTGGACAGGAAATTGCTGTCTCCGCTTATCAAATGCTTCAGGCAGCAAGCGCCATTGCCAATGATGGCGTACTTGTTCCTCCGCGTATAGTTTCTAAAATTGTTTCCGCTGACGGAAGAACAACAACGGAATGGGAGAATGGAGAAAATCGCCGAATCTTAAAAGCGGAAACTGCAAGAGCCATGCGCTTTTACATGGTGGATACCGCTTCCAGGATAGGAACAGCCTGGCGTGCCGCGGTAGAAGATATGTCGCTTGCGGTAAAAACAGGAACCGCGCAAATTATAGATCCGGATACAAAAAGATATTCGCAGACAGATTTTATTGCAAGTTGTATAGCTCTTCTTCCCGCAGAATCGCCGTCGTTAATTTTATATATTGCAATCATTAAACCGCAGGGCGAAATTTTAGGCGGCAGAATTGCTGCTCCCGCTATCCGCGAAGCGGCAGAATCGCTTATTGATTATCTTGGCATTCCACGCGGACGGAATCCGCAGATGACACATCCGCCTGCGGTTAACATTCCCGCGGGTAGACTTCCTGCAGCTTCTGGCCAAGTTCCCGATTATACGGGGCTTGCAAAGCGCGTTATTCTTCCATTGTTGTTACGAGACGATATAAATGTAGAAATCCGCGGGGACGGCTGGGTTCGCCGGCAAAGCCCGCCTGCGGGAACACCGCTGGAAGCAGGAATGACAATTATTCTGGAATTAGAGTAGATTTTTTAAATTAAAGGAGCCGTATGTCTTTTTGGGATAATAATTATAAAATACTAAAACGGCAATATGGCGGACTCTACGAAGAACTATCTTATGATAATGACAGTAATAATAATAATTTTCCAAATGAAATAGAAATTGTTGATACTCCGGCAGGAGACCCGACACTTCGCATAAACGGAATTTTTGTTCACTCTCCAAGGGATCCTGCAAGAGAAGGACAGAGGCTTGCTCAGGCAATTGACAGCGGAGAGAGTCCCGTTGTTATTCTTGGTTTTGGGCTTGGTTATACCGCTCAATATGCCGCCGCGCTTGGAAGACCTGTAATAATCGTGGAAAAACATAAATATATGTTACGCAAAGCATTTGAGTTACGCGATTTAACGGAATTCCTTTCCGCCAAAAATATTATTTTTGTAGTTGGAGGCTCCGGCGACGGAGTAGTAAATGCGTTAAATATCATAAACGATCTAAATAAAAACGATGAACGCCCTGCCCCCGCCATTATCCGCAATAGGGCATTAATGGATTTAGACAATGAATGGTATAAAAATGCAGAAGATAAAATCCGTACATGGATAATGAAAGACAAAGTAAATACCGCAACCCTTAAAAGATTTGGAAAACGCTGGGTGCGCAATATATCCCAAAATATGATCGCTATTCGCAATTATCCGGGCGTATCACGGTTAAAAAATTTAAATACATTTCCTGTTTTTCTTGCCGCTGCTGGTCCCAGTCTGGATAAAATTAAACCTTTTATAAAAGAAATTTACGAACGGTGCATTGTCATTGCTGTCGATACTAATTTGCGTTTTTTTATTAACAATGGTATACAGCCGGATTTTGTACTTACTGTAGATCCGCAGTTTTGGAACAGCCGTCATTTGGATCGCTGCGTGTGCGAAAAAACCGCGCTTATTGCAGAGTCTGCGGTATTTCCACCGGTATTGCGTCTGCCTTTTACAAGAAAATTTCTTTGTAGTTCGTTGTTTCCGCTTGGAACTTATATCGAACAGCAGGTTGATTCCAAAGGCCGTCTTGGTGCGGGAGGTTCGGTTGCTACAACCGCATGGGATTTTGCCCGTTCGTTGGGCGGAAACAATATTTGGATTGCAGGGTTAGATCTTGCCTTCCCGGAATATAAAACGCATTTTCGCGGCGCTCGCTTTGAAGAAAAAGCCAATTCTGAATCCACCCGATTCAGGCCTGTAGAAACCTGGGTTGTCCGCGCGTTAAGAGATGGAATTCCGTTTAAGGCAAAATCTGCCGGCGGCGGACAGGTATTAACCGACCGCAGACTTTCCCTTTATGCCGCCTGGTTCGAAAATCAATTTCGTAATAATCCGCAAGTACATAATTACTCGCTTTTTCAGGAAGGGCTTGCAATACCGGGGCTCCAGGCAAAAAGCGCGGAAGAATTTATTAAATTACCTGTTTGCCGCAAAGAGATAGATACTTGTCTGCAAGAATGTTATGCCCAAATAGATACGGAATTTAACAACACGGAAGAAACCGCAAAAAGAACGGCAAGTTACGAAAAGGCTCTGGCTTCTTTAATTGGAGGTCTTAACAGCATTAAAAAAGCGGCAGAAAACGGAAAGGCTATTTGCAAAAAAACCAATCATACAGAACAAGATAATAAAGAGCTTGAAAAAATCACAAGGCAGATAGCGGACAGCGAAGTAAAAGAAATCGCAAGCTTTTTAATTCCAATGGAACTGGGAAAAGAGGATGAAGCAGCCTCGTATTTGCAGTCTTCTTTAAATTTGTTTAATTCATTGTCAGAATCTGCCGGGTTTTATTTGGAGTTGCTTTGATGAGACACAACTAACACGGAAGATGTTTTTTTACAAGTTGTCGCTGTTTTCTTCAAATTATTGTAATATTCTGAAAAAATAACCCGCCTTATTAAGAAATTTTCAAAATTCGTCAAAAAACTTTCGCTGAAAAGCAAGCAAAATGACACTTCCGCACCATATATATACAAGGAGTTTTGTCTCCGCGTTGCGGAGCCTCCAATTTTCTAACAAGGAGTTTTATATGAAAAAACTTTTGTTGTTGTTGGGAGCCTGTATTTTGCTGGCTTCCTGTTCGGCGGGAGACCCAGTGGCGGCTGCCTTTATGGTAGGGCGCAGTTCCCAGTCACTGGTTTTTCTCGATAGCAAAGCGGCTGCCGAAGACGAGTTCCTTTTCTCGTTTTCGCAATCTGTCAAACTTACATCTGTCAGATTTGAACCTTCGGTAAGTATCGATTCGATCGAAGAAGGAAGCACGGTAAAGGTAAAACTGGCGGAACGACTGCCGCCGGGAATAAAACTTACCGTGGATCTTGTAGCAGAAGACGAACAAAGAAATACTATCAATGTACTGGTTCAGCTAAGGTCGCGGAATAATCGTATGCCAAAAATGGTTATTAACGAAATTCGTACAGAAAACGATAATCCAAAGGGAAGGGGGGAGTTTATCGAATTTGTAATGGAAACCGCCGGCAATTTAGGAGGAATGCGCGTATTTATTTTTGGAAATACCGCCGCAGCCAGACAAACTTTGTACGAGTTTTCCTCGGTAGAAGTTGCTAAAGGAGAATATGTCATGCTTAATCTTCGTACACTGGAAGCAGAGGCTAAGGACGAATACGGCAGCGATTTAGCGGAATCGGGCGGAGCTAATTCATCGCCTAACTCACGGGATTTCTGGATTCCCGGAAGCGTAAAGCGGATACACAAAACATCGGTGGTTTATGTTCTGGATCAGGACGATAATGTTTTGGCAGCAATAATGATGTCAGAAAATCCGGATGCCTGGTGGGGAAGAAGCGAGTTTGCGGATGCCGCGCAATTTTTATTTAGTAAAGGTGCATGGAAATCCGCAGAGGGTACTGTCTGTACCCCCGCGCAGGCTGTAATTACTGCGGGAACAACTCCTACCCGTACTATCTGCCGCGACGAAACTGTAGCGAATACAAAAACTGCTGCGGACTGGTATATAGTCTATACAGGCCGCCATACACCGGGAGAACCCAACGATCCAAGAAGGTATAACCCTTAGAATTAGATTAAATTCTTAAATAGGGCTACGATGTCATTTTTGGGGGCAGCGCCGGATTTCTGAACTGTTAATTGCCCGTCCTTAAAAACGATCAGTGTGGGAATAGAAGTAATCCCATACTTTTCGGCAAGGGCGGGTTCATCATCGACATTAATCTTGCCAACTTTGACGCTGCCTTCATACTCCCCTGCTATTTCCTCGATTATGGGACCAATTACCTTGCACGGACCGCACCAGGGAGCCCAAAAATCGACCAATACCGGAATAGGCGACTGTAATGCCTCGGATTCGAAATTGTCTGTTGTAAATGTTATACTCATTTTTATTCCTCTAGATATATTATTACACTCTTTTTCGTTTTTTTTCAAGTAGTTTTTTAAGAGGGTTGCGCCTTAAACCGCTTAATCCGCAGGGAATTAGACACAACCGATACAGAGCTTAAGCTCATGGCGGCGGCGGCAAATATGGGGTTCATTAAAGGGCCGCCAAAAAGATACAGAAGCCCGCCTGCAATGGGAATACCTAAAGTGTTGTAAGCAAATGCCCAAAAAAGATTTTGCTTAATAGCGCGAATTGTCCGCTTGCTTAAATTGATTGCCGCGGGTACATCCATAAGATCGCTTTTCATTAATACAATATCCGCGCTTTCCATTGCAATATCCGTGCCGCTGCCAACCGCTATTCCAATATCCGCCTGAACAAGGGCGGGAGCATCGTTAATACCGTCCCCAACCATTGCCGTCTTTCTGCCCCTGGTTTGCAGTTTTTTTATTTCGTTTGATTTATCCTGCGGCAATACCTCTGCCAATACATGGTTTATCCCCACTTGCTCCGCGATTGCGGCGGCAGTCTGTGTACTGTCACCGGTAATCATAATAACTTCTATGCCCATTTCTTTTAGACGGGAAACTGCCGCCTTGCTGCTTTGTTTGGGTTTATCGCTGACTACAATTTTTCCTATATATTCACCGTCCGAATATATATTGATACCCCGCTTTATTTCTACTTTTCTGCCTTCTATAAAACCTTCTACACCCTGCCCGACAATAGCCTTAAAATCTTTTACTTCAAGATATTCGCCATTGTAATAACCGCAAATTGCTTTTGCAATGGGGTGTTCGGAATATCGTTCCAAAGAAGCGGCAAGCTGTAAAACATTTCCTTCGACAGACACAACTTGCGGCTTGCCCTCGGTTATCGTGCCAGTTTTGTCAAAAACAATTGTGTCAATCTTGTGTGCCGCTTCCAGCGCTTCCCCGCCCTTAATTAGTATGCCGTTTTCCGCACCCTTTCCTGTTCCAACCATTATTGCGGTTGGCGTTGCCAAACCCAAAGCGCAGGGACAGGCAATTACAAGCATGGAAATAAATATAGAAAGTGTAAATGTTATATCTTTTGTTGCAAAAAACCATATTATACCTGTAAGCAATGCAGCCGCAAACACAGCCGGAACAAATACAGCGCTTACCTTGTCACCTAATGCCGCAATGGGAGCCTTGCTGCCTTGAGCATCTTCCACCAGTTTTACAATTTGCGCCAATGCCGTGTCTTTTCCAACTTTGTCGGCACGAAATTGTATTACCCCCGTAGTATTGATTGTTGCGGCATACACTGAGTCGCCTGTTTTTTTGTCAACGGGCATACTTTCGCCTGTCAGCATAGATTCGTCTATTGCAGTGTGTCCCTCCAGTACAGTGCCGTCCACAGGGATTTTTGCCCCGGGCTTTACCAAAATAATATCGCCGGTTTTTACATTGTCTATGGAAATTTCTTTTTCCATACCATTATCCATAATAATAGCAGTCCCTGGAGCAAGTTCCATAAGTTTTTTTATTGCCTCGTTGGTTTTACCCTTGGATACCGCTTCCAATGCCTTGCCAAGAAGTACAAGGGCAAAAATAACGCCGGCTGTTTCGTAATATAAATAATCAACTGCTGTAAAATCGCCGTTTGCAATTTTCCATGTATTGTACACGCTGTAAATTATTGCCGCCAATGTTCCTGTCGCAATTAAAGAATCCATGTTAGGGCTGCGGCGCGCAAGGGCTAAAAATCCTGCTGTAAAAAATTTATAACCAACCGCAATAATGGGAAGAGTCAGAAATATCTGCCACATTGCAAATGCAAGAGGAAAATCTTTCATTGTATTATGTATCTGTGTCCAAAATGGCAGCCACCTAAACGGCAGCATGGGAGCCATAGCAATATAAAAAAGAGGCAGCGCAAAAACAAGCGCAATGGCAGCCTTTGTTTTCCATATATTAATTTCTTTTTGCCTGCGTTCCCAGTTATCTTCGGTTAAACTTGCGGTATTTGTCTTTTTTGGCTCCAATACTTCATAACCCGCATTAATAACCGCCTCTTTAATTACATCAAGAGTTTGCTCTCCGGTAAATTCTACAAAAAGTTTTTCCGTGGCAAGGTTTACAAAAGCTTTATTAACCCCTTCCAGTTTTTGCACCGACCTTTCTACACGCGCGGAACATGAAGCGCAGTGCATACCGCCAATAATTAGTGTTTCAGTTTTACTCATAAAATTATTATATCATTAATCTTGATTAATATTAATTTCGTAGATAAGTTTTCCGTCCATACTGTACACTCTTCTTTTAAAAACGGAAGGAACACTTATGTTTCCGATTTTTCTACCGGTAAATTCATCTACTATAATAAGCACTACAACTTCTTGATACTCTGAAGCAAGCCGCCTTGTTTCGTTTTCTGTTCTTAACCATGTTACCCTGTTTACTTCGGGGGTTTGCGGCCAGATATTCGCAATAAAAAAAGTCATTAACGCGTTTTCGGAAGTGTCGTTAAAATCCGCATTGGGAGCCATGTGTCCGCGGTCATAGCCGGAATTTGTAAAATCTCTGTGATGCGGCAGGGAAAATCCATTTTCCAGCAATATTTTTTGTAATACACCGCCGTCCCTGTTTTGCGTAAATTGCGCAGACGGCCTCCTTGTTCCTGTAGCCAAAGCCCGCTCTTTTGTCAGTATATAAGTAATTATATGCGGTCCAAGATTTATTGCATCGTAACAACCCGAATAAAGCAAAATTTCGTTATAAGAAACATTGAATTCAAAATGTCCCGGCAAATCGCACGCAAATGCATCAAAGAAAAATAAAATGAAAATTAAAAATAACAATAAAAACTTTTTCATAAAGTATCCGGGGTATCTAATCTTGCGGGAAGCTGCATATTTGTTTCCAAGAAACCCATTCGGCGTTTTTTTACCGATATTTCTAAAAGCGCAACTCCTTCGTCCTCCAATAAACGCAGGCGATTAAGTGTTATAGGATCGTTTTCGGAAATACCCGCTGCATCGGAAATAGAACCGCGTACTACCCTGTCAACCCTAAAATTGTTGGAAAACAAAGTACTTTGCAACGGAGTAAGCATCATTCCAAAAAGAGGCGCGGTAATTTTTTCGCGTTTATCAAGGCGTACCGCTTCCAGCATGGGCAAATCCGGTCTTGCGGCAGTCATTATTATTCGTTTTTTTACAACATCATCTTTTTCTATAGTTTCTAATGCTATAAGTTCGCCCGGGCCGGCATAGAACAGCGTTTTTTGCAAAGCCGGAATTAAATTGCCCTGTTGCGCTGTAATAGTTTTGCCGTTTATTGTTCTTATAAACGAACCATCTCTTACACCATTCATAGAACCCGGAGTATTTGGAGTTGTGTAAATAATTTCCGCTCCGGAAAAAGTTTCGCATAATGTAAAACCAAGCCAGGGACGCGGAGCCCTGCCGCCTTTTAACATTGCGGGAAGAGCCGCCGCAAGCATTTCTGCAGGAATTATAAAGTTAAGCCCCTGATGATACGCAACTCCTGCAAAAGCAACGCCGACAAGCCGCCCCTGATTATCGACAACGGGACCGCCGGAGTTCCCCTGGCTAATACCGGCATCTATCTGAATAACATCTCCAATCTGCAAAAAACGCCTGCCAAGAGCGGATACAATGCCGGAAGATACCGTTTTTTCCAGTCCCAAAGGAGAACCAATGGCAAGCACGGAATCTCCGACACGCGGAACTACACGATCCACAATGGAAAAAACATATTCGGTTTGTATTTCCGTTTTTATTAAAGCAAGATCCAGAGCTTTATCCCAGCCAATTACACGAGCCGGAATCCGCGGGCTGGAAGCGTCGCCCATAAGAATAAACAACCGCGAATAACCTTTGTATTTTGGATCAACTTCGCTTGCAATTACATGATAATTTGTAATTAATAAACCGGAGGAATCAATAAAAAACGCGGAACCCAACATTCTGTCCGCGAATCCCATTCCTTTTTCTATTTTATAACCCCTGTCTACAAGAACAGTGGCTGCACCTTTGATCATATCGGAAGCAGTGTCTCTTCCGTTTGCGTATTCCCGTAAATTAGCGGAAATATTTCTGGCTCCCGCTCTTTCTGCGGCAGCAAGAAAAAATGCCGCTGTTCTTCGCTGTCTTGCTTCTACAGCTTTTTCAAGAAATAAAACCGCGCTTTGCGCATCCAAAGGCTGGGTTTCATGAGCCCTTACAGCAGCTAAAAATGCCGCAAGATTATTTCCGTCCTGCAGTTTTTTCTTTGCGTCTGAAAGAATTAAATCGGCTTCTCTTCCTGAATATGGAGTTACAATACCCAGAACCGAAATTGATCTTCCAAAAGAGACGGCATCTTCCCACCTTTCTTCCTGAATTGCTTTTGCCTGAGCGGCAACAAGATTTTTTTTAGCTTCTTCTTCGTATTGGAAAAGCAGCTTCCAGTCTTCGTTATCGTTAATATTATCTGTAACGGAATAGATTTCTTTGTAAATATAAATTAATGCTATTGCATTAACCGGATTTTCTTCTATTTGTTTGCTAATTTCTTCCAGGCGTGTAGAACTGGTCGTATGCGATGGAAAATCGTCGGGGTTAACACGGCGGCTAATACCTCTACAAGAAAACGCAAGCAATATTACCAAGAGTATTAATATAAAATATTTATTAAAATAATTTTTGCCCATTTTTTTACCGTTCTGTCTCTGAATAATTTATTGTTCCGGTTCCATCCATATCCCATAAATAAACAACAGAACCGTCCCAAAGATACACCTCTCCTGTTTTGAACCGTCCTTCGCCCGTCCAATCACTTTCGGAAGATGCGATAAGTGCCCGGTAGTTGAAATTTTCGCCAGGATCAGGCCACGGATGATTCTGTCCCGGACGATGAAAACGACGAATTGTTTCCATTCTGCCGTCCAAATCCAAATCTACATATTGAATAACAGGTATGCCGCCTTCGAACTCCGTTATGGAAACAATGTTTGTTCCCAGAATTTCTACCGCCTGCACGGGAATACCGTTTTCCAAAACAATGCGTTCTATAGCACCTTCGAATTCTGTACTAAGGCGGTTAATGCTTGCGCAAAACGAAACCAATGTCCTGCGGGAAAATTCCAGCTGATTCGTTAAAACAGGATAAGAAATACCGGGGCGGGTTCTGCTTCCCCCAAGTACAATAAATGAAAGCGGAGTAAAATTAAAATCTGCAGGACGAAAATGAAAATTTTCCTGCAGCGGGTGAAATTGCAACTGTACCCTCATTACAAAAGGATACCGTTCCCAAAATACAACAGCATTAAGACCGGATGCAGGAATAACAGCCGAAGCCGGAACACCGCTGGCGTTAAAGGTAAATTGTAAATTAAAAGTATCTTCATGGGTAATATCCACATATAATCTTCTAACAACTCCCGCGCTAATATCAGCATAGCTTTCTAGCAATCCATTATGTGAATCGTAGGTAAAAATCTTACCTGTAAAATTCAACAACATACGGGTAAATTCATCGCGCCCTTCTTCGCTTCTTAACATGGCAAATGTATCGTTTAACGCATTAAAATCGATTCCGTAAAAGGAAGACGGCGTATTAAACAATTCATGGGCGGCTTGGGTATCATTAATTAAACCGTAATTAAGAGCTAAAGGAATTGATCTTAAATTTGGAATAAAGCCGGCGGTATTTTCCAAAAATCCGCCCGCGCGGTAACCCGCTATATATCTTCGAGCGTCTGTGTCATTTTGCATAAAATCCGCAGCCATCCATGCAAGTTCGGAATTAATCTCTACAAGAATTGGAAGTCTTCGAATAACAAGATCCAATATTTGCTGATCCCCTGCTGACACAACAAATCTTACTCTGGTATTTTGCCTTTTAATAAAATTTAAATATTCTAAAAATATAATGGCAGGGCGCGGGTCTCTGGAAAACCTGTTCATGGTAGAAAGTACAAGTCTCTGAAACGCCGCTATTTCTGTTGTATTAAGCGAATTAAGAGCTATACCTCTAAACGCTTTTAGGCGCAGCATTGCGGCATCTGCGGAAAGAGGAAGGATACCGACAGTAGCATCGCGGGAAACATCGCCTTCCCGAATTTGATCCAATGCTGCAAGCGCGCTGGGGTATCTTCGCATATTAACAAGCTGTCGGGCTTTTAATACAAGGGCTTCGTTTTCGCTGTAGTATGTCCAGCGGTTTACATCAATAGCGGTATCCAAATAGGCGACAATTTTCGATCTTGATTCTGTTTGCGCATCAATATAAATAATGGCCGCCAAATATGAAATATCCGAGCTAACATTGGAAAATACCAAGGCGCGCTTTATAGCTGCCTCCGCTTCGTTAAACCGGTTTTCATCCAATGCCCGCCTTATCCAAACAACATATTGATTCGCGGCATCTGCGTCATTGGCTTGGGCAAAGCTTATGTTTGCGGGAAAAACCATTAACAATAAAAAAAATAAAACCAAAGGAAAAAACTTTTTCATGCTGCTTCTCCTTTTTTAAGTCCGATAATTTCCCTTACTTCATCGTCTACAAGAGTTTCCCGGACAAGTAATTCGTCTGCAAGTTTTTCTACATTTTCCTTGTGTTCCATAAGAATTGCCTCCGCCCTGCCTCTTGTTTGATCAAGTATTTTTATTACTGCTTCATCTATACGCCTGGCAGTGTCGTCTGAATAATCTTTGTGTCTTGCTATTTCTTTGCCAATAAAAATTGGCTCGTCTTCTTTACCGTAAGCTATAGGACCAATATCGCTTGACATACCCCATTCGCAGACCATGTTACGCGCCATTTCTGTTGCCTGCTGTATATCGTTTTTAGCGCCTGTGGTAGTTTCGTTATAAAATATTTTTTCCGCAAGCCATCCGCCGTAGCAAATTGCAATGCGATCTTCTATCCATCCTCTGGAACGGCTGTAAATATCTTCTTCCGGCAGCGAAAGAGCCATTGCCAATGCCCTGCCGCGGGGAATAATGGTAACCTTGTGCAATGGATCCGCGTTTTTTAAGTAATAATGCAAAAGCGCATGACCGGCTTCATGAAGAGCCGTCATCTTGCGTTCTTTTTCCGAAATAACAAGGGTAGAACGGGCAACACCCATTAATATTTTATCGCGGGCTTCTTCGAAATCCGCCATTTGCACTTCTTTCCTGTTTTTTCTCGCCGCAAATAACGCCGCTTCGTTTGCAAGATTTGCAATATCCGCACCGCTCATTCCCGGCGTAGCTCTTGCAATACGCGAAAGATCAATATCTTTTCCCATAGGAATTTTTGCAGAATGAATTTGCAGGATTGCTTCCCGTTCTTTAATATCGGGCATTGCAATTACTACCTGCCTGTCAAAACGACCCGGACGCAAAAGAGCGGGGTCTAAAACATCGGGGCGGTTTGTAGCGGCTAAAATAATTACATGATCTTTAGAATCAAAGCCGTCCATTTCTACTAAAAGCTGATTAAGCGTTTGTTCGCGTTCATCGTGGCCGCCGCCATAACCTGCACCACGGGTTCTGCCGACTGCGTCCAATTCATCAATAAAAATTATACAGGGGGAGTGCCTGCGCCCCTGAACAAAAAGATCTCGCACACGGCTGGCTCCTACGCCGACAAACATCTCTACAAAGTCGGAACCCGACATATGAAAAAACGGAACACCCGCTTCCCCTGCGACAGAACGAGCCATTAATGTTTTGCCGGTTCCGGGCATTCCAACAAGAAGAACACCCCTGGGAATCCGCGCCCCCATTTTTGTAAATTTTTGCGGGTTCTTTAGAAATTCTACAATTTCTTCCAGTTCGTATTTTGCATCCTTTTGTCCGGCTACATCCGCAAAGCTTACTTTTTTACCTTCGCCCTGAAACTGTTTTGCCCTGCTCTTTCCAAATTGAAAATTCCTGGCTCCCATACCCTGCAAACTTCTAACCAAAAAAATTACAAGCGCAAAACCAATAACCCACGGAAGAAATTCCCTTACCAACTGCCAAAAACCGGGGCGAGTTACAGCGCCGGATATATTGATATTATTTTCCTGCAGAAATGACAGTAAGCCCGGATCAGAATAAGGAATACGGGTTCTTAACTGGGCTGTTCCATTACCCGCACCTTTTAAATAAATATCCATAACACTATTGTCGCGGATAATTACAGATTCAATTTGATTTTGATTTAAATACCGTAAAAAATCTGTATATGGAATTTCGCTTATTGCGGATGTTCCCGGCATGGATAAATTAATAAGAAATATAACGCCAATTATTAAAAGAAGCAGGATAAAGCCGCCGGGAATTCTAAACCCAGCGCCATGATTCGGCAGCTTGTCGTTAGGATTATTAAGCATATATATAGCTTAACTTAATTAGTTTTCATTATCAACCGTGAAACGCCGCTTTCAAAATAGTCGTTTTTAGCCGGAGTTAAGGTAATTTTGCCGTTTTTTTTAGATATACGGGCAGGTCCCAAATCGCAGGCATTTATTTCTCCAAGACAGAAATGTCTGACTACAATACGCCTGACATTGCGCGAAGAAGACAATAGGTTGATACCCTGAAATACTGCTTCCTCCCTGATTATTTGCGGCTGGGCGAAAAAAACAGCTTCTTCTGTAATTAAACTGTTTCCCAATCCCGGATCCCAAATAACCCTGTTTTTAACCTCGTTACAAAGAAATTCGGCTGCCAGCAACTGTGTCTCTGCCATGCCTGTAAGACCCTTTTTCCAGGACGGAAAATTTTTGTCCAAAAAAGGAATAAGATGATGCCGTATTTTATTTCGCAGGAATATATCGTCTTTATTTGTAGAATCTTCGCGCCACTGAATATTTTTATCTTTAAGATAGGAAATTACTTCCGTGCGGGTTACTTCCAGAAGAGGGCGGACAAATTTGCCTTTTTTTACCGGCATACCGGAAAGCCCCGCAGGTCCCGCGCCGCGCAATAATCGTATAATGGAAAGTTCCAATGTATCGTCTTTGGTGTGAGCCGTTAAAATAAGCGTTTTACCCTTTTCGCGCTCCAGCCGCTTTGCCTCGCGTAAAAGCGCCCTGCGGCGGAAAAACCGCGCGGCAGCTTCTATCCCCGTACCTCGGCGTTTTGCAAAATCCGCAACTTCTCCCTGCGGGATAGAAACAACTGTGCATGGAATATTCCGCTCTTTACAAAAAGAGCTTACAAATTCGGCATCGCTCCGGCTTTCCTCGCCCCGCAACCCATGATCTACATGAAGAATAAAAATTTTGTCGTTTTCCAAAAGCGTTAAACACGAACAAAACAAGGCCATAGAATCCGCGCCGCCGGATACCGCAATTAGAAGTATCGTGTTTGGAGGAAAGGTTTTTAGAATAGCATGAACTTTTTTTTCAAGTATTCCGTCCACTGCTGCCTGCTGCTTAATTATTTTTTGTCAGCGGCAGGGGCAGCCTTTGCATCGGGAGCGGCTTTTGCGTCAGCAGCAGGGGCTGCGGCAGCGGCGGCGGCATCCGCAGCAGGAGCTGCGACAGCCTCGGCCTTGGCAAATTTAACCAACGCTATTGTTTGATCCGGATTGGAAAGAACCTTGACACCTTCTCCAACAGGAATATCCTTAACCTGGATGGAGCTGTTTATCTTTAAGCCGGAAATATCAATTTCGATTCTTTCGGGCAGATCCTTGGGTAAACATTCAACTTCGATTTCGTGTACGGGGGTTTCGAGTATACCGCCCTCGCGGACACCGGCAGGATTCCCCTGGAAAACAAGAGAAACTCTGGCACGAAGAATAACGCCGCTTTCAACTTCATAAAAATCTATATGGAGTATTTGACCATCTATAATATTTCTTTGAGTGCCTTTTACAAAGGCATCGTATGACTTGCCTTCTACATCGACTTTAACAATGGTACTTTCAGAAATACCCTTTGTACCTCTAAGAAATTCCGTATTATCTAAATCGATAGATACAGACTTGCCCGATCTTCCGTAGATAACTGCCGGAATGCGTCCGCTTTTTCTTGCCCTGCGGGATTCAGCCGAACCTGATTTATGGCGGCTTTTTGCTTGCAATACAACTTTGCTCATTATACTTACCTCATTAAAAAATTACATTGGGGCGATAGGATTCGCCTTCCGGTCGCAAACATCCTGTTTGCTCCCTCCAGACCGCCTTCGCATTGCCCGGCGCATCCATGCGCCGAAGTATTCCATTAAGGCTGCCGCCTTATCGATATTATAGCAATGCTCCGGTTCGAATCCTTCACACTCCCCGTCTCGTGATTCGCAATTTTTAATTCGATTGCTTCATAAAACGGGAATTACCATTGGGGCGATAGGATTCGAACCTATGAATACCGGACCCAAAACCCGGTGGCTTACCGCTTGCCGACGCCCCATCACTGGGGCTCAGCACCCCTGCTTATAGAGTATCAAATGAGTATTATTTGATCAAGAGCTAATTAGGCATCGTGGTCATCTGGGGAAGCTTCCTGGACATCGCCGGATTCATACTTCTCCAAAATGCGTTTCTGCAGTTCAGCACGGAATTCCGGGTGGATAGGATGAGCAACATCTTTGTACTCCCCTGCCCTGGTTTTCCTGCTAGGCATAGCAATAAAAACCCCGGTTTTACCCTCTATGATTTTTATATTGTGAACAACAAAGCAGTCGTCAAATGTTACCGTTACATAGGCTTTCGGCTTGCCCCCGCCAGTCACTTTACGGACCCTTATATCAGTAATTTGCATGGCACTCCTCCTCTCCTTTGAGGTCCTATATCGAGCATATACAACCCAACTATAGTTATTATAACTCTAATTTGACAGTAAATCAAGGAAAAAAGTTAAAAAAAATTAATTTTTTATTTCGGGAAATTAACACTACAGGGATGGACAAAATCCCACTCCTTTTGCAAAGACAGGGCTGCCTTTTCCGCCTTTTCCGGCTCGTTAAATACCCCAAAACAGGTGGATCCTGCTCCGGAAAGATTGGCAAATTCAGCCCCGCAGTCCCATAATTGGGAGATTATTTTGTTGTATATTGATTTCTGCGATTCCGGAAAAACCTTAAGAAAATCATTATAAAAACCCAGGAGCATTCTTTCGCGGTATTCCTGTTTTACCCTCTCCGCCTCTTCAGGATTTCCCGCCCTGCTTTCGTCCAGTAATTTAAAGGCTGCGGCAGTGTCGCTTTGGAAGCCGGGGTTTACAAGCACAAAATGCCAGGACGGCGGTTTAAGGGGGTCTATGTATTCCCCCCTGCCAGTAACCCAGGCGGCGGGTACTTGGTGGATAAAAAAAGGGACATCGCTTCCCAGACAGGCAGCCATTTCCAGTAGCTCGGAGCGGTCAAAGGGGGTTTCTCCGTATATAGAACCGGCAAGCGAATTCAGCGTCAACAGGGTAGAAGCCGCATTAGAAGAACCACCCCCCAATCCGCCGCCTGCGGGGATACGCTTTTCTACCCGTATCCTTAGCCCGATATTAAAATCGCCTTTTCCCAAGGAAAGAGATTTTTTCTTAAAAAGGGACAGAGCTTTATAAATTATGTTTTTTTCCATAGGAAGGTCTAACCCCCCTTGTGTCCCCTCCATAACCAATTCCAGCATTTTACCCTCAATTTCAGCCTCGAACGGCTCAAAGTGCAGAATATCGCTAAAATTCAGGGTTACAAAGAGACTTTCCAAATTATGGAAACCGTCCTGTCTTTTGTCTAAAACAGCCAAATGGAGGTTTACCTTTGCGGGGGCATATACTATCATTAAAGTAAGAATACTACAAAAAATTATCAAAAACCAGTTGACATTCTGTATTTCCTAACATATGTTTTGTAGTAAGGAGGCTTTTTACATGGAACGCAAAGAACTAGCATTAATGCTTGTGGACAGCTACGAACCGGAGAACGAGGAACTGCCGGTTTTCCTATTCGGGGATGGCGACGACCTTGACGACGACGATTTCGAGGACGACGACGATGACTTTGAAGATGAAGAAGAAGATGACGACTATGAAGACGATTTAGACGATGACGATGAAGACGATGACTACGACGAGGAAGATGACTACGATGAAGAAGACGATGACTGGGACGACGAAGACGACTTCGACGAATGATGCCAGAGTCTTTCTAAATCATAGAAATCACGAGTGGGCGCGGTCATTAAATGGACTACTGTAAAGCCTAGGTCGATCAAGCGCCACTCGTCTTCCGGGTCTTTTTTGGAACTGCCAAAAATTTCTATATCATTCTCCCGGCAATAATCTTTTATGTGCCTTTCCATGCCGTCCATATGTGTCTTGGAGGATGCAGTGGCAATAATAAAGAAGTCTGTCCAGTTATTTATTGTCCTAAGATCCAATAAACTGACATTTTCCCCTCTATGTTCTTTTATAAGACCGGCAAGGGATTCCGCCTGTTCTTTAATTTCCGGTAACATATCTGCCATCAAAGTCCCTTCCAATTATTAATGTAATATTTGTCTTTGCGTCGTTATTTTGCGTATCCGCCCCTTCCATATCCAAATTAAACTCGCGCCTTATATTGGTGCAGCGGATACTTTCGGCAAAATCCTTTACAAGGCTTTCGTCTCCCGAACGATGAATTATTACCGTGCTTTCATAATTATTACGATCGGCATTGCCTACGGCAACTACATCATATCCAAAACTCCGTAAAAATTCTGCCGTTCTGCTTGCGCGGCCTGTAATTGCCGTTCCGTTTAAAATTTCTACAGTAAGGCTGCGTTCTCTGTAATCGTCAATGTCGCGGGTAAGAGCTGTTATTGTCTGCCGGACAACATCTTTTACAATGTTTCCGTCATGGAGCGGAATAATCAGCATCTGCCCGGATACTTCTCTAAGATCCCCAACTACAGACAGTATATTGGTTCGTCCAATATCGATATTTACCAATTCGTCAAACAAAAGCCTTATGGTACGCCTGTTTATATTGGCTCTAAAAAACGAAGAATATAATCTGGATGTATCTTTATTTTTTAGCTTGTCATTCATTTGAATTTGGCGGTTAAGGAAGCTAAGAAAAAACCTTTGCCTGCGGAAGGTTTCCGTTTCCTGATCTTCGTACGGCAGACTGTATGTCGCATAAGTTACCGCTTTGTCGCCGTCTAAAACAGTCATGCCGGAAGGAAATAGAATCAGGGTATCATCGTCTCTGTATGACACGGCAGAAGGAATAAAAATTTCTACACCTTCCAAGAGATCAACTATAGACACAAGGTTTTCTTTTGTTATAACCAAAGAAAAATTAATATTGATACCCAAAAGCCTTTCCACTTCCGATTGAAAATTCCCAATTCTGGAAGAATCGTAAATACTGTCTATTCTGTCTACACGATTGGTTCTTGCAATTCTTTGTCCCAACTGACCCGGTATATGCCAAATTGCCGCCCGGTTTGTCGGAGGATTATACATTAAAACATAGGAGCTAAGCGGCATTTTATCTTCTTCTATTACATACAAAATATTAATAACGCGGCTTGCGGAAAGAGCTTCTTCCAAAGGATTGCTGCGAAATGTATAAATCGCAAGAAATATACCAAGAAAAAATATAAAAATTATAAGAGCCAAGAGTAGTTTTGACGCGTCAATTTTTAGCAACTTCAATTGTTTTTTCCTTCCATTTTTGCCAGTAATTTTAAAGTTTCTTCGGACAAATCCAATTCTCTGGACTGTAATTTACTGACAGTCTTTTTTAAAACCGCATAAAGAATGTCGTCCAATTCCGCTTCGCGGCACATCTTCCTTAAACCGTTTACAGAGCTTCTGGAAACTTCCAGCTTGTCTGCAATGTAAATAATCTTGGCAAGAGTGCCCATATTCTCGCTGCCGCTTGTATGTAATGCCACAGCTTCCAGTATATCCTTATTATGTATGGAGAAACGGTCTCTTAGCAATACCGCCGCAGCCCTTCCGTGCAACAAACTTGGCTTACCTTTTTCGACGGCGGTCATTGATTTTCCTTCGTTTTTAACTAATTTTATCATTTCTTTTGGGTCAAGCTGTTTGGCTAAATCGTGGGCAATACCGGCAAGATAGGCATCCATTGGATCGATGCCGGAACATTCGTTCCTAAAACGCCGGCACATATCATAAGCAAAAAGCGCGGTATTCCTTGAATGAAGAAATCGCGAGGTATTAAGGGCTGCGCGCACCGCCTGCTCCACCCTTAAAACAATGCTGTCCTGTTCACTTGGCGGGTTTTCTTCGCCGGAATCTGTAACTCCATAAAGCCGTTTTTCCATGATTATATTTACCGCCGCAGAAGGAACAAGGGGTTTCCAGTCGTCCTGTTCGGTTATCATTTTTCTTACTGTCTGCGAAGAAATATCCATTATTTTATTTTTTATTAATTTATGCGGATAGGGGTATTCTTTTGCATCGCTGTTCAGGCGGCGCGCGACAACAATTTCCGCCATTTCCAGAATTCGTTCGCTGTCCCGCCATTTGGGAAAATCCACGGCAAGATCGTCTCCAATTAAAAGATACGGCTTTCCATTGGGCATATATCTTGTAATTATATCTTCCAGTGTATGAACAGTGTAGGACACGCCTTCCCTTTTTATTTCGCAGTCATCTATGGCAAACCTGGGATCGCCTGCTACAGAGACGGCAAGCATATTTATTCTTTCTTCTGTGGTATGTTCCATGCCGGAAGCATCAAGTTTAAAAGGAGAACGATACGCTGGCACAAATACAACCCTGTCCAGTTCCAGTTCGGATATCGCTTTTTCCGCAAGATAAAGATGCCCATTATGAACAGGGTTAAAACTGCCGCCAAGAATTCCAAGCTTCATTTATCTTCCTCCGTAAGGCGTAAAAAAGCGTAGGAAAGTTCTTTTATACCGTCGCCGGAAAAAACAGAAATTGCCATTACTTCTTCCTTAGGATATTTTTCTTTTAGCTCGGACAGTCTGGTTTTTATACAAATACTATTTTCGCCGTCTGTACCGGAATTGCCTAAATCGGTTTTTGTACCAATAAGCAGTCTTTTTTTGCCGGTTAAATCCTGCGAATAAGTATTAAGCTCGTTTAATAAAATATCAAATGCCTGTAAATAATTGTCCTCGCCAAGATCGACAAGAAAAGCCAAAGCTGCGGTGCGGGAAATATGTTTTAAAAAACGGAACCCCAGCCCTGCTCCGCCGGAAGCGCCTTCTATTAGACCGGGAATATCGGCGATTATTATATCCCGCTCCCCAACCGAAAGTACGCCAAGGTTTGGTATCTTTGTTGTAAAAGGGTATGCGGCTATTTTTGGACGGGCATTTGTAAAACAATCAAGAAGACTGGACTTGCCCGCATTGGGAAAGCCCACAAGACCTATATCCGCCATTAACTGGAGTTCTATTTTTATTTTTACGGTAACACCCGGTTTTCCGGGCAAGGCTTTTCGCGGAGCCTGGTTTGTCGAAGATTTAAAATGGATATTCCCCCAGCCTCCATTACCGCCTTCTAAAAAAACAAAGTTTTCTGCATCTTTGGAAAAGTCATGAATTAGTTCTCCTGTCTGAAAATCCTTTATTACAGAGCCCGGAGGCAGGGGGATAGTTACATCTGTACCCTGCTGCCCATAGCGGCCGGAACCTTCGCCGTCACGGCCATTTCCCGCTTTATAGGAGTGTTTAAATCTTAGATGGGCAAGAGTGCGCAGATTGCGCTTAATTGTAAAAATGACATCGCCGCCCCTGCCGCCGTCTCCGCCGGAAGGGCCGCCGCGAGGGACATGTTTTTCCCGCCGGAAAGCCGCACAACCATTTCCTCCGGAGCCGGAAGAAACTTCTATAATTGCTTCATCTGCAAATTTTTCCACGCAGGAAAAGAGGGGTTATACAACCGAAGCTAGTTTTCTGCCGCGGCGATTATGAAAGGTAACCTTTCCGTCTTTGAGTGCAAAGAGGGTGTAATCGCCTCCGCAGCCTACATTTGTACCGGGGTGGATATTAGTGCCCCGTTGACGGGCTATAATGGTTCCAGCCTTAACAATAGCGCCATCTGACGCTTTAATACCCAAATAATTGGGGTTAGAATCTCTTCCGTTTTTTGCGCCGCTTCCGCCGCGTTTCCTAGCCATAACAATAACTCCTATATAAGCATTTTACTGATGCTTAATTTACAATTTTGTGGGTGTTCCTGCGCTACAGACCTAAGCCCTTCTATTAAGAAAACCCCTGCGGTAAAAAGGAATTCCCTGGTTTCCGCAGTATAATCGGCTTCCAGCCACATAGTGCCTCTTTCAGGGGCTCCTCCATGTACTGTAATGCCTTCCTTGCCGGATAAAACACTGTATGCTGTTCTCATTAACACCGATACAGCGGCACAGACAATATCTTTGCCGGTTTTACCCGCTTTTGCATGACCTTCTACTTTACATGCTCTTAAAGTACCGTCATTTTCTACAACGGCTTCTATTATGATCACTATAGGCAAACTTAAGCCGAAATATCGGCTATTTTGATAATAGAATACTGCTGCCTATGCCCCTGTTTACGGCGATAATCTTTTTTGGGTTTGTACTTAAAAACGATAATTTTTGCGTCTTTCCCGTGAGATTCTACCGTTGCAGATACCTTTGCACCCTGTACATAGGGGCTGCCTATCTTAACTGCATCGCCGGAGACTAAAAGCACCTTATCGATATTGATACTGGCGCCCGGCTCGGCATCGATCTTTTCCACTTTTAATAAAGCGCCTTTTTCAGCCTTATACTGTTTTCCCATGAATTCTACTAGAGCGTACATTGTTCTTACTCCGTTATTTATATCTTAATTATTTAATACTTAAAAACCGGAAAAAAGTCAACCCCTAAGGCACCCCTAAACCGGCATTAAAAGCCTACCAACAACCTGCCTACACTGTAGAGTTCGGATATTTGGGAATAAACAGGGGTTTTGTTATGTTCCTTGTCCATTGTTACCAAACCTACATATAATTCGTTTAACAGGTCTGCAAAAACCTTTAAATTTGATCCAAAATTGCTTGCCGCCATTTCCCGCAGTATTTTATCGGGACCATGAGGGACAGCGCCTATTTTAGTCCTTAAAGAGGGAATCATATGGCTTCGGGCAATTTCTACAAAACGGGCGCAAGCGGCAATTTGCCGGTAAAGTTCGTCCAGGTGGAAGCCCTGATATCGAAATAGCTCCATTTTTTCGGTTAAAAGCTCGATTTGATCCCATGTGCTTTTATCTATGGCAAGGGTCAGCAAAACCGGGCGCAAAAACCTGTTAGAGATATTTGTCCGGTAGTGTTCACCTATTTGCTCTATAAGCCTGATTATCTGAGAATCCTTTACACGTTCTAACAACTTTTCCCCCTTTCGTATAATATCATTCAAATTACAGATTGACAAGCACCCTTTACATAAAATATTATGGCTCATGCGCATAATAAAATGTTTTATCTTCCTTTTGGCGGGGATTTTGGTTCTTTCGTGCAGCGACAGAAAAACTGTCCAAATTTGGACAGATCGCCCCGAATTTGCCGTCTATGGGGAGCTTTTTAACACTGCCCAAACCCGGTATAAAGTATCAATAAAATACTATGATAACCCCGGGCAGGAACTGCAGAAAGCCGGCAATACCGCGGATATTATTGTTGGAAGCTGGTTAAAAACTTCCGTTACGGGAGCATACTTTAGATCTTTGGATAATCTTTTTGGCGCCAACAAACTTTCCAGAGGCGCTTTTTACCCGCGGCTTTTGTCTATTGGCAGGATAGAACGGAATCAATATCTACTGCCGGTATCTTTTAACATACCCGCATTGATTTTTTTTAAAGACAGCAAAATAGAATTGTCCAATTCATTTACTGTCGATTTTAACGAAATAAAAACTTTAAGCAAGAATTACAATAATATCAGCCGCGAAGCATATACAAAAATAGGGTTTTCTCCGTTATGGAGCAATGATTTTCTTATGATAACTTCAGTTTTATTGGGAGCATCTTTTAAGACAGCATCTCCTTTGTCATGGGATGCCTCGGCATTGGAACGCTCCATGAATTTTGTTAATGATTGGACAACTGAATTTAATACGAGTATTCAGGCTGAAGAAGAATTTATATTTAGATACTTCTTTGAACCGCCGGAAAAACTGGTTCAGAAAGAACGCATACTTTTTTCTTACATGGATTCCAGAGACTTTTTTATCTTAAACGAAGAAAGCAAAAGCGATTTGGATTACCGCTGGATTATGGAACAGAGCAGGATTCCCATTATAGAAGATATGGTTCTTATAGGCATTCCAAAAAGAGCCAGATCCGTAAAGGCAGCCCGCGCGTTTATCCAATGGTTTTTTACTATAGAAAACCAAAGGCTTATTTTGGAATACTGCACGGAAACCAAGGTAAGCGAAAATGTGTTTGGAATTTGCGGCGGGTTTTCTGCTCTAAACACGGTTACGGAACAGGTTTTTCCGCACTATTACCCCGAACTTTTAGGACGAATGCCGCCTTCCAATTATTTGATGACTCCCAATGTGCTTCCCGGTAATTGGGCAGATATAAGGGAAAAGGTGGTGCTTCCTTATCTTTACGACCGCTCCCGCAGTACAAAAGCAGAAGAAGTGTATCCTCTGGAAAGACGGCTGGCTGACTGGATGCGAATGAACCGTTAAAGAACCCGGCTTTTACAAAAAATACTTACAACACTTAACCGCCATATCCTTGGGTAAATTTTCCATAAAAATCTTCCGATATATGTAATAGGAGATACTTATGGAAATTGGAAATATGCCATATCAATCATTTCCCACTTACGGCTACGCTATCAGTGCAGCCACTACCGGCAGAACATCTTTACCGGTTTCCCCCTCCATGGTTATTTACTCCCAATTTAAGCATGTTGCCGGAACTCCCGCGCCCGAAGGAACCCAGGGGGTTAATATCACCAGGTTAAAAATCCTTAACACAATGATTGAACAACTGGAAAAAATGAAAGGACAGGATATTGCAAACTTTGGCGAAAATGGAGGCCGGGAAGAAATTGCCGCTATTAAAGAAAACGATGAAAAAAGAATAAATACCTTAATCGAACAATACCACCGCGAAATTAAAGCGGCTCAGAATACAACTGTTTATACCCCGGCTTCTCCCGATACCGGAATGCTTTTTAATATTGCCGCCTAACACCCTGCCATATATATTAGCCCCGTTTTCCCATTTCTGTCCGGCGTTCCTTTACAAGTTCCAGTCTTTTTTCGAGCTCTGCGGCTTTTGATCCGCCAATAAGCACTTTTAGCTCGTTCAGGCTTTTCTCGAATTGATTAATTCTTTCCAGCAGCATAGAGCGGTTTTCTATGAATATTTCCGTCCACATTGGAGCATTCAGCATTGCTATACGGGTAAGGTCCTCGAAACTACCGCCGCCAAAACGGGTAATTTCAGTGTCGCTTTCGCAGTCTATAAGCGCAGAAGCTATGATATGGCAAAGCTGGCTTGTAAACGCAATTTTACGATCATGTTCTTCCGGGGTAACTTCGGTTATTTTGTTAAACCCCATTTTATGAATTATTTGCTTAAGGAATTCAAGGTTTTCCGGCTTGTTAAATGCAAGAGGAGTAAGAATATAATTTTTATCCGTAAAATTGCAAAGATGCGAGTTTGCAAAACCGCCTTTTTCCGCACCCGCCATTGGATGTCCCGGAATAAAATCGAAGGCTGCATTTTTACTGCCAAGTTTTTCTGCGGCGGCGGCAATACTTGCTTTTGTACCCGCAATGTCGGTTACAATACTTCCCGGCTTAAAAGAACCGCTCCATTTTTCCAAAAAACAAATAACAGCAGACGGGTTTAGGCAAATAAATACTACATCGCAGGCAGAAAGCATTGCTCCCGCATTTTCAGTATCAAAAACCTTGGAGACAAGCCCCTGTTCCTGCGCCGTATTCAGTATATTTTTATCTATATCACAGGCAAATAATTTTTCTTGCGGAATACCGTATTTTTCGCGTAACGCCCGCGCAAATGCTCCGCCCATAAGACCCAAGCCCACAATACCCAGTGTAAAATCTTTTTTCATTATTCGCACCTAAATATTTTTGTTCTCTATTTCGGCATATTTACGCAGAGTTGCCATCATTTCCGCAAACGCATTCGGCATAAGCGATTGTTCGCCGTCACATAATGCGTGCTCGGGATCATTGTGTACTTCTACCATAATACCGTCAGCTCCGGCAGCCAAGGCAGCTTTTGACATGGCGGGAACCATCCAGGAATAACCGGTAGCATGGCTTGGATCTACAATTACAGGAAGATGAGTTTTTTTCTTTAGCATTGGAACAATAGCAAGATCCAGTATGTTACGAGTAAAGTTATCGAAACCGCGTATTCCGCGCTCGCACAATACTATTTTATCATTACCGCCCGCCATGATATACTCGGCTGCCATTAAAAGCTCTGTCATTGTGCTTGCAATACCGCGTTTTAGAAGAATCGGTATGCGGGTTTTTCCAAGTTCTTTTAATAAATTAAAGTTTTGCATATTACGCGCGCCAACCTGAATTAAATCGACATCGTTAAATAATTCTATCTGGCTAATTTCCATTACTTCTGTAACAATTGGAAGTCCGCACGCTTTTTTTGCTTCCAGTAAAATATCCAGGCCGGCTCCTCCCATTCCCTGAAAAGCGTAAGGCGAAGTTCTTGGTTTAAACGCACCGCCGCGCAGGAATGCCGCTCCCGCTTTTTTTACATCTTCTGCAATTGCAATAACCTGTTCGCGGCTTTCTACCGAACACGGACCGGCAATAACCGCAAACGAACCTCCGCCAATTTTGGCTTTATGGCTGCCGCACTGAAAATCCAGCACTGTATCGCAGGGATGAAATATACGATTTACGCGCTTGTACGGTTCCTGTACACGAATTACTTTGTCTACATGGCGGTTAGCGCGCACTGTCTCGTCATTAATTACGGTGGTATCGCCTACAAGACCAAGCACGGTTTGCGTCGCACCTTGCGAACGATCAACTTTTACGCCAAGTTTTTCCAGATCCGATATCAGTTTGTCTATGTCTTCCTGGCTTACATTGGGTTTTATGGAAATTATCATTTACGACTCCTTATTAATTATTTTTTGTCCAAACAAATGTGGTTTTATTCAGGGTATAAGTTCCTGCCGCCCTGCCATTTTCGTTATAAAAAACTTCGAAATTATTGCCAAATACAATGCCGCTAAAAATTACATTTTCTCCTATGGTAATTTGCTCTAATTGATTCCCGGTAAAAGCCATTCCGTATATATTTTTTACGCTTTCAGGAATAGTTACACTTGTTAAATTATTATTCTGAAAAACGCTCTCCCCTATCGATACAATTTTATCGGGAAGAACTACACTTGTCAGCCGGTTGTTGGAAAATGCGGATACGCCAATACTGGTTACACTGTTGGGAATTTCTATATTTTCCAGACGGTTATTGGAAAATGCATAAGCCCCAATACTGGTTACGCTGTCAGGAATTTCTACCTCGGTTAATTGATTATCGTTAAATCCGCCCAGAAAAATAACGCTGTCAGGAATATCTATACTCGATAATCTGTTGTACGCAAACGCATAAGCACTTATCTGTACTACACTTTGCGGAATAACAACACCGGTTAAATTATTATTTGCAAATGCCGAATTTCCTATGGAAACTACAGTGTCAGAAATATCTATACTGGACAATTTATTGTTTTCGAAACCGGAAAGAACAATAACGCCTTGGGGAATAGTTACGCTTGTCAGAAGATTATTGGAAAATGCGGAAGCATCTATACTGGTTACGCTGTTGGGAATAACTACACTTGTTAATTGATTATTTCCAAAGGCTGATGCTCCAATAAAGGTTACATTGTTCGAAATAGTTACATTTGCCAGCCGGTTGTTGGAAAATGCGGACACTCCAATACTGGTTACACTGTCGGGGATAACTATATTTGTCAGAAGGTTATTGGAAAATGCAAAAGATCCAATACTGGTTACACTGTCCGGAATTACAGCATCTGTAATATTTTTTTCGTAAAACAAACTTGCTGAAATTGCAGTAACAGGATAACCTCCCAGACTTTCCGGTATTTCCACATTGCCGCCTGTCAAATTATAAGAAGTAATGGTTAAACGGTTATTAAAAATTAAAAAACTGTAAACGGCGTATACCTGTACAGACACCACGCTCCATCCTTCAAAAGTATAAGGGGAAACTGCGGCTCTTATTAAACCAGGATTTCCCGGTATAATGCCAAGCTCATAGGTTACATTATCTATTTTGTTTAAACTGCCTTTAATAAAAGGAAATATGGCAGCCAGGTGAATATCTCCCGCTTCCAAACCTGCCATCTCTTCCTTAAAAACAAAAGTCAACTTGGTTGTAGAGCTTGTGCTGGAACCGTCAGCGGTAACACTTTCTATTACAGGACCGTGATCCTCATGCGTTACAACAACAACGGGAGTGTCGCAGGATAATAAACAAATTACAGCAAATGCAAATAAAATACTTTTATACATACTCATTTTATTCTCCTTGTGTAAGCCAGTCTACAACTTCCAAAAGTTGATTAGCCGGATTTACCAGCCATGCAGAATTGGCATCTTCTATGTTTTCTATTTTTACATGAGGTCTTATTCCAAAACCTTCGTAACATTTTCCCTGCATATCTGTTACTTTATAAGAAGATATAGAATAATACCACCCATTGATCATTTGGTGCAGTGTAATTATGGATAAAGCTCCACGGGTATTTGACCCAACATGAGTTACATGGGGCTGTGTCCGCAAGGCAAGCGTAAACCATTCTGCAGCAGAAATTGTCACTTTATTTGTTAACAAAACAACGGGTTTGGTGTATGCATTACTGCTGGGTTTAATCATGGATACCAGGGGATTGGAAAAATCATTGCGCCCGGGACCATTTTTTGCGCTTGCCATCGAATAATTTGCATGAACAGCAGTAAAACGGGATGCAATAAAGTCTACGATTGGTCCTGCTCCTCCATAGTTATATCTTACATCTATAATAACCTTGGATGAATTCTTTTTAAAATATTCTATAGCATCATCTATCTTTTCTACTCTGGAAAAAACATCGTTAAAATTAGCAATATGTAAATATCCAATATGAGGCGCGGAAATTAACGAGCCGTATATCATGTCATTATTTCCTATTACAATTCCTCTGCCCATTAATTGACTTTTTATCGAATTAATAAAATAGCCTCTTTCATCGAAATTTCCGCTTCTTAAATAGGAAATATAGCTTCTATCCAGCGAAATAGAATCGCCGCTGGAATTAAAAAGCGCTACATGCGGATCTGCCAATTCGTTTAACATGTTTCCGCAGGCATTAAATAAATCCATATTTCCTGCAGTTAATTGATTCTTATAATGTAAATAGGCTTCTTCCCAATTATTAAAATTCGGATTAATATCCATTTTTATATCGATATACGCGTGTTTATTGTCAAAAGATTTCCAAAGGGTGTGTAAAACATTTTCCGGACTTGTATCTGCATCCTGTCCCAAAAAAAATTCGCAGGAAAAAAACAAGGAAAATACAAATATTAAAAATACAGCTTTTCTTATCTTCATATTTTTCTCCTAATACATATAAACTGCCCCAATCTTAATTTGGAGCGAAGCGTCTTTTCTTGGACTTGGAAAATCTATATGAGAAAGCTCAAAGCCAATATCAGAATAAAGGGAAAATAAACTGCTAATTTTATAATAATATTTTAAACTTCCAAAACACGCCCAATAATTATTAAGACCTGTTACTCCTGTTTCCAGCGGCCAGGCAAATCCTGCATAATGGGGTCTTGCCGCATATCCAAAAAAAGGAAAACTTAAAGTTAAAACAAGCGAATTTTTATTATTTATTACCCATTTTTGACTCGCATATAAATTAAGCGATGCTATTAAAGATAAATTAATATAAAGAGGATTATCCAATGTTTCTAAAAGGTATAAATCCCCGCGGACTGCTCCTCCTAAATATCCGGGGAATGTATCGTTCCCCCACAATTTTCGGACTAAAGAATATTCCAAAAACACCCGGGTATATATATCTTTTATCTGATAATAATAAACTTGTTCAAAATTATATACAGGATGTTCTACCAATAATTCAGTCCGTCCGGAATAAAACCCGGCATTAAACGAATGAATAAAGTTTTCTTTTTCCAGAACACTGTGTATGGAAAAAACAAAAGCGTTAATGTATCTGTTTGTATCGAATATTGTTTCTTCCCGGAATCCCGATAATGTATATCCCAGACTAATTCCAATCATGGAAGTTCTGTCAGGCAAAGACGACTCTGCTGGCAGAGGCGCCTCTGCCGACGAAACCGGTATTTCGGCAAAAACTGCGACGCTACTGAATATAATTAAAAATAATAAAGAAAGCCTTTTCATTTACTAAAATTATTCCGCGCCAAACAATCTTGCAATTACCGGTATAGAAACAAAGGTACCAATGGAGCTTCCAAGACTGGAAAGAAAAAATACCAGCAGCGCACGGGTAATCCTGTTGCGATACCAGCCTTTTAAACTTGCAACATCTTCAGAAACATTTTGCGCATCGACAACACGCGGCTTAATAAATGTTACCTGAACAAGACCGGAAAGCACCCCCACTCCAATAAACGGATTTAACGAAGTAATTGGCGCGCCAAAAAAGGAAACAAGAATGGCAAGCGGGTGAGCAAGCGCGATAATTGCGCCCAAAGCCGCAAGAGAACCGTTCCATAAAACCCAGTATTTTAACATCGAAAAGCCGATATCTGTTCCCGCACGAAGAAATCCTGCGGCAATTAGAGCAATTACCGCAACAGGAATAATAAATTTTACCGCTTTGGAAGAAAAATTTGGCGGGGGAATAATGTCAAATTCCTTTACATCGGAACTTTCTGTTCCGGCAGACAGTTTTTCTAAATGGGAAATTATCCCGTTCATGTGTCCTGCTCCAATAACTGCGGCTATTTTTTTATTTTTTGTTTCTTTCGAAGCTTCCCAAATTTTAGAGGCAAGGTATTTATCTCTTTCGTCTATTAATGTTTCTTTAACGCCGGGAAGATAATTTGCAAGCTCGTTCATCATACCGTCTATTTCGCTGCGGTTTTTAAGTTCTTCTATCTCGTTTTCGTTTAATTTTTCGTTTGTAAATGCACTTGCCAAAAGTGCCGCCAACAGTTTGCACTTGCTCCACAAACCGCAGCGTGCCCATGCTCTTCGCAAAGTAGTATGCACTTCGCGGTCGCAAAGAGCGTAAGAAATATTTAATTCTTTTGCGGTTTCTACCGCAACCTTCATTTCTTCTCCGGGTTTTACTCCCAGCTCGTTACCAAGCCGGCGCTGAAAACTTGCCATAACAAGGTTTGCTATTAGCAAAAAACCTTTACGCTCTTTGAATACTTTGGAAATATTAAGTTTTTCCCAATTATCATTTTGAGTAATGGAATTATACCTGTCTTTATCTAGCTCTACACAGACTAAATCCGGTTTATCTTCGTGGATAACTTTTTTTACTTCTTCTATACTTTCCCGCGAAACATGAGCTGTTCCTATCAATTTAAATTCTTTACCATTAAGAGAAATTGTTGTTGTATTTCCGCTCATTGTTTTGCCCTGACACCAAGACCTCTTTCTGCCAACACCCATTCGTTCAGTCTCCATTCAATTGTTCCAACAGCATCAAGTTCCTGTACCATAAGATAATACCTGTTAGCCAATGTTTGGTTTCCCCTAATGTCATAATACGAGGCAAGGTAAAAAGCCATTCTTGCTTTTGTGTAATTATTTTGCTCTCTTTCTATTCTGGCGGCAGCGTCTGTATCGTGGTTTAAATCGTGGTACATTCTAAGCAATGTAAATTCGATAGAATCCCTTGGAACAGTCCGTAAAACCTGCGCTAAAAATTGTTTTGGGTCTGTCTGTCTGCCGGCGCGCATCCAGCAAACTGCCGCTAAAAGCGCGTAATGAAACTCTTTGGGCGCTTGTCTGTAAGCCGCTAAAAAAGCGTCTCTTGCTTCCGCCCATTGTTTGTTTCTCATTTTAAGAACGCCAAGGGCTTCGGACGCAAAATAATATTCAGGTCTTAGGCGTACAAGTTTTGTATAATCAGCTTCTGCGCCTGTAAAATCGCCCAGCTCATCTTTAATGCCCGCACTGTAAACATATGCAACAAAATTTTCGGGTTCAAGTTCGATGGCACGGGTAAAATCTGCAAGGGCTGGCTGCTTTCGATCCATCTCCATTAACAGCATACCGCGATCTACCAGCACCCAATAATTATTGGGCTCCAGTTCGTGCGCTTTGTTAAGGTCTCTTAGCGAACTGCTTAAATTGTTGGTTCCCCTGTAAAGCCTGGCTCTTTCGTGATAAGGTCCTGCCCACTGCGGATACAATTCTATAGCTCGCGACAATAATTGTTCGGCTTCTCTGTTTTCCCTGCTGTATCTATGCACTACCGCGCGGCTTACAAGGGCCTCTCCATTATTTGGCTCCGCCGCCAAAGCTCTGTCAAAATACCCTGCGGCAACGCGTAAATTCCTTGCGCTAATGGCAAGATTGCCCAAGTCTATAAGCGCCCTTGCATGACGAGGATCCGCGGCAATAACCCTTTCCAGAAAATTGCGCCTGTCGCGCTCCCTGTTCTGAAGAGCGGCGGCATCTGCCAGCACCATTAGAGCTTCGGTATTATTTCTATCGGCGCTGACAATAGCATTCGCAATTTGAATTGCCTCTGCGGGTCTGCCGGCAGAATTCAGCACATTTGCCCTTAAAATACGGACTTCGTTCTTATTAGCTTCCGACGGCGGCAGTCTGCTAAACAACTCCAGGGCGGCGGCGGTATCCCCTTGGGAAAGTTTCTGAGCAATCTCTGTTAAGACAGCCTCTGCATTATTCCCCTGGGCAAAAAGACTGGAAGTCAGTCCCAAAACGAATAAAACCAAAATAAGCAACCGCGGCGCCGGCATCCTGCCCCAACCGCTTCCATTAAAGTTATTTTTCATGTTAATATATAATACTATAAAAATTAATTAATTAAAAGGTAACATATAATGAAAAAACCTTTGGCTTCACGAATAGTCGGTCTTGCTGTTCTTTATTGCCTTATATTTTTTATTCTTGTAATACTGCAATTTTCCAATAAAGGCAGTTTTTCAGTGTCCGCAGGAGCCATGACCATACGGGGTCGCTATTTAAACTCCCATACGGATCCTGATATTACAGGCGGAATACGCGTTTATTTTGGCGGGCTGGAATTCTCCCTGAACGAAGTACGCGGAAAAGGGTTAACTCTGGTGGAAAACGGCAGGCAAATACCCGTTGACCCGGAAATTTTTTCCATGATCGATACAACAGCCCGCTTTGGCTTGCCGGATGGCTCTATAATCACTTTTAGTTCGACAGGAACAGAAAGAAGGCAGGAGCTACTTATTAGTGCAGAGTTTTCTAAAAATGCATCGGAAATAATAATACCCATTACTCCCCGCCGTTCTTCTTTAATCCGCGACAATGATCAACTGGGAATAATGTATTCGGGCTCCCGCTATCTTTTTGGGAACGGAAGCCGAGAACTGGAAGAAGGAAGGGTTGTCCTGTCAAAGGAAACCGGCATGGTTTCGTATCGATCCAGAGAAAGACAAAAATCATTCGAACCTGCCAATTACATAATTGCCCAGGCAAACAATTATGAAAGCGCTTTTTTAAACTGGAGAGAATTAAGTTTTATTCATTGGGGTCAAAATGCCGCCGCTTTGCAGGATGAATTCGATATAACGGGTTATTGTACGGAAGCGCTTGTCCGCGGCAATTATCTTACGGCAGTAAATGCAATATCCCGCGATTTTATAAACGGCAACAGGCATACATTCAGACCCGCAGCCTTTGTTGGGGGCATGGGAACCGCACACAGAACATTTACCGCTGCAGAAAATTCCAAATTAAATTTAATTACCAGTTTGGCAAGAGACCGCTCTTCTGAAATTTTAAAAGAAGAACATATATTAAATTATCTTTTTGTACGAAGCAATACTTCTTTAGCTTATGATGTTATCGATATTATTCAGAATTTACAGCCGGAATTAATTACTATAGATTATTGCCCGGGACTCTTAGAAATTATTTCCGATCTTAGGCGCTGGCGGCCTGCCGCAAATAATCCTATAAATCCTTTAACGGAACAAATACTTGCCGTTATTTCGGAAAACCTTGTCCGCAATACAGAAAAAGATCTGGTGCTTGCTTCGAACTCGGAAGGAACAAGCGCAGAATTCAGTATGCGGCTTGGCAAAGCGCTTATAGATTGGGCGCAAAATAATAATGATTCGGAATGGCTGGCAGTTGGAAAGTCTTTGGTATTGTCCGCTCTTGCAAGCGAAGGTCCTGGAGCGGGAAAACTTTACAGTATAATAAATTCGGAAACAAATTATCCAAGAGCGGTATGGCTTATGGATAATAGTCTTTGGGCATGGACATCCGCATCATCCGCAAGAGCATCTTATATAGAGGGGAATATAAACATTGCTTTTAACTTTCCAATAAATATGACCCACTATGTAATAATCCGCGGAGTAAGGCCGTTTAACAGAATACAAATACATGGCATGGACTGGAGAACAGACAGCCAGTTCGAACGCTACGATTCGTCCGGCTGGGTTTACCACGCACAGGATCAAATCCTTATATTAAAACTGCGCCACCGGGAAACTGTAGAAAATGTCAGAATAATATACAGGGCAGAACCGGCTCCGACTCCGCCTTCTGCAGAAGGAGAAGCTGACAGTTGATAATAGAACGCAATTTTCTATTATTTATTTGCAGCGCTGTATTAAACATTGTTTTAACAGTCTGTTTGATATTTACTTGCAGTACTCCTGCGCCTAAAACATCGTCCAAAAAAACGCCGCAGGAAATAACTGTAGTGCGGCAAAAAACTTTAGAAGATCAATTCCTGGAAATGTACGAAGAAATATTAAAAAGACCCCCGGAAGAAATTATAGAAGCCGCAGCAGCAGTTACAAGAACTCCCGGAGTTTCATATACAACATCGCGCCCTTCGTCCGGCTTGGCAGGCATCAGGGGAAGGGTTCACACAGGAGAAATTAACCCCGTTAATTTTGATAATCCGGATATTAATATTTTAAAACAAATGGGCACAGAGCAATATTTAATTCATTTTATTACGGGCGAACAATTCCAAAAAACGGGAGATTTCGATAAAGCAATAAACGAATACACAACGGCAATTAATTTATACCCCGGTTTTACAGAAGCGTTTATCTCCAGGGGCAATATCTGGTTAAAAAGAAACGACTACAACCGCGCAATAGAAGATTTTTCCCGCGCAATACGGCTGGACTCCGGTAAGGCGGAAATTTTTAACTACCGAGGTTTTGCAAGATCGGAACGCGGAGAATACGCACAGGCAATAGAGGATTTTTCCCGCGCAATTTCCATTAACCAGAATTATGTTGATGCCCTTATAAACCGGTCTCATTCTTATTACCAGACAGGTAATTTTAACAGGGTTATAGAAGATTGCACCCGCATATTAAATTTGGAACGCAATAATGCATTTATCTGGAACAGAAGAGGCAGTGCGTATTACCGCCTGGAAGATGATGACAAAGCAATAAGCGATTTTACCGAAGCAATAAAACTTAGGGCAAACTATGCAATAGCATGGCGCAACCGCGGTTATGCCTGGCAAAGCAAGGGTGAACACGAAAAAGCCAGCGCAGACTTCGCTATGGCACAGCAGTTGGGGTTACGGTAAAATATCCGCTATTGTATAACCCTATCCAGCCCTTCCCTGAATAATCCGTTCATCTCGTTTCGTATTTGTACTTTTACGGCATTTGGCAATGTGGGAAGATTGGAAAAATAACGCAATACACGGATTCCTTCCGGTGCAAGAGGCGGGCCGGAGAACCGGCATAAATTGGCAATAGACGAAGATGCTGCCAATACAAGCTGAGGATCTATATTGGGATTGCCCGGCGCAAGTAAATATTGATACGAGTAAAAAGATCTTCCTGTCGGGTCTACGCCAATTTTTCCGATAGCATCCGCGCACGCTCTGCGCACCGCAGGCTCCTGGTCTCTGTCAAAAAGATTCCAAAGATATGGAACGGTTTCTCTGGAACCTACATGGGCAAGAAGCTCTACAAGCCTGACTCTTTGCTCGGGCCTTACAAGCGGACGAACCTGAGAAGCATGAGGCTGGTTAAAAAACCAACTGCACATTTCCATTATATACGCAACATAAACAGGTTCGTTTTTTCCAAGTTGACCGGACAGAATTACCGCAGAAATTTCTTCGTAGACTCTATCCTGGCTAATTTCATCGTATCGATTATCGTCTCCTGTCCACGGAGAAGGAGGAGGGTTTCCCATTCCATAAGACCCTTCCGGTTCAGGACCGTAAAATCTTGTTATTGGAATTGTTCTGGGCTTCATTTCTATATTATAAACCCTAAGAATATTGTCTGTTCCTGTTGCGTATAAAAGCCCTTCATCGCTAAGAGCCGGAACGCCGGAACTTTGATTGCTTAATTTGTGAACAAAACGACGGCGGCCTTCCGGAGAAAATGCGCTGACACCGCGAATTGTATTTGTATAAATTCCGCGTTCATCCCACATCATGCCTGCTTGTTCCATGGAAATATTGCCGGAACCCCTTTCCGAAGTATGTTCGTGGCTGTTTCTTGTCCAAAGAACATTGCCGGAAGCGTTTAACAAAAGCACCCTGCCGTCTCTTAGCGTTACGGCAAACTGAGAATCGCGGCTTACAGAAGCGGCAGGAGCCGCCGGTAATCTACTTAAACTTTGTTTGGAAAGCCTTGCGCCTTCTCTTGCGCTGTTGTTATAAATAACTTTTTCCATTTCTCCTGCCGGATATATTAATACATAACTTTGCCGGTTTTCTTCGGCAAGAGAAACAATCATGGAAGGAACTCTATCCAGCCTGATTTTTTCCAGGTGGCTAAACTGGCCAAGTTTTATAAAATCGTTATTCTGAAGAACAGCGGCATAGCTGCCTGTCCTGTCCAAAATGGGAGGAAACACAACATTACTGCCTAAATCCAAAGTCCAAAGCGGATTGCCGGAAGCAGTACGGCAGGTAATTGTACTGTCTACAGTTATAAAAACCCTGCCATCCCACCCTACAACAGTAGGCTGAGTAATCGGCTTTCCAAGATTAAGCCGCCAAAGTTCGCGGCCAACCCTGTTAATTGCCATAAAGATACCTTCGGTATTGCAGACATAAGTAGCCGCTTCGTAAGAACGCGCAATAAACGAAGTAGAAGTTCCCCTTGCGTCAAAGTTCCAAAGAGGGGTACTGCTCATAAAAAACGATCTTACGCTTCCTCTTTCTCCGACAAGAACAGCGGAGCTTGCCTGTAAATGAGGACTTCCCCGAACAGTATCTCCAATAGAAACATCCCACAAAGGAGCAGCGCCAACTTTCGAAGCCGAAATATCAACCCTGTTTGAACTTTGCCGGCTTTGCCGTGCTTGCGCCGACACTAACCCCGTAACAATAAAAAGAAAAATTACTGTTAAATAAAATATTTTATTCTTCATGATTACCTCTATCTAATTTTCGTAAAACTGGAAAACCCCAGGTATTCAGAAGGATGAACAGAAGGGCCGTCGTAATTTCTTCCGCATGGCAATGAACCATTTACGATACTAAAAGCTGTCTTGTCGGCGTTAAACGCTACACTTAACCCGGATAAATTAACATTGGTTTGATCCGGCAAGGTTTCTTCCAGGCTTAAATTGATGCTGAATGTAGCGTCTATACGAACCTGCTGGCCGCCCGCGTTAATTGTGCGGTTTGCATAACCTATATAAGCATATGTTCCGCTTCCAAACCCTTCGTATCTTAAAGAATTTCTTTGTCTATGCTCCCATGTATCGTATCTTTCTACATGAACAGTTCTGTCTCTTTTAAATTCGATAATGCACACCACAGGACCGTCCGGCATATTCAAAGTGGACTGCCATGTTCCGGCAAGGTAATTTGGAAAAGGCACTCTTTCTACGGCTTTTGCGCATAAAGTAAAAACCTGGATATTATTAGCGGGAATATTCTCTATGTATTCGTTTAACACACGATTTGTCGCGGCATCCACTGTGGCTCCTGCTACAGTAAAGTTGCCGCCTTGCCTTACAATGGTTCCCCGAATAATATAATCCGCTCCTGCCGCCCCCTGCACTACACTAATGGTTCCCCACGAGTTAAGCTCGTTTACAATTCGATTTGTAATATTAGCGGCATCTGCGGCTGAAATTCCGGAACCCCTTGTTTCCAGCGGCTGAACACCCACAACAGGCATCCTCTGGGCAAAAACAGAGGTAAAAACGACAGTTATTAATAAAAATAGAAGTACTTTTCTTTTCATTTGTTAATATTATAACAAGCTTCCGGTAAATAAGCAACGATAATTTTATATTACTATTTATAAAGAACGGCACTCCAAATAAAACCGTTTTTCGCAGGAATGACCCATAGAAAAGCTCTTTCTGGGCAGGGGTCCAAGCCGCGCTACTGTTTCAAAAAGCCCTGCCTTTTGAACAGGAGGCAAGAGTATTCCCGCAATATTTCCGGCATTACCATTGGTCAGGCGGAAAACCTCATCGTTGTCATGTATATAATCTATCTCCATACCCGGCTTGTTTTTTACATAATCGTCCAAAAGCGGCTGCAAACAGGCGGTGGAAATACCGGGTGCAGAGGTTTCGACTAACGCATAACGCCCTTCCGATATTATGCCGAACCTGTTTGGAGTTTGCCCCTGCTGTACAAGGCGGGCAAGATCCTCGCGGCTGTTAACCGGACGGCTGGAAGAATTCGGCAATCGGGAAAGCAGCGCGGCGGTTTCGTCAAAGCCCGCTCCTAAAATTATACGATGGATAGGTTCAAATTGAATTGCAGGATCGTAAATATTTTCTATCTCTACAAGAGCATACCGGCAAGGGTGATCTTTATCTCCGTTAGCTGCTTTATATTCTTCCCAAATACCTTTGGCAGCCGCAAGCGAATGATTCCCGTCGCCGACAGCAAAAAGGAAAGGGTTTGCATTGCCTTCTCCATAACGGTTTAAGGAACGGCTGCATAATTCTTCCAGTTTTTCTGCGGCAAAGGCAAGCTCCGTTTCTGTATCCAAAAACCAGCCGCTTACCCTGCCCGATTCCATCATAAGAGATGTATCGTAAACAGGCGCTTTCTTTTTTGCCATTTCACCTAATGCCGGAAGCAGGCTGTCGTGTTCATCGTCAATTAACAACAGGACATGAGGCAGTTCCAGGGGCGCGCCGCGGCGGATATCCATTCTTGGCGGCAGACGGTCTTCTACCGTTCCTTCGGTACTGCGAATTAATGGGCGGGCATCCGGCTGCCATTCGTATTTTTCCAAATCCACTGCCGCCACAAGACCCCGCCGTTTTTTGTTATAGGGCGTATCCCTTTCTAAATAAATAAACCCCTGTTGCGGCGGCGCAAAAATTCCATCTTTTAAATAATTTGTCATATTTAAATGAATAGCGGCTATTCTTTCTGCCGCATCTCCGTCATTCAAAAAAACTTCGGGAAAAATAAGATTTAATGCCGAAGGAGAATTACCGGCGGTATTTTTAGCTTTTTCCCAATAATCTTTATCTTGAGTAAACTGATCACAGGCAATTACCGGCCATTTAGAATCGATACTATTCGGAATTAAAATTAAGGGTATTCCTAACCCCGCCGCTTTAAGTCTTTGGTTAATGTTCATAAGATTATTATAGCATATTGCAAAACAAAGATATATAATAATCCCATGCAGTTAAGACAGACCCTTACACAAACGCAGCAGCTTAAAATGAACCCGCAGTTGTATCAGTCTATAAAACTGATGGAACTGCCGTCCCTGGATCTTCGCGAAAAAATCGAGGAAGAACTGGAGCGCAACCCCGCGCTGGAAATACTGGAAGATAAAATTACAGTTTCTTTGGACAAATACAGTAAAAAAAGCGGGGAACAGGCATCCGATAATTACCGCAGCTTTATAGAAGGAACTCTTACACGGGCAGAAACATTGCAAGAACACCTTTTATGGCAGTTGCATCTAGAACCAATAAACGAAGAACTGCGAAAAATTGCAGAAATGCTTATTCAAAACCTTAATAATGACGGTTTTCATATAGAAGATCCGGAAACACTTTACAAAGGGTTTGCAAAAACCAAGCCCGCCAAATTGCAATTAACGAAAGCCCTGCAAGTTGTCAGAAAACTTGAGCCGGCAGGCTGCTGTACAAAAGATTACAAAGAATCGCTTAAAGCGCAAATAGAACTTGTGCCTCATTATCTGCCGGACGAAATACCGGCAGCTGTAATAGATTTACTTTTGGACAATCTTGATTTAATAGAAAAAGAAAAATACTCTGTCCTTGCAAAAAAAACCGGCCTTGACGAAGATGATATTCACGATATTTGCGAATTCATAAAAACGCTTTCTCCTTTTCCCGGAAGAGCGTTTACCTCCGCCGATACCCGGTATGTAATACCGGATATTAAAGTTACAAGAGAAACATCGGAAGACGGGCAGGAGGAGTTAATTATCAATCTTAATGACGAAGCATTTCCGATTCTTGGCGTAAACAAATTTTACGAAAAATTGATAGATTCAGAAAACAAGGATAACTCGCATCTGGAAGCCCGCGATTTTGCCCGCGAGAATATCAAGGAAGCGCAGCTTTTTATAGACCACCTAAAAAGACGCAACAAAACGCTAATTCGGGCGGCAAACGCCATTCTTCAGTTTCAATATTCTTTTTTTATAAAAGGCCCCAAATACCTTGCTCCTTTAACTCTAAAAGATATTGCAAAAGAGCTGGAAGTTCACGAAACTACCGTTTCCCGCATTGCAAACGGCAAATATATGCAAACAGAATGGGGAATCTTTGAAATTCGATACTTTTTTACCAATTCTATCAGCGGATCGGGCTCTGAAGGCTCTAAATTCTCGAAAGAAAGCGTAAAAGAGATCATAAAAGAGATAATTTCCGCAAGTACAGCCGTATTGCCGGATCAGGAAATTTCCGCTATTTTAGCGCAAAAAGGAATTGCACTTGCACGCAGAACTGTGGCAAAATATAGGAAAGAATTGGATATGGGTTCTTCCTACACACGGAAAGCGCCCAAAACCAAAAATATTTAAATGGGGGTTCAAAATGAACACAGAAATCAAATCTATCCGTTTTTCGCTACACGATGATGCAAAGGAGTATCTGAATAAAAAAATAGAAAGGATACGCAATGCGGAAAACATGATTGTTGACCTTATTATCACCATAAAAAAAGATAAAGAATTTACCGCGGAGTCCAATGTAAATTTCCGCTGGGGAGTCTCCATTCATGTTACAGAAAACGATTACGACCTTACAGCCGCCATAGATAAAATGATGGATAAACTGGAAGCAAAAATAACCAAAGAAAAAGAAAAGGTTAAAGAAAAAAGATAATTTTTTCCGGGCAATTATAATTGTCCGGAAATTCCGATTATAAATCTATGGAGTATAATGAAACCGGAAATATATTCTGCCCGTCTTGCAAAAATCCGTGATTGGATGATTGATGAAGGTATATCTCTTGTAATGCTGGAAGACACCGAAGGCCGCCGCGATCTAAATATTCGCTGGCTTACAGGTCATCCGGGGGACGCGCTTCTTTTTATTGGTGCAGGACAACTGCCAAAAGAAGATAAGGCAATACTTGTCGCGTGGGATGTTAATCTTGCAAAAATTTACGCGGATCATTCAAGTGTACTGATTGGTTCTTACAATGATTTTGGCAGAAAGCCAATTAAAGCAATTGCCGCTGTCGCGCAAACTCTGGGGCTTCCTGTGGGGGCAAAAATAGAAATTCCCTCTGTTACACCCTACCCTCTTTTCCTTGACTATGTAGGCGAAATAACCGATTACGATATTATTTGCGGCAAAAAAGGCTCTGGTGCAGAATTATCAAAGCTTCGTGCAGTAAAGGACAGTCTGGAAATTGACAATATAAAAAAAGCGGCGGATATAACAAACGAAATAATAGATTTACTGGAAAGCAATGTATTGTCCGGAAAAATAAAAACCGAGCAGGCTGCGGCATTGTTTATAGAAACAGAAGCCCGCAAACGAGGCTGCGAAGGAACAAGTTTCGAAACTTTGGCGGCAGGAGCGCAAAGAAGTTTTGCGATTCACGCTTTTCCCGCATACACTTGCGAACCTTTTGGCACAGACGGGCTTTCTATTTTGGATTTTGGCGTAAAATACAATGGTTATTGCACAGATGTAACCCTAACCTTTGCCCGTAATCTTAACCCCAAACAGGAAAAACTTGTCGCAATGGTGGAAAAAGCCGCCAAGCTTGCAGCTTCTATGGCGCAAAGCGGAACCCTTGCCAAAGATATAGCCGCATCGGTCGATTCCTTCTTTAACAAATCTAAAAAGAAAATGCCGCACAGTCTTGGACACGGGGTTGGGCTTCAGGAGCATGAATTTCCCGTAATAAGAAATGCCGCAGATAATGAATGGGTGCTGGAACCCGGCATGATTTTTACGATAGAACCGGGTCTTTACGATCCTGTATTGGGCGGCTGCCGGCTGGAGAACGATATTTTAATAACCGAAAACGGCCACGAAGTCCTTACAACCGCTAGAATAATTTATTTATAAATGTTACCCTATATCCATGAAAGTTTGGGTAAAATTATTAATAGGCTCCATTTTAGGAATGACAATCGGCTTCTTACTGCCGGCGGAAAGTCAGGCTATACAATCTGCCTTTGAATGGCTTAAAGAACTTGCACTGGGTATTGGACGTTATGCCGTAGTACCCGTTCTGGTATTCTCTCTTACAATTGCCGTTTACGAACTTCGCATGGACGAACAATTCTGGCCTTTTGTTTTAAAACATTTTATTCTTATTACAGCAGCCTCTTTTTTTGTAATTTTCTCCGGAATTTTAGTAACCATGATGTTTACGCCGGACAGAATTCCAATTATACCAAACGAAACATCGGAAGTTTTTAATATTAATCCTGCCGCAAACATACTGGAAATATTCCCGTCCAATATGCTTAGTATTTTGGGCGGAAGCGGTATTTACCTTTTTCCTGTCTGTATGTTTGCATTCTTCCTTGGCATGGGCTTAAACTATGATCGAAATTATTCCAAACCCGTAATTTCTTTTATAGATTCTCTTTCCCGGATTTTTTACCATGTAGCTTCGTTTTTCTCGGAAATTCTTGGCTTTATATTGATAGTGCTTTCCGCATATTGGGCAATCCGTTTTGGCATTGCTCTTCAGGCAAAAGTTTTTACAAGTTTAATTATTCTGCTTGGAGTTTTTAGCATTGTTCTTTGTTTTGGAATTTTGCCGCTGTTCCTGTATCTGTTAAAACCAAAGGTAAACCCCTGGCGCATTCTTTACGGTTATTTAGGTCCTGCAATTGCTTCCCTCTTTTCCGGAGATATTAATTTTTCCATTCCTGTTCTTCAGCGGCACTCAAAAGAAAATTTTGGGATAAGACGCAGATCCAGCACCCTTTCCATTGCTCTTTTTTCCACCTTCTGCCGCGGTGGAAGCGCAATGGTAGCGGCAATATCTTTTATTGTATTAATAAAATCATATTCGCATATACAAATTTCTTTTATAGAATTATTTGCTATTGGGTTTCATTCTCTTTTAATTTCTTTCCTGCTTGCCCGTCATCCCGGACAGGGAGCGTTTATTGCGCTTACCGCCCTTTGCTTTACATATGGGGGCGGCGAATACAAAACATGGTATCTAAACCTTATGCCGCTTTCTTTTTATCTTATAGCGATAGGCACATTTATCGATGTAATGTTAAATGCATTTGGGTCTTATGTACTGGCGCGTACCAATGGATTCATAGACGAGAAAAATCTGGTTCATTACATTTAAGCAGTGAGGAGCATTTTATGAGGAGCATTTTAATAGACGGCATTAACATTCTTTGTAAAAACAATAAAGATGTCGGAAATATTATTAATCCCCGCAAAGAAGAAATTATTTCCCTGCTGGAACGATATATAAAAGAGATCGAAACTTTTAATGATGCATACGGCCTTGTAAAAGTCGGCAGCAGGGACGAACTTATAATCCGGCATATTTTAGACTCTCTTGCGCCGGTTGGATTTATTTCGCGGTTACTGAAACAAATTGATACAGCCGATAAAAACAACTGCAAAATAGCAGATGCCGGTTCCGGAGCAGGATTTCCGGGAATTCCCCTTGCCATTGTCCTGCCCGGCTGCGAATTCACCCTAATTGAACGCAGGGAACGCAGGGCGGGTTTTTTGTGCAGTGCAGCCGCCATACTGGGATTGTCAAATATTACAATAGAAAAAAAAGAAATTGAACACATAAACAGCGAACTTTTCGATCTTGTTACATTCAGGGCATTTACCGCCTTGGAACCCAAAATACTAAAAACTCTTTTTAGGATATGTAAAAAAACAGGTTTAATTGCAGCCTACAAAGGACAGCGGGAAAAAATCGAACAGGAAATTGCATTCATAAAAGAATATTGCTGTCAAAAAGAAATTATTTTGTACAAATCGCCATTTCTAAAAGAACAAAGGCATTTAGTGGTCTTAAAAGCAGATATTAAAAGTTAATCCGGCTCTATTATGTTTTTTTTCTGCGGGTTTTATATCTTTGAATTGCCTTATTAATGATAGAATCTTTTTTAAAAACAACGTCAACTATTGAATCCGGAAGCTCGACAAAAGAATCTCTTACATAGGCAAACTGCGCTCCAATAAAGAAAAACATAAAAAAGAAATAAACATTTACCAAAATAATTATAAGGTTTCCAAATGTTCCATAAAGAAAATTGTATCTTCCCTTATCCAAAATAAAATTTAACGCAAAAGCCGTAAAAAAACTGCTTGCCATGCAAATAATAGATCCCATAAGGGCGGACAACTTTTTGGGCGGTTTTACCGGGACTAGGACATATACTAAAAACGAAGCAAGCCCCAGCAAAGATGTGTATAAAACCTGTCCGCCGGTATTCGATGTTAAATATTTTATAAAAGATGCATGAGGCAGGAAATCCAGCAATCTATAAAAACGCAAAGCTGTACGAGAACTTATAATTATCATCAATACAAAAATAACCAAAGCGCCTTCTATAGCCAAAGTAATCAGGTTGTTTTTAAGCACGCTTCTTTTATTTATGGCAGGAAAAATATTACTAATTCCTCTTTGAATGGAAAGAGCCAAGATCCTGCCTGCCCAGACAACGCTAATAAAAAATATTATAGAGGGAACAACAGGCATGGATACAGAAAATAAATCGCTGTAAAGCCATTGTTCGTCGAAAACGCTGTTTAAGATGGGAATACTGCTAATAAGAACGGAAATTGTCTGGGGCGATGATTGAAAAATAAAAAAAATAATAAAAGTTATTAAAAGCAGCGTAGGAGCCATAGAAAGCAAAAAAGCGTATGCGCAGGCGGCGGCATGGTTCGCCAGTCCGTTTTGCCAATACATCTGAAATGTAATAATTAAATGCTGGAAAAATCTTTTTACCTTCTTCATGACAGTAACCCGCTTTTTATGATACCATACCTTAACTTTAATTATCGGCATCTCCCGCTAAAGAATGGCAAATTACCGTCCGATAATGGATAGAGGGGATTATTTTGTATAAAAACGCATCATCTACATACAAAGAAACCACTATAAAGACAGCCAGCCAGGGGCAGCTTATTGTTATGCTGTACGACGAAGCGGTAAAACAGCTTGGCAGGGCGGCTGAACTAATGGAATTGAACAAAACCCAGAAAAAAGACCCATCCAGATACGAGCAGATTGGCAAAGCAATCATGAAAACAGAAGAAATCCTTACAGAATTGATGGTTTCCCTGGATTTTGAGCAGGGCGGGGAAATCTCCAAAAATCTGTTTTCCCTATACACATGGTTTAACAGAGAACTTGTAGAATCAAATATCAGTCAGGATGCAAACAGAATACTGACGGTTAAAAATATGCTGTCAGATTTAAGAAATACATGGAGCAAAATAGCGGCTCATTCCGGCGGCAGTCAGCCAGGCAATGAGACAGCAGGGCTTGATATAGCCGGCTAACAAATTAATCCGTATTTTAGGAGGGGATAATGTCAACAATTACAGCAGAAGAAATTACGACAGAAATAAGTTCGACAGAACTTGCACAAAGAGTAGCGGTTTTAAAAAGGTTTAAAATTCTGCTTGGGCAGCAAAGGGATCGTTTTAAAAATTACCTTGTTTTGCTGGACAAACAGCAAAGTGTAATCGAATCCGGCAGCGCCGAAGATCTTTTATCTTATGTGGAAATAGAAGAAAAAATTGTCTCGGATATTTTCTCTATCCAAAAAGTTATTGATCCTCTGGAAGAAATGTACTATTCCGTGGTTTCCGGAAAATCGGAAAACACAGCCGACGGCGAAGTTCCGGATCTAAAAGCATCGCTGGAAAAACTAAAAAGCGAAGCCGTTATCCGTTCTACCAAAAACAAAGAACTGCTTTCCAAACGAATGATAGAGCTCCGTTCGGAAATAAAAGCCCTGCGCGACAATCCATACGCGGCAAAAACCCGCGGCTTTACCGGTAATACAAATTCCGGCGGATTGATCGACATTAAGGGTTAATACAGCGGGTGATTAACTCAGTGGGAGAGTGCCACCTTCACACGGTGGAAGTCACTAGTTCAAATCTAGTATCACCCATCAAATAAACTTACAGAGACAGAAAGCCGGATTAATATCTATTCTTTAACCGCAGCTTCGATTGTGTCCAAAGGCGAAAAATTGATATTCTTTACAAAGCTAAAGGCTTCTTTTATTCCTATTTCCCTGTTCATGCCGGAATCTTCCCATTCTACAGAAAGAGGTCCTTTATAATTAATGGCATTAAGTTCGCGAATAATGCTTTCGAAATCTATATCTCCATGTCCGGGAGCGCGGAAATTCCACCCGCGTTTTGTATCGCCAAAAGGCAGCATAGACCCCAAGATACTTGTCCTGCCGTCCAATGTAACCGCCGCATCTTTTATATGCACATGCAAAATATACCTTGCAAAATCCCTAAGGAATAAATGCGGAGAAATACCCTGCCAAATTAAATGCGAAGGATCAAAATTAAACCCTAATGTTTTGCGGCTCTTAAACTCTTTTATAAGTCTTTCCGCAGTATAGTAATCGAATGTTAATTCCGAAGGATGAACTTCCAGCGCGAATTTTACCTGTTGTTTATCGAACTCGTCAAAGATTGGTGTCCAGTTTTTAATAAGGCTGTTATAGGCTTCCTGAACCATTTGTTCTGCAGCAGAAGGAAGCCCGTACCAATGTGCGCAAATGGGGCTTCCCATAAAACCGGTAACAATTTTTACCCCTAAATTTTTTGCGACAACGGCGGCGTATTTCATTTCCTGAACAGCCCATTTGCGCATTTCTTCCGGTTTACCCGATATATTAGACGGTATAAAAGCGTTCGGCAGTCCATCGTTATTGCCGCCTACACATTGACCAATTAAATGAGTGCCGATAGCCCACACTTTTAAGTCGTGGTTTTTTAATACGGTTTTTATTTCTTCTGTATACTTGGCATCGGTTGCCGCTTTTTTAAGATTAAGGTGCTCGCCCCAACAGGCAATTTCTATACCTTCATAGCCAAAAGATTTGACTTTTTCGCAAAATTGGTCAAAAGGCACATCCGCCCATTGTCCTGAAAAAACAGTAACTGGTCTTGACATTGATTCCTCCGGAAGATCTTATAGCGCAAAAGACGCTCTATTATTAAATTTAGAACAAAAAAAATATAAATTCAAGTGTATATATACTGTTGTTTGATATTCTATCCTTTAGCGGGGCTAGAAAACACGAATAAAAACCGCTCTAAGGGGGAAACCTTAAAGCGGTTAAAAATCCGGCTTAGCCGGGGCAGCGATCCGTCAGTGGTTTTCGATACCCCGAGCCTTTAGAGTTATTATCTCTTTCCAAAAATTGAGCGGTATTTTTTGGAAAATGGCAGTCTGGGCGCCGCTTCTTCGGATACGGCTTCTCCGAAAGAAAGTATGGAGAAACTAGGATCGGGGTCGGGGTCGTCGTCGTATATCCAATATAAATCTGAAGGATTGGCGACAGATATTGACCTAGTACCGGTCATAAACATTTCAAAATCTTCTTCATCCACTTCCTCCACAGACATATTAAGAATAGTTTTCATATATACAGAGTTCCAGCCTTGTTTTAGACTTAATGAATATTCATCATTTACAATAGATAAATTAACAACCATTCCAATATCGTCATCATAACCTTCATCTTCATCCAAGTAATCATCTCCGGTAACAGTTACATCTTTGTCAACATATATATACATAATTCCTTCTTCGGTTATAGAGACGCCAGAAGAATCTCCGGATATAGAAGCCTTACCTCTGTAAAGAGTGCCGTCTTCATTTGCAATAAAACTAGGCAAAAAGTCACACTCTACTGTTCCATCGCTAACTACAGGATCCCCCCACAAAAGAAAGTCAGCCAAATCAGATAAGGAAAAAAGATCATTAGGCTCGCTTATTGTGTAGCTAAGTTGTCCTCCTGTAACATCACCGACTCCACCCATATTATAGTCATTAAGTTCTAAATTTCCGGTGTATTGTACATAGCTAACTGCAGGCGTACCAAGATTAATTTCTTCCTCATAAACCTGTCCTGACAGCGTCAGGGTTGCTCCAAAATTGCCGCCACCGCCACCGCCGCCGCCGCCACCACCACCGCCGTCACCGGGAGGGCATGCTGTCATTGTCAGTCCGAGTGCTACTGCCAAAGCAATAATTGTTATGCCTCGCATAACTTTAAAAAATTTGTTGTTACTCATAATAGAGAACTCCTTGTGCATATAATGCCTGCCGGCATATAACAAACCCATACGGGCAGTTTAGGGACACATTTCTTTCCGCAATCAGCGGTTGTTCGAGAAGTTTTTTTGTCGATTGCGTACTTCCCATACAATGCCAATATATCGCAAAATCAAAATTTTGTCAATAGAACGTAAAAAAGAACACAGTTAACGCCGAATTTCGCTGAATAGATATGATACCAGGGTATTTTCCAGCATCATATCTATTACCTCTCCTTACATGGGCTCTTAAAAAATCTGTTAAATTTAATTTTTAGCGCTATATTCCTTGATTATTTCCTCAAGAGATTTGCCGCTTTGCAAGAGATTGATAACTTCCCCGCGCTCTTCTTCGCGTCCTGTGGTTATACCTTGTTCCAAACCTTCTTCATAGCGCAAGTCCATCCATTCGTCCATAGTTAAATCTTCTAATATCATATCTACCACCTCTCCCTCATGGGCTCTTAAAAAGTTTGTTAAAATATCGTTCTCTAAACAATATTTTACAGCGGATCTTATCGATTCATCAAGTGTTAAATTATTAGCCTTTAGCTCTTTAATTTTACCTATAAATATACTGTAGCCTTCAAGGGTTTTGCTTTTTTCCAGCATCTGAGGATTATGACCCTTGTTTATGTTGTAAACTTTTGCCGTCAGTTCCAGCGGCGGAGTTGATTTATCAACTTTTAACCCATCTATGTCCTTGAAAGCATCGGAAAGTTTTAGCTCCTTGTAATCATCATAGGGTTTATTGCCGTTGTAAAGGACAATAAATTCAGGCAATGGTATCCCTATAAGTTTTTCCTGAAAAACATTTTTGCTGCCTATTATTTTATTATAAATCTCTGAAACATAGCTTAATAATCTTATAGGCATATTCTCGTTAATGGTCGATTGATGCTCAATCAAGACGATTAAACGATTATCTATCAAAAAAGATAGATCGTTAATCTTTCCCTTGTAAAGAACATTGGAAAGTGTGTTAATATCGATAGGTATATCCGGCGGTAAATCTACCCCTTCGATAGCCGAGTACAA
>JAITUR010000027.1 GCA_031286205.1 Treponema sp.
CTTCTTAATGTTTGCTGTTTTTCTTCGGGCAGGAATTTAACAATAGGACCTTTAAGAGAGCCGTCTTCCAAAACCGAAATATATCCAAGCCCCTTCATGCCGGCTTCTTCTGTAGCAAAGACAAGCATCTTTTCAAAAAAGGATTTTGACTGTAAAGCTGCGCCGGGCGCGACAATGCCCCGGACAGGAATATTTTTAAACGGAGCGAAATCAACATCTGCAAAAAATCCTGTTAGATCTTCTATAATAAGCGGATTGCGAAGGTCGGGCTTGTCGGAACCATATTTTAACATTGATTCCACATAGGGAATGCGGCGGAACGGCGCAGGGCTTATATATTTTTGACCGCCAAAACTTTTAAATGTATCGTGCAATACCGCTTCTGCTACACGAAAAACATCTTCCTGATCCGCAAAAGCCATTTCAAAATCAAGTTGATAAAATTCTCCGGGCGAACGGTCGGCGCGCGAATCTTCGTCCCGGAAGCAGGGCGCAATTTGGAAATAACGGTCAAAGCCGGATACCATTAATAATTGTTTAAAAATTTGCGGCGCTTGCGGCAGGGCGTAGAATTTTCCCTTGTGTTTGCGGCTGGGAACAAGATAATCGCGAGCGCCCTCCGGCGAGGAGGAAGTCAGTATCGGCGTTTGAAATTCCGTAAAACCAAGCTCCTGCATTTTTTTTCGCATATAAGTAATTACTTCCGCGCGAAGCAGGATATTGTTTCTTACGGCGGGGTTGCGAAGGTCAAGGAATCGATTTTTTAACCGGAGATCCTCCCGCGTGGCTTTGGATTCAGATATTTCAAACGGCAAGGCGCGGACAGCCCTGCCCTGCACTACAAGGGTATTGGCATGAACTTCTACCGTACCGGTTTTTATTTTTGGGTTAACAGTCTCCTTGTCCCGCTTCTTTACCTGCCCGGAAATAGTAATAACACTTTCCTTTGCTGCCGTGTTTTCTTCGTGAAGCACAATTTGAGTAATGCCATATTGATCCCGCAGATCCAAAAACGAAACTCCGCCGTGGTCGCGAACGGTATCGATCCAGCCGGACAAGCGGACTTCCTTTCCGACATCGTCCTCGCGCAGTTCTCCGCAGGTATGTGTTCTATATTGATTCATGCCTTTCTCCTGTCGTTTTATTATAGCAAAAACATGATTTCTATGCTATCTTTAGTTATGCAAAAAACAACTTTTGGAAAAACCGGACTTTTAGCGGGACGCACCGGATTTGGCTGTATTCCTATTCAACGCATTTCTTTCGAAGAAAGTACGGCGCTTTTACGGCACGCTTTTGATAACGGCATTAATCTTTTTGATACTGCAAATGCGTACACAACCAGCGAAGAAAGAATCGGCATTGCCTTGAACCATGTGCGCGACAAAATAATATTATGCACAAAAACTGCCGTTTTTTCTCCGGAAAAAGTAATGGAAAATATAGAAAACAGTCTGCGAATGCTGCAAACAGATTATATCGATGTTCTTCAGGTTCATAATCCGCAAATTGTACCGCGCCCGGGCGAAGACGGTGTGTACGAAAGTTTGCTACAGGCTAAAGAGCAGGGAAAAATCCGGTTTATCGGTATTTCTTTTCACAGCAAAGACAAAGCGCGCGAGGCGGTAATTTCCGGCCTTTACGACACCCTGCAGTATCCTTTGTCATATTTATCTATCCGCGAAGAACTGGATCTTATTGATACCTGTCGCGAGCATAATGTCGGACTTCTTGCCATGAAGGGTTTGTGCGGCGGTTTATTAACTAATTCTAAAGCAGCGTTTGCATTTTTACGGCAGTACGAAAATGTAATTCCTATTTGGGGTATACAAAAAAAATCCGAGCTGGACGAGTTCCTGTCTTACGAGAATAACCCGCCTGTGTTGGACAGCGCTTTGGAAAACGCCATTGCCGCCGACAAAGCGGAACTATCCGGCAATTTCTGCCGATGCTGCGGTTATTGTACTCCCTGCTCTGCAGGTATTCCTATTCCAATGGCAGCAAGAATTTCGTATTTACTTAACAGAGCTGTTAAAGAACATTTCCTTACAGAAGAATGGCAAAATAACATGAGGCTTATCGATAACTGTATAAATTGCGGTCATTGCAAACATCATTGTCCTTACAAGCTGGATATTCCAGCATTGCTTAAAAACCAACAGAAAAAATACTTTGAAATTTTGGCGGGTAGTAATTAAAGTTTACCTTCCCAAAAAAACCAAACCTGCTAAATATTAACAGGTAAAAGCCGACTCCGCATTATATGAAGTTACAATCGAAATGGCAAAACAAATTTTACAGAATGGTCTAGCCAACTGGGGCAATTAGTTTTTCCCTCTTGCCCGGCATCCAGGAATTCAGATGCCGGGTAAGGCTTTTTTGTTAATTAGACAGGGTACAGGAAAATTCCTGCATAAGTTCTTCTGCTAGATATTTTTCGCTTCTACAGTGCATATCAGATATGCCTTCGCGCATTTCCTGATAAATTTGAGAATTATAAAATAAGTCCAAAGCTTTTCTGATAGATATATTTGCCGTTTTTGCAAACATATCTATTACACTTTTATAAGTAATTTGCAAAATAACTTTATCGGCTTTCATATTTTTTCCTTCCCGGTATAAATTAAATAATTGTCTATTACTGCCTGACTCTTAAAGCAATATTGAATGTTCGGTTTTTCGTAACGCAGCCGTTTAATTGCTTCTTCCTTTTCTATAAAACCCCGAAAATACAGTGTTAAGGTATTGTATACATCGTCGTTTGCGATACCGCCAATGACAAGATCGTAATTATCGACAGATTCACCCAATCTGCATTTAGTTATATATTCCAGCCATTGAGTTGAATATGTATCAAATTCAAGTATGGAAATATTTTTTTGTAAAGACTGTTCGTCAAACTCGTATATTGATAATGTCCCGTAACCAAAACGGCGCTTAAAACGATTTGTCCAGCTGATTGCCTGGGATTTAATTGATGTTGTGTAAAATCCTTTTCCAAAATCGGTGTTTTCGCGCGAAAAAGAAAGATTTGGGGTTTCAATTACCTCAAGCGAACCATGATAAAGTATCATATTTGTAATCCTTTCTCTCGCATAACTTCGATTATATCATTTACTATATACTCTTTGCCTTGGGTATGAAGTGCATCGTAACAGGGAATAATATAATTATCAAGAATATCGCTTTTTTCTGTAAGAAGCATATACACTTCATTGCCCTTAAGCCCAAGGTGTTCGGCAATATTTTCTATACAAAATACAGAAAACTCCATTTCTTTGGTTTCCATTATAATCTCTCCGTTAGCAGTTTCTTTACGATTTCCGGGTTGCCTTGTCCTTTTAGTTTTTTCATAACCTGCCCCATAATAAAACCAAAAACTTTTTCCTTGCCGGATTTAAATTCTGCAACAGAGGCGGCTTCTTCCGCAATGACAGCCTCTACGGCGGAAATTACGGCGGAATCATCGCTGATCATCATTAAACCTTTTTCTGCAATGTATTTTTCCGGGTCTGCATTACTGGTAAAGACTGCCTCGACAGTTTCTTTGTACGCATTGCGATTTATTTTTCCGCCGGTTACTAAATTAATTAGCGTAACAAATTTATCGACATCAAGGCGGACATCTTCGGGCAGTATATTTGCATTGTTCATTAAACGCATGATCTCGCCGGTTATAAGGTTTGCCGCTTCCTTTGCGGTTTCTGCAGCAGACCCTGCCTTGCTTTTTTGCACGATTTCTTCAAACAAACCGGAAATATTTTTATGTACTGTAAGCACCTGCGCTGTGTACTCGGTAATACCAAAGTCTCGTACATACCGTTCCCGTTTTTGATGCGCCAGTTCGGGCAGGCTTTCCCGCACTTGCGAAATCCATGTATTATCAATATTGATGGGTAAAAAATCGGGGTCGGGAAAATAACGGTAGTCCTGTGCATCTGCTTTGGAACGCATACCAAAGGATTGCCCTTTTTCATCGTCCCAGCGGCGGGTTTCCTGAACAAGTTTTCCGCCGTCTTCTAAAACATCGATCTGCCGCGCTGCTTCGTATTCAATAGCACGAACTATTGCCTTAAACGAGTTAAGATTCTTCATCTCTGCACGAACACCCAGCTCGCCGCCTGCAGGACGCACAGACAAATTAATATCCGCGCGAAGAGACCCTTCCTGCATTTTGCAGTCGCTTACTTCCAGATACAAAAGAATTTCGCGCAGCTTTTCCAAATAAGCAATTACCTCCGCTGCACTGCGAAAATCCGGCTGAGAAACAATTTCCAAGAGCGGCATTCCACCGCGGTTATTGTCTATGAAGGTGTCGCCCGCCGTACTGTGTACCAATTTGCCGGCATCTTCCTCCATGTGTATCTGCGTTAAATTTATTTTCTTTTTTTTATTGTCCGCGCAAATTTCTAAAAACCCGCCTTTGCAAATTGGAGCATGAAGCTGCGACACCTGATACGCTTTTGGCAAATCCGGATAAAAATAATTTTTTCTGTCAAACTTGCATTGTTTGGCAATATCGCAATTTAGAATTATTCCGAGCCTTATGGCATACTCTACAACAGAACGGTTCATTAAAGGCAGAGTGCCGGGCATTCCTGCACAACCGGGGCAGACATGGGTATTTGGTTCGCCGCCATATGCAGTTGTACAGCCGCAAAAAATTTTAGATTTTGTAGAAAGCTCTGCGTGAACTTC
>JAITUR010000029.1 GCA_031286205.1 Treponema sp.
AAGGAAGCTCGCGGTTTCCGTAAATATTTGACACTAAAGTTTCAACCACGCCCTGCTGTTCACCTGCCGGATTTCGAATTGTCAATGTGGCTGATGTAACCTCATCAGGAAAGTTAATAACCCACGAGAATGTCCCTGTCCCTTCTGCAAGAAGCGTTTTTAGAACAACCGTCTCTGAAGTATTACCCCCCAAAGTAATAATAATATTTGTCAAAGTACCACGCGCCGCCGGTTGATCATTTCTTAGCGCTGTAACTATAAGACTATAAGTTCCCGGTACTAAATTAACAGGCTGTGTAACATCTATGTTAGTACGGGTAACAGTTTGATCAACTCCCCCGCTTACCGCAGTAAAAACAAGTGAGTAGGAAGTAAAGTAAGTCACAGCCGGTGTACTGGGTAAAATTGTCCGCGACACATTCTCCGAGAGCTGCAATGAAAAAGCTCCCATCCCCGAAGGCGGAGTGTATTCAAACTTTTCCTGCTCAAATAAATCAAAGGGATTGTTGCAGGCAGCAATAATTAAAAAGAGTCCACAGATTAGCACAGATTTCCACGGATTAAGAATTTTAATTATAAAATCAGCGCTAATCTGTATAATCTGTGCTAATCTGTGTTTCATGTTATCCAGGCTCTTTCTCATGGCGCCACCGTAAAACTAATCGTGCGGCTGTACTGTATGCCGTCTACAACTACAACCAATGCCAATACACGGCTGCCAAGTTGATTGTACCTTATATCATTTGCATCCAATGTGAATGTTGCGCCTGATGTTTCTACACTTGTACCAACAATCATCCATTTGATAGATTCGTATGCGCCGGGATTAGCTAAAGTTAATTCGAATGTACTGGAAGGATTGTCCCCGGGTGTACCGGAACGGCTGATTGTTATACTTCCCAAACCTTGCAGTAAATCTGATGCTTCGTCTGTAATCTGCTCGATTGTAAGCGTGATGCCAAAAGTGCCTTCCGGCGCTCCAATAATAATCTGACCATTCGAGTGATACACTACTACGCCCGCAGTTGTTGAGTCCGCGCGGAAGTATTGCGCGTGCTCCGGTCCCGCACCACTGTCTACAATTACACCGCTTGCTGTTTGAGTCTGCGCCCAGATTTCCATGCCTGTCACTGGAGCATTGGCACCGGTACCAAGGGTGATAAAGCGGTTGTTCATAAGATGAACATTGCTGTTAACCGGCGGCGTTGTGGCACTTGTATTTCCAAGTACCTTTGCAGTACCGCCTACAGTGAAGGTTCCAGCCTGTACAACCACCCCTCCGCCATCGCCGTATGTTGTGTTGCCGCTGATTGTACTGCCGCTCATGGTAAAGTTTCCGTTCTCAAGGTACACGCCGCCGCCGCTGGAGTATGCCGTATTGCTGCTGATTGTACCACTGTCCATTCCGAAAGTTCCAGCTTCAATATACACACCACCGCCATATTCTGCTTCATTACCGGTGATTACAGCACTGCCATTCATCCTAAAGGTTCCAGCATCAATATACACGCCGCCGCCGTGTTCAAAATTAATATTGCCGGAAATTTCACCGCCGTTCATGGTAAAGGTTCCACCGGTAACTACCCGTACCACCGATGCGTTGTTGTTGTTAATTCCACGCAATGTAACGCCGTCTGTCAGCGCAAGTGTAACGCCGTTGTCCACAGTAAACATACTTCCATTGGAAGAAAGCTGTACTATTACTCCTGCAGCCGGGTTGTTGGCTGTAAGGGTAATATTCCTGCCTGCGCCAATAAGAGATGTCGGCATTAGGGTTTGATTTTGGGCAATTCGCACAGTGTAATTTTCGGCAGCAATAGTCGAAGCCAGCGCTTCTTCAAGCGAATCGTAAACATCGGTGCCTGCAAAGCCATCAACAGCAACAGGACACCATTTGGCGTACAGGGTAATATCTTCTGCAATACCGATTGTAAAGTTCCATGGTGTCAGGGTTATGCCGTTGTCATTACTACGCCACCAACCGCCAAAGAACCAGCCGGCTCTTGTTGGATTTGCGGGTGCGGTAACAGTGTCGCCGGGTAGAATATTTGTTATTGGAGCGACAGCGCTGCCGCCATTGCTTTCGAATGTAACTGTAAAGGTAATTAAATCCCAGTTTGCGTACAAGGTGATATTTTCTGTTACGGTATCTGTCGCAAAAACCCAAGGTTCGGCAAAAGTAGTATTATCTTTGTACCAGCCTGCAAATGTATATCCGTTTCTTGTTGGAGCAGTTGGCTCGGAAATAGTGCTGCCATACACAACACCAGTTGCCGAAGCGACAGCGCTGCCGCCATTGCTTTCGAATGTAACTATAGAAACTATTTGTTCCCACTTTGCAAACAAGGTGATATTTACTGTTACAATACCGGTTGTAAAAATCCATTCATTAATACCGGCAGCTTCTGTATACCAGCCTTCGAATGTATAACCAACCCTTGTTGGATTGGTATCCGGCGGCGCGACAGTATTGCCCGGCGGAACAAGTCGTGTGGCAGGTTCCGCTTCTGTATCGCCGCCATTTCTATTAAAGGTTACAACAGGCAAAGCAGTCCACTGCGCGTACAGCGGAACAGTATCATCCTGAATATTACTTAGATTGGAAACAATTTGCTGATCATAATAACCGGCGCCGCTTCCATCCGGCTCTCTGTTCCATCCGGCAAAATTCAAACCAGCAACAGTAAAGGTATTTGCGGTTAAAGCTTTTGGAACATTGGAAGTATGCTCGCTGTCTTCCATGTTTCCTGCTGCATCGGCATGATTAGCATTATAACTAATAAAGTATGTAATATCAGAATTATCGTGCTTACCGGGTTTTTCATACCCAATAATTTCCGCATAATAGGGATTCTCGCAAGCAAATATTAAAAAACAAATTAAGAGAAAACTAAACTTGAACCCTGCCGCTCTTTTACTCATTTTTCCCTTCTTAGTTGAAATCGCATTCCTGCCGTCAGACTGATTCCCCAAAAAAACGGATATCCGATACGCATGGCAGGTTCTAGAAACACATTGGAAGTAAGTTTTACACGCCAGCCCGAAGTCCAGCCTCCGGTAAACACAAGATAATTTCCGTTATCTGCAAAAATAAAAGTACAACCTGCTTCTGCCTGGGCAAAAGGTCCGACAAAGCCGGGCAGCAAATAATAACGAACCAAAAGCAGGGTTTCCAATGTGCCTGCGGCATACAAATTGGGGTTAAATGCCGCTTTTATGCCAATTGCCAGGTTTTGAAGCAAATCGAACCCCAAAACAGCACTCCCGGAAATTGCAGGCCCACGCGGAGAGTTGGCATTAATTTCCGTACCCAGTCCGGTAAAAATGCCAAACTCGGAAGGTGCTAAAGCACCCTCTGCCGCCGAGGACTCCTGGGCAAAAACATATACCCCTGTGCATAAAAAACACAAAATTATGAAAATTCTCACATTATATTCTATTATATCATAATTATCTTAAGATTTTCAAGTGATTTATTGGCAGGGAATCTAGAGGTTAGAGGTTAGAGGTTAGAGGTTAGAGGTTAGAGGTTAGAGGTTGGAATTTAGATGTTGGATTCTAACCTCTAATTTCTAACCTCTAGATTCCGCGTTAAAATACTAATCCTTCTTTCTCCAAAATATCCTCATGGCGTTTAATACTGCTAGAAGCGCAACGCCGACATCGGCAAAAATAGCTTCCCACATTCCCGCAATTCCAAAAGCGCCAAGCGCAAGAAACGCGGTCTTAATGCCCAGAGCAAATATAATATTCTGCCATACTATTTTTTTTGTAAACTTTGCAATATCTAAAACTTCGGGCAATTTGGAAAGTTCATCTGTCATAAGAACAACATCTGCGGCTTCTATTGCGGCATCGCTTCCAAGTCCGCCCATCGCAATTCCTATATCCGCTAAAGCCAACACAGGCGCGTCGTTTATTCCGTCGCCAATAAAAGCAAGTTTACCTTTTTTACTTTTTTGCGCATTAAAACTTTCTACTTTTTCTACTTTTTCTTGAGGCAGCAAACCCGCGTACACTTCGTCAATACCAAGCTCGCTCGCTATGGTTTCCGCTATTTCAGGATTATCCCCTGTAAGCATGATAGTTTTTTGCACGCCTTTGGATTTAAGAGCGAATACAGCATCTTTACTGTCCGGCTTAACCTCGTCGGAGATAAGAATGCAGCCCGCGAATATTCCGTCTACAGCAATATATATAATAGTGCCGGTATTTTTGTATACCGCAGAAAATGGAATATTATTTTGAACCATTAATTTATCGTTGCCTACAAGGATTATTTTACCGTCTTTTTTTACGCTAATGCCGCAGCCTGATATTTCGGTATAATCGGAAATTTTGGATTTATCCGCTTCTTTTCTATACGCCTTCATGACAGATAACGCTATCGGATGATTAGAATAAGATTCGGCGGCGGCGGCAAGTTCCAGAAGCTCGCTGTAAGAAAAACCCTGCGCGGGAAGAATATCCGTAACTTTAAACACGCCTTTTGTTAAAGTGCCTGTTTTATCGAACACCGCAATTTCCAGATTATTAAAAGCTTCCAGATAATTTCCGCCCTTTACAAGTATTCCGCTTTTTGCCGCCCTTCCAATTCCCGCAAAAAATCCCATTGGAATAGACAATACAAGCGCGCATGGACAGGAGATAATCAGAAAAACAAGAGAACGGCGCAGCCAATCCGAAAAAACCCCGCCAAAGAACAATGGCGGCAAAACAGCCAGCAATACGGCAAGCATTACTACAACAGGTGTATAATAACGGGCAAACGATGTAATAAAATTTTCGGTTTTTGCTTTTTTTCCAGCCGAATTTTCTACAAGATTAATAATTTTTGATACAGTCGATTCCCCAAACGATTTTGTAACTTTAATTTTTAAAACTCCGGTTTGATTCACGCAGCCCGACAATACAGTGTCCGACACCTTTGCGTTTCTTGGAACAGATTCGCCTGTAAGAGCGGAAGTATCCAGCATGGATTTACCTTCGATAATAATTCCATCTAAAGGAATTTTTTCGCCGGGTTTAACAAGAATAAGGTCTCCTGTATTTACGGTATCCGGCGCGGTTTTTTCTATTTCGGAGCCCTTTATTAGATTGGCATAATCGGGACGAATATCCATTAAACTGGTAATTGATTCTTTGGATTTATCTACAGCTTTATCCTGGAAATATTCGCCAATCTGATAAAAAAGCATAACACCCACTGCTTCCAGATTCTCTCCAATGGCAAAAGCGCCGGAGGTTGCAAGACTCATTAAAAAGTTTTCGTCAAATATATTGCCGCGGACAATATTTTTTAACGCCCTAAAAATTACATCTCCGCCAATAATAAGAAAAGATATTATATAAAAGGCAAGCGGCATAAAGCCCGTATTTTCCGTTCTTTCCAAAATAATCGCAGCAGCTAACGAGACAATACCCAGTATCAATCTAATTAATCTTGATTTCATACCCTACTCCTTAATATGATCTAACCCTTCTTTAAAAATAGTTCTTACATGATCGTCAGCTAACGAATAAAAAACATTTTTTCCTTCTTTTTTGTATTTAACAAGATTGGAGAGTCTAAGGAATCTAAGTTGATGCGAAATTGCCGATTTTGTCATTCCAAGCAGAACCGCAAGATCGCAGACACACATGGGGCTGCACGACAACGCCCACAGTATTTTAACTCTGGTTCCATCGGCAAACATCTTGTAAAGATTTGCTAAATCGTAGAAAATCCTGCCCTCCGGCATCTTTTTCTGAACCCGTTTTACTACAGCCTCGTGAATAACCTCGTAATCACAGGTGAATTTCTTTTTCTGCCCCGCCTTTTCGGTACTTTTCATGCTCTCTCCTAACCGCCTAATAGTTGAACAATTGCTCAACTATTAAAATATAAGGAGTTTGGGGAGGGTTGTCAAGGGGATAGCGGCTTTAACTAACTTACAAACCTGTTTTACGGTATTCGGAGCCGGATATTCTATATTATTGTTAAAAGACGGGGCTTGTTGCCGCTTAAGGCTTGTATTCCACCCTTTTCATACCCTAATTTTGTTATATTTACCCCGGATTTTAAACAATTTATTGCCCTATACTATTGACATTTTTTGCAATTTTTGACATATTAGGGATATTACGGTCTCTTAGCCACCTTAGCTCAGTTGGTAGAGCAGCAGACTGAAAATCTGCGTGTCTGGAGTTCAATTCTCCGAGGTGGCAAATGTTTATGTTTCTTAATATACCCCAATTAATCCCTAATTGATAATACTCATCGCTGAATTCAGTTGAAACATTTTTGATGCAATTTCCGCGCCTTTCGCGTTAATTACTTACCCCCGCCCACACCTTGAAACAAACACGCAAAAAAAGTACCATTAAAAAGCATGAAATCTATTGAACTGGAAAAAGCTTACGACCCCAAAACCTTCGAAGATCGCATTTATTCCCAATGGAAGAACTCCGGCGCTTTCGAACCCAAAGGCGAAGGCGACCCCTTTGTTGTCGTAATTCCGCCCCCCAATGTAACAGGTGTTCTGCATCTGGGGCATGGACTGAATAACAGCCTCCAGGACATTATCGTGCGTTTCCATAGAATGAGAGGAGCTCCCACTCTTTGGGTTCCGGGAACCGACCATGCCGGCATTGCCACTCAGAATGTTGTCGAGCGCAAGCTGAAAGAAAGAGGCACAAGCCGCCGCGAACTTGGACGCGAAAAGTTTTTGGAAGAAACATGGAAAGTAAAAGAAGAACATCATTCAATTATTACAAAACAACTGGAAAAAATAGGAGCAAGTGTCGATTGGAAACGCGAACGCTTTACTATGGATGCCGGGCTTTCCAACGCAGTGCGCGAAGTTTTTGTAACTCTATACGAACGCGAGCTTCTTTACAAAGGAAACTACCTAGTAAACTGGTGTACATCCTGCGGCACCGCATTAGCCGATGACGAAGTTGACCGCGAAGATACCGCCGGAAAAATGTATCATCTAAAATATTTTTATAGTGATGATTCGTCAAAATATATCGAAGTAGCCACTACCCGTCCGGAAACAATGCTGGGCGATACTGCCGTTGCATTTAATCCAGAAGATCCGCGCTACTCCGCATTAAAAGGCAAAACCCTATGTCTGCCTCTTACAGACCGTAAAATCCCCGTGGTATATGATGCCTATGTAGATAAAGATTTTGGAACCGGCGCTGTAAAAATTACTCCCGCCCACGATCCAAACGACTGGGAAGTTGCTAAACGCCATAATCTGGAAATAATCAATATACTTAATCCCGATGGAACCCTAGACGAAAATGTACCGGAAAAATACCGCGGGCTTACCGTAAAAAAAGCGCGAGAAAAAGTTGTAGAAGATCTTAAAGCCAATGATTATTTAGTTAAAGAAGAAAATATCACCCATGCGGTTGGACATTGCTACCGCTGCCGCACGGTAATAGAACCTTATCTTAGCGAACAATGGTTTGTAAAAATGAAACCTCTAGCCGATAAAGCTTTAGCTTGTTGGAAAAAAGGCGAGATAATTTTTTATCCAAAAAAATGGGAGAATACCTATAAACACTGGATGGAAAATATCAGAGATTGGTGCGTTAGCCGTCAACTTTGGTGGGGACATAGAATTCCCGCATGGACATGCTCCGACTGCGGCAAACTTTCTGTTTCGCGTATCGATCTTACAGAATGTCCCGATTGCAAAAGCAAAAATATCGAACAAGACCCGGATGTTCTTGATACATGGTTTTCCAGTTGGCTTTGGCCGTTCAGCACTCTTGGCTGGGGAAATCAGGCGGGTAGCAAGGATCAGATAACAGACGATCTAAAACTCTACTACCCCACTACGGCGCTTATTACCGCCTACGACATTATATTTTTCTGGGTTGCCCGAATGATCATGGCAGGGCTGGAGTTTACCGGCAAAGCGCCGTTCCGCGATATTTATATTCACAGCCTTGTTCGCGACAAGCAAGGGCGCAAAATGAGCAAATCTTTGGGTAATGGAATTGACCCATTAGAACTTGTCGATGAGTTTGGATCAGATGCCATGAAATTTACTTTGGCGTTTTTGTGCGCGCAGGGGCAGGATGTTCTTGTCGATAAAGAATCTTTCAGGCTTGGCTCCAAGTTTGCAAATAAAATCTGGAATGCAAGCCGCTATATTTTAATGAACCTTGACGGGCGCGAACTTGTTAATAACCCTGTTCTTAACTCCGCCGACAAATGGATATATTCCTGTCTTAACAATGCCGCAAAAAATATCCGGGAAGC
>JAITUR010000081.1 GCA_031286205.1 Treponema sp.
AACAATGTTCCGGGAATAGAAAAATTAAACTATTCATTCGAAGGCACTGCCCTATTAAAAGATTTTTCCCTTACAATAAATAAAGGAGACAAAATTGCATTTGTCGGACTAGAGCATACTTCCAAATCCGCGTTATTCGACATTATTTCGGGCGAAAAAAAACCCGAAGGCGGCGAATTTATATGGGGACAGACAACTTCGTTCTCGTATTTCCCAAAAGAAAATTCCGCGTATTTTAGCTCGGATTATTCGATAGTAGACTGGCTGCGGCAGTATTCGCTGGATCAGGACGAAACCTATGTACGCAGCTTCCTTGGCAGAATGCTTTTTTCCGGCGAAGAAGCATTAAAACCTGTAAATGTTCTTTCGGGCGGCGAAAAAGTCCGCTGTTTACTCAGCAAGATGATGCTCTCCGGCGCGAATGTTTTAATTTTGGACGACCCGACAAACCATCTGGACCTGGAAGCAATTACCGCTCTTAACGATGGTCTTATGGCTTTCCCCGGAGTTATACTTTTTAATTCGCATGATCATGAATTTATAAATTCAATAGCTAACCGAATAATAGAAATCCTCCCGCAGGAAGATAATCCCGGCGGTGTTATCGACAGAATGATGCAGTTCGACGATTACCTGAACGACTCTTCTGTTAAGCAGCTTCGTAATAATTCTTACCGAGGGATCAAGGGATTACGAATTTAAATTATTAAAATCGTTATTGTATATTAATATAAAATCTTTCTAAATACGCTATCCTTCTGCGGGCATCATTAAAACGGATGCTTTGCGGAAACTCCCCTGTAAGACGGCGGTAATAATCCAATGATAATAAAATATTTCTGCTTGGCGTATTAGCTTCGTAAAATTGACCATACAGCCAATAAAGTTCATCGGTTCCCGAAGGAAAACGCGCAGAATATTGATCCAGTAACGCTATTGCAGCCGCGGCATTTCCCGCATCAAAAGATTCTTTTGCTCTTTGAATTAACTGCTCCGGCGAAAGCTGTACCAAAGTGCTTTGTGTTTCTCCTGCCTGCGCGGGAGGAGTTTGCGTTGTGCTTGGCTGCGCTGTCGAAGCTGTTTGCGGCGTTGACGGCGGCTCATACACAGGTAAATTGGGAGGTTCGCTGCCTCTAAGAACTTCGGAAATATTAGACGGTTCTCTTGCGGAAGGAGCGGCGGATTCACTTGGCTGTTGTTGTTGTGCAGAGCTTCCCGCTTGGGGTCTGCTTCCGCCTCTTAAAATTTCAGCTTCTTCGGAAGCAGACGGCCAGCGCGGTTGAGCAACTACCCTGCCGCGATCCACAGGCGGACTAAACCAGCCAGCGCCGGCAGTCGGCGCTTCTCCAATAATTACCTGAACATGATCATTTAAAATATAATCCCTTATAAAATCATGTCTGGAAAATTTTAACGCATAAGTACCGGCTTCCTCTGCCCTAAAAATAAAACTTTGTCCGTCGGGATCATTCCGGCGCGAATCGTACGCAACGCCGCGGCGGGATGCAAGTTCTCCCAGATAAACCCAGCCGGTTCCACGGAAAGGAATTTCTATAATCTGGCCAACTGTCGCGCGTACAACCCGTGAATATATTGTTTCGGAAGATAATTCCGGTTCTTGCGGTATAATAATTGTTTGCATCGGAGTCGGTGTCGGAGGTGTTTCTCTTACAGGAGGCTGCGCTTGCACAGGCGGCGGTATAACCGGAGAAGGCGGTGGTGGTGGCACTTGCTGTTCTGTAATTACTTGCTCAGGTAAAGGCGCAGGTGTTGGCGGCACTTGAGTTTGCTGTGGAGGCGTAACCGGAGGGGCTGGAGGCGGCACAACTACCTGTTCATCTACTCTGCGCGGCGGCAATTGTTCAGGCTCAGGTTCAGATAGCGAAAGCTCAATTTCCGGGGAGAGATCCGTAATATTTTCAGGTCCTTCTCCAAGTAGAATCTCCTCTTCAGGCTGCGGCTCCTCTGATATTAGAAGTTCTTCATAAATTTCAGTATCGGTATCAACTTCTGTTAAATATTCTTCCGGCAAATCTTCTGTTGTTCCGGGTTTGCTTTTGCAGGAAAATAAAATCAAAATAATTGTAATAATTAAAAAATACTTTTTCATGGAACACGCTCCAATAATTCATCAATGGCGGTTTCTATTTTTTCCCGCCACTGTTCTTCTCCGGCTCTTAAAGGGTCCTGCCAAAATTCCAGCGCATCATCTTCTGTCCAAACATCCCGTTTTTCCCTGTCAAGAAGCACTCCGGGAAGAAAATCCGGTTCGTCCGGCAAGAACAGCTCGTCTGCGGGAATTGGGGCATTTATTGTTAACCGTTCGGGTTCATCGGACAAATCTTCTCCGGAAGACCCCAGTATCGATACAATAACAGCAATAGTCAATATAACGGAAAAGCCCGCTGTGCAAATAATGACAAGCCGTTGTTTGTCCTTGGGGGTCAGCTGATCGAACCGATCTTTAATAGAGTTGATGATTTTCTCCCAAATCGCCATTAAGAATATTATACAATATGCTTGTAGTTTTATCAATAAATTGTTAACATAAAATATGAATGAACGGCTAAGTTCCCTGCTAAAACGATACGATGAAATAAACCTCATTATACAAGACCCGGCTTTGGTTAAGGAGCAAACCCTCTACCGCAAAACCATGAAAGAACATTCATATCTTAGCGAAGTTGCGGGGCTTCATTCTGTCATTGAGCAGTTGGAAAAACAAATAGATGAAGCAAAAATGCTGATTCAGGACGAAAAAGATGCCGAAATTAAGGAGCTTGCCCACGAGGAGCTTAAAGAACTGGAGGTACAGCTTGCGGATAATAACGACAAACTGAAATTCCTGCTTATCCCGCGCGACCCTCTGGACGAAAAAAATATTATTATGGAAATCAGGGCGGGCACAGGCGGCGACGAAGCGGCGCTTTTTGTGGCAGATCTTTACAGGATGTATTCACGCTTTGCGGAAACCAAGGGCTGGAAGTTCGAAATTATGAACTCCAACGAAACAGAGCTTGGCGGCATAAAGGAAATTGTCTTTTCCATAAGCGGAAACAATGTTTACGAAAACCTCCGTTACGAATCCGGAGTTCACAGGGTTCAGCGCGTCCCTGCGACAGAAGCCTCCGGCAGGATTCATACATCTGCCGTTACAGTTGCAGTTCTGCCGGAAGCCGAAGAAACCGAGATTGATATAAAACAGGAAGATTTACGAATCGATGTAATGCGCGCAGGCGGTCCCGGCGGACAGAGTGTTAACACCACGGACAGCGCGGTACGAATTACCCACCTTCCCACGGGGCTTACGGTTCATTGCCAGGATGAAAAAAGCCAAATTAAAAACAAAGCCAAAGCAATGCGAATACTGCGCGCGCGTATTTATGAACAAGAAGAAGCCAAAGCCTCCGCTGAACGGGCGGAAGCAAGAAAAACCCAAATAGGTTCCGGAGACCGTTCGCAGAGAATTAGGACATACAACTTTCCGCAAAACCGCTTAACAGATCACAGAATAAATCTTACTCTTTATAAATTAGACCTTGTCATGCAGGGATATACCGCAGAACTTTTTGATGCGTTAAAACTTTCCGCCAAAGAAGAACTTTTGAACAGCTCAAGCTCTTTATCGCCTGACAATGATTCCTAAAATAAAAAATATGACTATCCAAAAAGCATTATCGCAATCAGCCGCTCAATTAAATTTACCTAATATTGATACAGCTTCCCTGGATGCTTCTCTGTTACTTTCGCATGTACTTGGTGTCAGCCGTTCCAAGTTATTGACAATGCACGAAGAAATTATCCGGGATAAAGATTTATCTGCATTCCGCGCATTAATTGACAGAAGATTAAAAGGTGAATGTATAGCGTATATTGTCGGAAAAAAGGAATTTTGGGGGTTGGATTTTTTTGTAAACCCTTCTGTGCTTGTTCCCCGTCCGGATACAGAGATTTTAGTAGAAGCCGCTCTGGAACAGATAAAAGTTTATAAAGAAAAGGGATCTGCCAGAATCCTTGATTTATGCACGGGCTCCGGCGCAATAGCAATTGCTATAAAACATGAAATACCGGAATTGGAAATACACGCAGCTGATATTTCCGCAGAAGCTCTTGAAACAGCAAAATACAATGCGCGGCAAATTTTATCGAACAATAATGATATCGTTTTTTATCGCGGAGATCTTTTCGACGCACTATCATCTTCTTCCAACCCCCTGTTATTTGACACAATCATAAGCAATCCTCCATATATTCCAACTGACAAAATAAAAACCCTTTCTCTGCAGGTACAATACGAGCCTCGTCTTGCTCTTGATGGCGGACAATCAGGGTTAGATATAATAAAGCGTATAATAAAAGAAGCTCCTAATTACATAAAACGCGGAGGATGCCTTATTATGGAAGCTGATCCGTATCAAATGGAAGATATGGAAATTTTACTTGCAAACAGTGGATTCTGTAATATAATTAAGTATAAGGATCTTGCGGGGCTAGAAAGGGTTATTGGGGGAATATATGGTTAAAATTGTCCGTAAATTATACGGATTATTAATTTTTATTATTTTAATTTCCTGTAAAAATACAAAACAGGAACCTATAGCCGAACCCGAAATTAATCCCCGCCACAATCTTACCCTTATTGCGACAGGCGACAATTTATTTCACATAACATTAATAAACTCGCACAAGCAAAAAGACGGCTCTTACGATTTTAATCCTATATACACCGAGATAAAGGAACTTGTACAGTCCGCAGACCTTGCTTTTATTAATCAGGAAACTGTAATGGCGGGAACGCGTTTTGGCTATTCTGGTTATCCTGCATTTAATTCGCCGCAATCTTTAGCTTATACCGTAAAGGATACCGGCTTTAGTATCGTAAATATTGCGAATAACCACACAATGGATATGGGGCGTTCGGGTCTTCACGCTACTTTGGATTTTTTAGAAGAAATAAAGGGGATTACCGTAATTGGCGCGCGGACAAAGGGTGTAAGTTTTCGCCTTTTTATGGAAAATAATATTATTCTTGGATTTCTGTCTTACACTTATGGACTTAACGGCATTCCATTACCGCCGGAAGAACCAAATCTTGTTTCTGTAATAAACAGAACTAAAATGACACAGGAAATAAACGAACTCCGCCCATTATGCGATTTTTTAATTGTATCTATGCATTGGGGCGAAGAATACCGCTTGGTAGAACCTGATTTTTTCCAAAAAGATCTTGCCGTATTTCTTGCCCAGCATAATGTTGATCTTATTATTGGACATCATCCCCATGTTTTACAGCGTGTAGAACTTCTTCCCCGCCCGGACGGAAAGCAAACACTGTGTTTTTATTCTCTTGGCAATTTTGTATCGCATCAAAGAGAAAAAGACCGCGTTTTGGGCGGCATAATGGCTGTTACATTTACAAAAGACGGCGAAGAGCTTTCTATTTCCGATTACGGTTTAATTCCGGTAGTAACTCATTTCGAGAATGGTTATTCAAATACCAAGGTTTATCCTTATTATTCATACACAGAAGATTTATTAAAAAAGCACCTATTGCATACCAGAGACAATACAATGACATTTGAATACTATAAAGGTGTATTAAATAGGTTAAATACAAAAATTATTATGTACAATCCGTTTTAATTTTATAGACACATTAATCCGTTTATTCTATAATATTTTTATGTGGGTTATATTTGCATTTTTATCGGCTATTTTTGCCGCATTAACATCGATATTGGCAAAGATAGGTATTCAAGGAATTAATTCGAATTTGGCAACAGCAATTCGAACCATAGTGGTTTTAATTATGGCATGGGCTGTAGTTTTTATATCGGGCAAGCAGCATGAAATCTCCGGCATTACCCAAAAAAGTCTGGTATTTTTAATCTTGTCAGGCATAGCAACAGGTTTGTCGTGGCTCTGTTATTTTAGAGCTCTGCAAATTGGCGAAGCTTCTAAAGTTATCCCTGTAGACAAATTCAGCCTGGTTATTGGAATGATACTGGCATTTATTATATTAAAAGAAACCTTAACAATAAAGACAATTATTGGCGGAGCATTAATTACATTAGGAACATTTGTTTTAATACTTTAGTTTTAAAACTTACGGAACACACAGGTCCAGGAATTTTAGCTTAATGCATTTCCGCGTTAAATCCGCGCCTTTTGTGTTAATCGGTTACCCCGTATGCAACGAAAATTCCGCCCCCAGCCCTACTTTCTTCTGGGAACTGCGTTTACAACCTGCTGGTTAATATCCGCCAGATTGGAGCGAACAACTCTTGCCGTATCCAAAGCAGCCTGGTGCTCGCCGTTTGCATAGCTGTTTTCTGCCCGGTCTGTCATATCATGGGCATTTCTAATCCCATTGTCCAAAGCATTATAATCCAAATCAAGCTGCGAATAACGCGCGCCATTAACATTCCTTGTGGTGTCTTCGATCTCGGACCTTAAACCCTCTACAAGATTACCGGATTCGCTGGAAGCCCTGGCTGCGCCCGCTCTTCCGTCGGCAATAGCTTTTTCCGCGGCTGTAATTGCTTCGGCGGCAAGGGTTTTGGCAGTATCGTAACGCTTGGCATCTGCCTCTTCCTGCATACGACGCAGAGCATCTCTTGCCCTTGCTAAAGAAGCACTGCCGTAAATTACCGCATCAGCATCGTTTTCTGCCCTAAAAACAGCTTCTCTGGCGCTTTCCATTTCTGCATTGGGCGGGCTGGCGCAAGCTATTACGCACACCGCGACAATAATAGATAAAAGGATGAATTTAAATCTCATAAAAAACTCCTTAATTTAAGGTATAATGTTATCTATCATTAATTATAATAAAAAAATCAAATTAATTCCAGTGTTTATTGATAATTTATTGGTGATTTTATGCATTTTACCCCCTTGCTTTTTATTCCCCCACCCTTTAACTTCTATATATGGGCATAATCCGCTATCTGAAACCCGGGTTTTTTATCTACGAATGTTTCAGAATAACAATACTGGCATTTACTCTTGTTTATATCCTGCCGGGAACAAGCGCTCTCCTCTGGATGGGCATAGCCGCTCCTCAGGCGCTTTTCCCCCTAATGGCCCTTTTTATCTGCCTGGATACAAAAAAACACAAGGTATATTTACCCCTGTATATAGCGGGAAAAAGTATCGGTATAATTTCTTTACTAAGCTGGTCTATCATATTTGGAAGAACTAAATTAATCGGAGGATACTCCGGCGCGTTTATTTTAGCGGAATTAATTTTACTTGCAGGCGATCTATTTACTTTGGCAGCCGCATTATTAATTCAAAGCAGTTTAAGAAAAACAAAAGAAGCGGAGGAAAAACAATGCGGATAATTCCAATTGCAAGCGGAAAAGGCGGCGTAGGAAAATCTTTGGTTTCGGCAAACCTTGCCGTTGCTTTTGCCCAAAACGGAAAACGAGTCGTATTAGCAGACCTCGATCTTGGAGCATCCAACCTTCATCTTGTTCTGGGACATCAAGCGCCAAAACAAGGTATTGGAACATTTCTTAACAATGTAAAATCCGATTTTTCCGAAGTATTGGCAGAAACCGATGTCCGGGGTTTGCGCTTCATTCCAGGCGACAATGAAATACCGGGAACTGCAAATCTGACAGTAACCCAAAGAAGAGCCCTTGTAAAACAACTGCTGTTATTAAAAGAAGATACAGATATATTAATACTGGATCTGGGCGCAGGTACGCATCAATCTATACTGGAATTTTTTCTTTTATCGAATCAGGGCATTGTAGTATCCGCGCCTGCGGTAACCGCTGTTCTTAATGCGTATGTGTTTTTAAAAAACACAGTATTCCGCCTAATGTTTAATTCCTGCTCCAGAGGCTCCCCTGCCCGCGCCCATTTGGAAAAAATACGCAAGGAAGGAGCAGGACATTCAAAACTTTACATACCCAAAATGCTGCCGGAAATAAAAAAGATCGATCCTGCATCCTACGAAAAATTTATTAAGCGGCTGAATATGCTAAGCCCGCGCCTTATTATGAACATGGTTGACGAACCAAAAAATGCGGATGTCGCCATGAAAATACGCCGTTCCTGCGAAGAATATCTGGATCTAAAAATCGAACACATGGGTATAATCTACCGCGATTCTTTGCAGGATACCGCTCTTGCTTCGCGCCTGCCCATAATTCTTTACAAACCGCAGTCTCTATTATCGCAGGCAATTTACCGCATAGCGGATAAAATTCTGCAAAGCCCGGATATCGAATATACCCCGGACGACAAACAAATTAACGAAAGTTTCCAGGAAGCGGGATTAGAAGCGGAAATTGATTTTGATTCAAAATTAAATTATGTAGAAGATTTATTACATTCAGGCGCAATGAATCAGGGCGATTTAATAGAAACAGTAAAATTACAGCAGTTGGAAATTGCTAAAATTAAAAAGGAAAATAATTTCCTTAAACAAAAACTAACCCGTGCAATGCAGCAAGGGTTTAAGGGATAAAATTATGAATATATTATTGTCAATTCCTTATCCGGCATGGTTAAAACCGGAAATAATTACCGGCCTCCCTATCCGCTGGTACAGCTTAATGTATATTATCGCTTTTGCTGTGGCGTATTATCTTTACTACAGACAAATTAAAGAACGAAAATTCCCAATGTCGGAAGACAATCTTTACGGAATGTTCTGTGCGGGAATCTTTGGGCTTCTTTTTGGCGCGCGTATTTTCCATGCGTTTGTTTATTCGGGATCATATTATTTAAAACAACCCTGGCTTATTTTTTGGCCGTTTCAAAACGGCAAATTTACCGGCTTGCAGGGATTAAGCTACCACGGAGGAGCGCTGGGCGGCTTACTGGCTGTAATTATTTATGCCAAGGTTAAAAAATTTAACTTTAGAGAATTAGGCGATATGTTTTCCGCCGCTATTCCGCTTGGTTATACCTTTGGAAGACTGGGCAATTTTACAAATGCGGAATTGTACGGCAGGGTAACAACAAGCCCCCTTGGCATGGTTTTTCCAAATGCAACGCCGCTCCCCGCAAGCGAAGGCTGGGTACAGGAAGTTGCGGCGCAAACAGGTATAGAAATAACCGGCGCGTATGTAAATCTGCCGCGCCATCCTTCCCAATTATACGAAATGATCTTCGAAGGCATAGTTCTTTGGGCAATAATCTGGTTTTTTAGAAACCGCAAACCGTTTAAGGGTTTTTTAATTGGACTTTATTTCTTTGGTTATGGATTTTTCCGTTTTATAATCGAATACTTCCGCGAGCCGGATTCTAACATGGGCTACCCTATAGACTTTGCAAAATCCGGTCTGCCCACAGCCCTTAGCCACCCTCTGTTAAGTTTTTCTACAGGACAAATTTTGTGCTTTTTAATGATGATTTTTGGCGTAATTTGGACAATTTACTGTTCAAAACTACCGGACAAAGAACCGCTCTCTTATTATAAAGAAAAGCAGCCTCGGATAAAAATCAAAAACGAAGAAAACATAGAACGAAACAAACGCAGAAAAAAGCGAAAAAAACTGCGGCGGGGTTGAAAAAGCTGACACTTTCCTATACTATTATCTTAAATAGTATAGGAGGCATTAATGACAATAATAGAAATGCTCGAACAAAGCGGAATTATGACCATATTTGGCATGGGAATAGTATTTAGTTTTTTGGTAGTTTTAGTTGCGGCAATCAGTTTGTCAGGCAAAATTATCGGAAAAATCGTAAAAACCAAAACTGTCGCGGCTTCCGGTAATCTGCCGGCAAACAACGCGAATGTTACAGCCGCCATAAGCGCCGCTGTTAATGAATACAAACAAAATAAATAATATAAGAAGAGGAACACAATGCCTAAAGTAAAACTTACCGACTTAATTTTGCGCGACGCGCATCAATCACTGTTCGCTACAAGAATGGTAACATCGGACATGCTGCCCATTTGCGATAAACTCGACAAAGTGGGCTATTTTGCATTAGAAGCCTGGGGCGGAGCAACTTTTGACTCCTGTATCAGATTTTTAAACGAAGACCCGTGGGAAAGGCTTAAAGCGCTTAAAAAAGCTTTGCCAAAAACTCCCATAATGATGCTTTTGCGCGGTCAAAACCTTCTTGGTTACCGTCACTATGCAGATGATGTTGTCGAAAAATTCGTAGAATATGCCGCAAAAGACGGTGTTGATATTTTCCGTATTTTCGATGCCGTAAACGATCCCCGCAATTTTATTACTGCAACAAAAGCTGCCAAAAAAACCGGCAAGCATATTCAGGCTACTATTTCTTATGCAGTAACACCCTATCATACAATAGAAAAATACGCGGATTTCGCCAAAGAGCTTGTCAAAATTGGCGCGGATTCAATTTGTATTAAAGACATGGCAGGGCTTTTAAAACCCTACGAAGGTTATGAGCTTGTAAAAGCCGTAAAAAAAGCGACAGGGCTTCCCGTAGAAGTTCATACACATGCAACAACCGGTATGTCGGTTGGTACATTGGTAAAATGCGCCGAAGCCGGAGCGGAAATTTTGGACACATCAATTTCCTCTATGGCAATGGGACCCGGCCACAGCCCCACCGAAACAATGGTAGAAATTTTTAAAGGCACTGAATACGACACAGGTCTTAATATCGATCTGTTACTCGAAATTGCCGCTTACTTCCGCGATATTCGCAAAAACTACAAAAAGTTTGAATCCAGCTTCTTGGGCGCAGACACCAGAATCCTAAAAAGCCAGGTTCCAGGCGGAATGCTTAGCAATATGGAAAGCCAGCTTAAAGAACAGGGCGCTGCCGATAAAATGGACGCCGTTCTTAAAGAAATCGAAGTTGTTCAGAAAGACGCGGGATATCCGCCTCTTGTTACACCCACCAGTCAAATTATTGGAACACAGGCGGTATTTAATGTACTGTTTGGCAGATACAACAAACTGTCCGGCGAGTTCCAGGATGTAATGGTAGGAAAATACGGCACCTGCCCTGCCCCAAAAAATGCTGAAGTTGTAAAAAAATCTTTAGAAGCCCTTAAAATGGAAAAAGAAATTACCCACCGCCCCGCAGACGACATTGCGCCGGAATACAGCAAACTCGAAGACGAAGCAAAAAAACTTCTTGACACAAACACTGTTACACCGGAAGATGTTCTTACGCTGGCAATGTTCCCAAAAGTTGCACCCGACTTTTTCAAAAAACGCGCCGAAGGTCCTGTGGTATTTAAACCCGAAGCTGATAAACCCGCAGCGGCTGCAGCGGCGGCACCGGGATCGGCTTCTTCTTACAATGTAAATGTAAATGGCACTAACTATGCTGTAACAGTTTCTCCCGCGGGTACTGTTGCCGCCGTTTCTGCTCCGGCAGTATCGGCGGCTCCGGCACCTGCTGCACCGGCAACTCCCGCTCCTGCGGCAGTAAGCGGGGCCGGCACAACAATCGCAGCTCCTGTCGCAGGCACTGTTCTTCGCTATTCGGCTGCCGAAGGCGCAGAAGTAAAATCCGGCGACACCGTGCTTATAATCGAATCCATGAAGATGGAACTGGAAATTAAAGCCACAGCAAACGGCAAAGTGCGCTTCCTTGTTCCCGCAGGAACTCAGGTTGCATCACAGCAGCCCGTTGCCGAAATCGGCGGCGGAGCAGCACCGGCAGCACCCGTAATACCGACACCCGCACCAGTTGCGCCGGCAGCACCTGTAGCGGCGGCTCCTTCCGGCGGCGGCGTTGTAGTTGTCGCCCCTGTAGCAGGAACCGTTCTACGGCACGCAGTCAGCGAAGGCGCGCAGGTTGCTTCAGGCGATAATGTCGTTATTATAGAATCCATGAAAATGGAATTGGAAATTAAGGCAACTTCTGCCGGTAAAGTGCGCTTCCTTGTTCCCGCAGGAACCCAGGTTGCATCACAACAGCCAATTGCCGAAATCGGTTAATTTTAAGGAGAATATTTTGATTAACAAAAAAGATCCTGTATTTATTATTAAGGTATGTTTGTTTATTCTTGTCGGCGTATTTGCGTTTACTTTTGTATCTTCCGCTTTTCAGGCAAGAGCGCAGGCGCAGGCATCGCCTTCGGAAGAATTACCGTCGTTTAGAAACCCCGACGGCATTATCCCCGACAGCGAAAATATACCGCGGATTGACTTTTTTAGCTTTATCGGAGAGCTTGTCCGGACAACGGGTATCTATGCATTTATAAACAATGCAAAAGATGTACTCTCTCCTTCGAACGATATTTTTCCCGTATTCGGCTGGATGGAGCTTATAATGGTTCTGGTCGGCTTGCTTGTAATTTATCTTGGGGCCGCCAAAAACTTTGAACCACTATTATTAATACCTATAGGTTTTGGTGTTGTATTAGCAAATATTCCCGGCGCGGGAATGGCAGCTCCCGGAGTATGGAACGAAAGTCTTAAAATTTTCGAGAACCAGGGATTCCTTGACATCATCTACAAATCCGGGGTGGGCAACGAATTCTTCCCACTAATTATCTTTATTGGCATTGGAGCAATGACAGACTTTGGTCCGCTTATTGCCAATCCAAAAACAGCTCTGTTGGGCGCGGCTGCTCAGATTGGAGTTTTTGGCACACTTTTCTTTATAAGTGTTGCAAACTTCCTGCCGAATGTTGCTTTTAATTTAAAAGAAGCCTGTTCAGTATCGATTATCGGAGGAGCGGACGGACCCACAACAATTTACATTGCATCCAAACTTGCTCCCCATCTTATGGCAACGGTTGCGGTAGCCGCCTATTCCTACATGGCGCTGGTTCCAATGATTCAGCCGCCGATTATGAGAGCTCTTACCACAAAAAAAGAACGGCTTATTAAAATGAAGCAGCTTCGCGAAGTTTCCAGAACAGAAAAAGTTGCATTCCCAATGGTAGTATTTATACTTTCAATTTTACTTATACCTGCGGCGGCTCCGCTTATTGGCTGTCTTATGTTCGGCAACTTCCTCCGCGAAATCGGTATAGTAGACCGTCTTTCCAATACTGTCCAGAACGAACTTATGAATATCGTGTCATTGTTCCTTTCTTTGGGAGTAGGCAGCCAGATGACTCCGGAAAAATTTCTTAACCCAAAATCGCTTATTATTGTAGTAATGGGTCTTATAGCTTTCTGTATTGCTACAGGCAGCGGCGTTCTTATGGCAAGATTTATGAACCTTTTCCTTAAAGAAAAGATCAATCCGCTTATCGGTTCTGCCGGTGTTTCCGCAGTCCCAATGGCAGCCCGTGTTTCCAACAAAGTCGGTCTGGAAGAAGACCCCGGCAACTTCCTGCTTATGCACGCCATGGGTCCCAATGTAGCCGGCGTAATCGGCACAGCCATCGCCGCAGGAGTAATGATCGCCGTTTACGGCGGCTGACGAAGTCAGCCTCGCCGAAAGGCGGCTGACGGAGTCAGTCTCGCTGAAAGGCGGCTAAAGCGAAAACTAGAGGTTTATAGAGGTTGGAATTTAGAAATTCTGACCTCTAACATCTAGAAAGAACGCAGAATTTGCAAAATCAGAATCAGGCTTAAAACAATTTCCGCGTTAAATACTTACTCCGATTTTAATTTTTCCTTAATCTCATCTATAGATATCATGGTTTAGCAACTCCAAAATTCAGTACAGGCTGCCATGCGTTCGGCAAGCACTGCGTTTTCGTAAGTGTATTCTTCCAACAGCATATCTTTTATCTATACCATCAAAGGAAACAACGGCTTTGTGCAGACAGTTTCTGCGGGGTTAACAAGCGAAATCTCCGGCGACGGAAGTTCGTCTGCACCATCCTTAACCGCGGAAGAAAGCCTTACCCTTTAATCAAAATCCGCACGGCTTCCACTGCTGTTTTTATTGCGCCCTCGGTGTCAAGAGATTGCGGGTTACTCATGCCGGCCTTTTCGCGTTCCTGATTCCAGATTACATTTAACACACAGCCGGCGCGGGCACCAAGGATTTGGCTTACAATAAAAACTGACGCGCTTTCCATTTCCGATGCAAGACAGCCGGCTTTTATCCACGCCTGCCATTTATTGTCAAGTTCATGCCCTGCCGGCATACGGCCGGGACTGTGCTGTCCATAAAATGAATCCTTGCATTGCACAATGCCGGTATGCCACTTTTGATTCAATTTTTTAGCCGCCTGAACAAGAGCGTTTGTTACATCAATATCAGCCACAGCAGGAAACTCGATTGGCACATATTCTCTTGTTGTTCCTTCCTGGCGGATTGCTCCCGTAGCAATAACAATATCGCCGCCCGTAACAGGAAGCGCCATGCCGCCGCAAGTGCCAATCCGTATAAAGTTTTTTACACCCGTCTTAAAAAGTTCTTCTATAGCGATAGCAGTGGAAGGACCGCCCATACCTGTAGAAATAACCAAAACAGTTTTGCCGGACAATTCTCCCAGCCAGGTTGTGTATTCACGGTTCTGGCAAAAAAAACGGGGGTTCTCTAAATACGAAGCAATCTTCTCTACCCTGCCCGGATCGCCCGGCAAAATTGCGTATTCCGCTTTGTGCGAATCATCAAACCCTATGTGATATTGTTTTTCCATTTACTTCTCCTGGTTGTGCGTTGCCGCACCTGTCATTAATAATCCCAGCTCCTTATAGCTTACATCCTTTGGCTTTACATTGGCAACTATTTTTCCTTCATATATTACAAGGATTCTGTCGCTAATATCCATTACTTCGTCAAGATCAAAAGAAACTAGCAGTACTCCTCTGCCCTTGTCTCGTTCCGCGGCAAGCTGCCTGTAAATATATTCGCAAGCGCCAATATCCAAACCCCTTGTCGGCTGAACTGCCGCAAGCAAATTGCACTCTCTGTAAATTTCCCGCGCAATTACTACCTTCTGCTGATTCCCGCCTGACATACTTCGCGTTATTGTACGCGCCCCCTGTCCCGCGCGAATATCAAATTCTTCTATTAGGGCATCCGCATTTTTATAAATTGCATCGATATTTAAATAAAAACCGAACTTTTTATATTTTGATGTGCGATAATTTTGCAAGATCATATTGTAACCGATATTATAATCCATTATTAATCCGTACTTTTGCCTGTCTTCCGGAATATGCGCAATATTTTTTCCTTTAATATCTATACTTCCGCTGTCCGGTTTTAACATTCCTGTTATAAGCCGGATTAATTCCTGCTGGCCATTACCGTCAATACCGGCGATACAGACAATTTCATTTGCGCGGACTTCGAAATTAATATTATTCACAATTGCCTTATTATGCGTTTTACTTTTATATGTAAGGTTTTCTACTTTTAAAATTACTTCTCCCGGCTGTTTGCCGGTTTTTTCTATTATAAAATTAAGATTCCTGCCTGTCATCATTTCCGATAATTTTTCTTTAGAGATCGATTCAACATCCACTGTTCCCGTAAATTTTCCGTTACGCAATACAGTACAGCGGTTGGCTGCGGTTTTAATCTCGTTTAATTTATGTGTAATAAATAAAATAGATTTTCCTTCCGCCGCAAGATTTTTCATTATACGCATTAATTCATCTGCTTCTTGCGGGGCTAAAACCGCTGTTGGTTCATCAAAAATTAAAATATCATTATCGCGGTAAAGCATTTTTAAAATTTCTACCCTTTGCTGCATTCCAACCGTTATATCGGAAACAACGGCATCCGGTTCTATATTAAATTTGTATCGCCCGGATAATTCGATTATTTTATTACGGGCGCTCTCTAGGCTTAAAATACAGTTTTTTACAGGTTCTTCGCCAAGAATTATATTTTCCAAAACAGTAAAATTATGAACAAGCTTAAAATGTTGATGCACCATGCCAATTCCAAGCTTTCGCGCATCATGCGGACTATTAATTTGGACGGTTTTTCCATTTTTTTTAATAATACCCTTTTCGCACTTGTACAACCCAAAAAGAATATTCATTAGCGTAGTCTTGCCTGCGCCATTTTCACCTAACAAGGCGTGAATTTCGCCTTTTTTTAGTTTTAAGGAGATATTATCATTTGCCGTTATGCCGGAAAATGTCTTGGTAATTCCGATCATTTCTATTATATTGGACATCAATATCTATAATAAAGAGAATTATACCGCAGGACAAGCCCTGCACCGCTTGACAACTTTCCTAAAATATGCTTTACTGTAAGAAACGGGGTGCTGGGAAACCGGCTGAGATTGGGCTTTAAGCCCGGAACCCTTGGCATAGGATTGAAATCCATGTCGAACCTGATCCGGATAATGCCGGCGGAGGGAATGTTTATTTGTCGTATCGATACTAAACGCCTTCGCGGTTTATCCACGAGGGCGTTTTTTATTTTAAGGAAGATTTATGAAAAAACTTCGAAGCATATTTAAACGGCGCAATTTACTGCCGGTTATTCCCATTGCCGCAATTCTTGTTTTGTGGCAGTTGTTAAGCTCCGGCGATCTTGTTCCCGGTTATATGCTGCCAAGCCCTCTTCGCGTAACACAGGCTTTTATTGCAGACTTCCGGCTTTTAATGTTCCATTTACAGCGTACTTTAATGGAAGCAATGGCGGGGCTTGTTCTTGCAATAGCGGCTTCATTTGTGCTTGCAATTACAATGGATGCTAGCCGCTTTCTAAAACAATCGCTGTCCCCTCTTTTGCTTTTAACACAGACCATGCCTACAATTGCCATAGCTCCTCTTTTAATTTTGTGGATGGGTTACGGAGTCGCTCCAAAAATTGCGCTGGTTTTTCTGGTTTGCTTTTTCCCCATGACAATTGGACTGTTAGGCGCTTTTTCCAATGCCGACAATGATGCAATTAATCTTTTAAGATCGATGGGAGCAACAAAGCGGCAGATATATCAATATATAAAACTTCCGCAGGGGTTGCCTGCGTTTTTTTCCGGCTTAAAAATTGCAGGCGCTTATTCGATTGTCGGAGCCGTAATTGCAGAATGGCTGGGCGGAGATGCAGGGCTGGGAGTATATATGATAAGGGTAAGGCGATCCTATTCGTTCGACAAAATGTTTGCAGTAATTCTGCTTACATCTATTTTAAGTCTTTTATTGATAAAACTTATAACAATAATAGAAAGGGCGGTAATGCCCTACAGGAGGAAAGAAAATGAATAAAGTTATTCTAAAAATTGGAATAATATTTTTCACACTGGCTTTCATCGGGTGCAGCAAAAAGGATGACGGCACAATCCGCGTGGTGTTGGATTGGACGCCGAATACAAACCACACCGGTTTGTTCGTTGCATTGGAAAAAGGCTGGTTTGCCGAAGAAGGTTTAACCGTTACGCTTATTCAACCGCCGGAAGACGGAGCGCTTGTTTTACTGGCATCGGGAAATGCGGAGTTCGCCGTTGATTTTCAGGAATGGATGGGACCTGCAATTGCAAAAAACCGGGACGCGCTTCCTGTAATAGCAGTTGCGGCTATTATCAGCCATAACACATCGGGGATTATGTCGTTAAAAGAAAGCGGTATTCAAAGACCCGCAGACCTTGCAGGCAGACGGTTCGGTTCTTGGGAAATGCCGCAAGTAACAGCGATAGTTAAAGAAATCGTAGAAAATGACGGCGGCGATTTTAATTCCGTAAAAATGATAACAAATTTTGCAATAGATGCGTTCTCCGCCCTAAAAACCGATATTGATGCAATTTGGGTTTACTACGCGTGGGACGGAATTGCTGCCGAAGTTCACGGCATAGATATAAATTATATCGATCTTGGAAAACTGGATTCCCGTTTCGATTTTTATACGCCAATAATTGCGGCTAACACAGATTGGCTGGAAAACAATGCAGAAACCGCAAAAAAATTCCTTAATGCGGCAAGCAGGGGTTATTATTATGCAATAGAATACCCGCGCGAAGCTGCGGAAATTTTATTAACCCATGCGCCGGAACTGGATCGCAATCTTGTAATAAGGAGCCAGGAATATCTTGCATCCCGTTATCAGGGCGATGCAAAACGCTGGGGCGAGATCGATGCAGAAAGATGGGGAGATTTTTACAGATGGTCGTTCGAACAGGGGCTTTTAGAAAAAAACATCGGCTCCGGCGGCTTTACAAATGAATACCTGCCATGATTTTTAAATGCGAAGGTATAACAAAAAATTACGAGGGCAAACCTGTAGTAGAAAATATCTCGCTCGAACTTTCCCAAGGGGGGTTTGTATCCCTCCTGGGACCTTCCGGTGTCGGCAAAACTACCTTGTTTAATATCCTTGCAGGAGTCGATAAACCGGATACAGGACAAGTTTTTTTTAACGGCGAAGATATTACGGGTATAAGCGGAAAAGTAAGTTATATGCTGCAAAAAGATTTGCTTTTGGAACACCGTACAGTAATTGATAATGTAATACTTCCGCTTTTAATTCGCGGAGAACAAAAAAAACAGGCGCGCGAAAAAGCGGCGGAGTTTTTTCCCATGTTTGGACTTGATAGTTATGAAAAAAAGTATCCGCATCAATTATCTGGGGGGATGAGGCAGCGCGCCGCCCTCTTGCGAACCTGCCTTATTCATCTGACTGCCGATTTTACAAGTAATCAAGTTATCCTGCTAGACGAGCCTTTTTCCGCCCTCGATGCTATCACTCGCCACACCATGCAGGAGTGGTATGCGGAAATTGCAAAAAAAATAACTGTATCAACCTTTTTTATTACCCACGATGTAGAAGAAGCGCTGATTTTGTCGGATACGGTGTATGTTATGAACGGCTCGCCGGGGCGAATTACGAAAAAAATCGTCGTAAGCCCGAATAATCAAGCTGTGCAAAAAAAAGATATCCTAAAAGCGATAGGTTTGTAATAGAGTTTTAAAAACGCATTTCTCTACTGCCTTTTTTGAATATACTCCGCTCCGTATCCCCTTTTCATCACCTACATATCTTCTATCGAAAACCCGAAATATTCAATCGCATAGCCAGACAATTGTTCTTCTAAATTAATTGCTTTGTTTTTTAAAGTATTTAAATTGATCTTTTTTCTATTGTATTTTACTTCTGCAATAAGAGCTTTTTTTTCGTATTCGTTTATCGCGACAATGTCTATTTCATTTCGATTCCCGCTTTCCCAATATGCGCCAATATCTGATATATTTTTCTCTCCCTTTATTTTCTCCTTAAAATATCCCTCTAGGATATGTCCGCTATAGGCTTGATAATCACGGTTTATTATTGTTTTAACATAATCATAATTACCCATTTCGACAGCGCCGCGATATTTAAAAATAAAACGAAACCAAAAGCTTAAGAAATTATCGTTAATTCTGTATTTTACATTTCTACTTGCAGGTTTTGAAAGAATAGGACGCACCTTGGTTATAAGCCCAAATTCATTTTCCAGTTTTTCTAAAAAGCCTCCGACACTGATGTTCATGATGGATTCCATTTCTGATCGGGATGTTTTAGAAGTTGCAATTAACATTAAAATCGAAAAATAATTACTGTAATCTTTGCCAAATTCATCAATTAAAACATTTCGACCTTCCTCAAGAAACAGCGAGTTTTCTGAAAAAACCTCGTTTAAAATCTTTTTTAATGAAAATGCTTTTGCGCTTACCAATAATTCGACATATTTTGCAACTCCGCCTGTAAACAGGTAAAATGCCAACAAATCATCGTTAGAATAATTAGGATGATGATCTTTCAAAATAGTCTTGAGCGTTGGAATGTCAAAGTTTTTTATATGCAAACGGGCTGTAGCTCTGCCAAAGAGCGGTTCTTTAGAATTTTCAAAAATTTTATTCATTAAGGAATAAATTGAACCGCAAAGGATAAGATTGATTTTGCTGTTTTTTTTATTTTTATCCCAAATATTCTGCATTTCACTGTAAACAGCCGGATTTATTTTTCCAAATTCCTGAAACTCATCGATAATCAATGTAAAATGCCGATCTTTGGACAAATCCATCAAAAACCCAAAAACATTTTTAAAATTTCGCATTACGCCATGAACGGTTATACCCAGTCTGTTTTGAATTTCTTCCGAAAATTCCTCGCAAAGCAGAGCCTCGTTTTTCTTTTCTACAAAAAAATAGACAGTGCTTTTCTTTTCAAAAATATTTGTCAATAGAGCCGTTTTCCCAATCCTTCTGCGCCCGACAACAAAAGTCATTTGAGCCGTTTTTCGCGACTTTTCCTTAATACTTTCCAATAGAGCGATTTCATTTTCCCTGTCATAAAATTTTTGCATAAACTTCCTTAATGTTAACGCAATCACCGTTACAGTAATGGCTGTTGCATTAAATTATAAGGGAATTTTTTAAGGAAATCAAGGGGGTTGCTGGTTTTCTATGTGAAATAAACTAATTTTTTACACATCAATATTTGCGATCACATTCTCTTTATCAAATTGACTTAATACGGTAAAAAAGCATAGAATATACCTGTGAAAGAATTAGTAAAAAAAATCCTTGCTCCTCTGTATATTTTTAAACGAAAGTTCCCTCTTTTTTCTTACATATTAAACAGACTTGTTACAATGATAGTTATGCTCTTTTTACTGGGGCTGGCTGTTTTTGGTCTTATGGCTCTTGCGCCCGGCGATATTGTAGACCAAATAATGATTCAGCAAATGTTCAGCGAAAATCAGGGCAGGGCAAATATAAATATGCAAGCCATGAACGACGAGCAGCTTGCCGCATACCGTGCGGAACTTGGATTAGATAAGCCTTTTTATGTTCAATATTTTAAATGGCTGAGCCGCGTTGTGGTTCATGGAGACCTTGGTGTCAGTTTAATTTCCCGCGCGCCTGTCTCTTTTTTATTATCTTCCAGGTTAGTTAACTCTCTTGTTCTTAATTTAATTTCGCTTGTGTTTATTACCGTTTTTTCATTTGCGTTGGGAATTTATTTTTCTACAAAAGCAGGTACAAAAGCCGATCTTGCCGTAACTTTTTTTGCGCTTGTGCTTCATGCCTTTCCGGGACTTTTATTATTGATTCTTCTTCAGTTGTTTGCATCTGTTACAGGTTTATTTCCTGTTACGGCATATCCGCCTTTTCCATTTTCCGAAGCTCCCGCAAAATTTGTTTTTTCTTATATGCACCATATTGCTCTGCCGCTATTGGCCGCATTTTTGGGCGGCATCGGCGGCTCCCTTCGCATGATTCGCGCAACAATGCTTGACCAGTTGGGGCAGCCTTACATAACAAGTTTAAGATCCCGCGGAATTGCCGAGTGGCGAATCTATTTTGCGCACGCTTTTCGCAATACCCTTAATCCGTACATAACAAGCAGCGCTAATCTTCTGGCGGGTCTTTTTTCCGGCTCCCTTATTCTGGAAATTATTTTTGCTTACCCCGGTATCGGCAAATTAATGTATGAAGCGGTTATTCAGCAGGATATTAATCTTGTTCTTGCAAATATAATGTTTATTTCGTTTCTTGTTTTGGTTGGCATGGCATTGGCGGATATTGCCCTGGCATTGGTCGATCCGCGCATCAGGTATGGAAAAGAGTAGGCATATATGAAAAAGTTTTTTGTTTATTTAAAAACCCGCCCTGTTGCAATGGCATCTATTATCGCTTTGGCAATTCTTTATTTTTTTATGCTCTTTGCCGAATTTTTTGCTCCCTATTCGTCTACTACATCTTTTGCAGATAAAAGTTACCACCCGCCGAATGTCAGGCTTTATCAGGGAAAACTTCAGGCGCAGGAATGGCGAATAACAGACTCGGTTACCTTAAAGTATGCCCGCCTTCGAGATCATTATTCCGAGCTTAAGTTTTTTGGCAAGGGGGAGCCTTACCGCCTTTTGGGTATAATTCCAATGGAAAGGCATTTTATTACTACAGCGCCCGAATCGTATCCCATTTTTTTAATGGGCGCGGACAATCTTGGAAGGGATATGTTTTCGCGTATTATTCACGGTTCGCGCGTCTCCCTTACCATTGGTTTTATAGCAACTGCAATTTCGCTTACACTTGCGGGGCTTATGGGAGGGCTTGCAGGTTATTTTGGCGGAAAAACAGACTGGACAATAATGAGGGCGGCGGAATTTTTAATGTTGATTCCTGCGCTGTACCTAATACTTTTTTTAAGATCGCTTTTAGCGGCTAACATGGATCCCGCACAATCCTACATGATGATTACCATAATACTTTCCATTGTTGGCTGGCCGGGATCCGCCCGCACAATACGAGGCATGGTTCACGCGATTAAACGCGAAGAATTTGTGTTAAACGCAAAATTGGAGATGGTTCCTTCTGTTGCGATAATTTTTAAGCATATTATTCCGCAAATATCCAGTTTGTTAATTGTAAATGTGGCATTAAGCATTCCCGGTTTTATTATGACAGAAACCGTTCTTTCCTATTTGGGGCTTGGTATTACAGACCCTGCAGTCAGCTGGGGTTCTCTTATTAAGCGGGATCTTTCTACAATATCTAATTTGCAGGCTTTCCCGTGGCTGTTAACTCCTGTGTGGTTTTTGATTGGAGTTTCATTGGCGTTTACTTTTATTGGAGATGCCTTAAGAGATTTTTATGATCCATACCATACATTCTTCCCAAAAAAAATAAAATTCAAAAATCTTGCGCAAAAACAAATAAACATAAAAAATACAGATTTCTTATCTATTAACGATCTGCATGTCGATTTTTCGATTATCAGGGGAAACAATCATGTTTCTGTAAAAGCGGTACGAAGTATATCCCTGTCTCTTCAAAAAGGGGAAACTCTTGGCATTGTAGGCGAAAGCGGGTCCGGAAAAAGCGTAAGTACTTTGGCTGTTCCGGGACTTCTTCCCAAAAACGCAAGTGTTACAGGCTCCATTCTCTACGAAGGGAACGAGCTTCTTGGTTTGGATATAGAGGAGCTGCGCAAATATCGCGGTAAAAAAATCGGAATGATTTTCCAGGAACCCGGACGATCTTACGATCCTCTTCAGAATATGGGCAAAGTTTTTTTGGAAACATTCAAGAATTCGGAACCGAAAATAACAAAAGAAGAATCTGACAGGCGCGCGGCAGAGCTGCTCGAAGAAACCGGTCTAGATAACGGCAGAGAAAGGCTTATAAACTTTCCGCATCAATTTAGCGGCGGACAATTACAGCGTATTGGAATTGCGCTTGCCCTTGCGCAAGGCTGCGAACTTTTAATCGCAGACGAGCCGACAACCGCACTCGATCTAACTATCCAAAAACAGATTGTGGAATTATTAAAAACTCTTAGAGAAAAACGAAACCTTTCTATTATTTTTATCAGCCACGACATTGATTTAGTAGCGGAAATTTCCGACCGCATTATGGTAATGTACGGCGGACTGGTAATGGAATCCGCAAACGCCAATGATATTCTAAACAATGCAAAGCACCCCTACACAAAAGCGCTTCTTGCCGCTTCTCCAAAATTTGGCAGCCACTACTCCAATGAGCGTTTATTGACTATACCCGGAAAAGTTACTGACCCTGCAAACCCCGAACCGGGCTGCCCATTCGCGCCACGATGCGCTCAAGCAACGCCGGA
>JAITUR010000032.1 GCA_031286205.1 Treponema sp.
GGAAATCTTTATCTCTGGAAAGTTGCTTCCAGTGATAGACAAGACGGGTTTAATATTACCGAAGGAAAAAATGTTAAATGTATAAAATGGACAGAAAACGGCTCTGAACAATTCCATGAATATATTGTTAAAGGCGGTTGGAATAATGAGCCTGAACGAGTAATTGATAATACCTGCCCCAGAGGAAGAACTCTTACAATTGATATAGACGATCCTTTTATCGAAGGAGAAAAACTCCGCAGCCGTGCAAATACAGAAATGAGGCGCAGGCGTGAAATTAAAACAGTTGTAACTGTTCCGGGATGGGGGCTGACTGATGAGCAGATAGTAAAACTTGGAAACACCAACGAACGGGAAATTTACTGGATTCCCAATATATTAATCCCGGTTAAAATGCCTTCGCCAAGACTAGATGCTAGTCTGTTAATATCCGAAGTTGAATATTCGGCAACACCAGAGTCCATGGAATTTAAAACAACTCATATTATGAAGGAAATGGTAATGAATTCCGGCGGATATACTGTTTCATCATTAACGATAAAAAATGAGTTTAATAAGGATCCATTGACATTTATAAACAAAAGAAAAATAGATTATTATGGTAAAAAACTTGTAAGGTATATTAAAAAGAAACAAACAGCTATTATTTTCTAAAATATACACAAAAATTGCAATTAATATATTTTTGAAGCCTTTTGTTTTTAAGGATAAAGAAAATAATAAAGGTATAATTGACAGTTGGTTGGAAAAGAAATTAATAAAAATTAAGGATATTGAAATATAAATATTTATTGTAGGCAAAACCGCCATCCGTGGCAGTTTTGCATTGGTCATGGATAAATATACTTCGCTTAACAAACGGTATACGCTCCGGCGGTGACAAGCACCGCCTCCGGGCTCCGAAAAACCTTAGTCGGGCTTTGCCCTTTGTACGGTTTTCTCTCCGCCAAATCCCAGCCCACCTTGCAAAACGAAGTTTTGCAAGGTGGGCTGGGATTTCGTATACCTAGAACGTTAAGCGAAATATTTTTGAAATTTTTTAATGAATAAATATGAATATTGACAATAAATTTATTTTATTGTATATTGCAAGAATAAAGGAGAAAACTCGAAATTATGCTGGATTATAGAATAATAATGGTCTTAACTATTATACCAGTTGCTAAATGTCAAGGACTTTTTAATCAGCAAAGAAAATTATGGCAATTCCATTGGGTTTATGGTATTCTAAGGTCGGTTAGAATCGTTTGCTCGGTCAACCGTTTCTGGGCGATAGAGCGAGAAATTTTATATAATGTGTGGGAGGATATGTTATGGAACTAAATTTTGGAGAGCAGGTAGATGTAAAGAAGTCAAAGAATGGATTTGCATTATTTGTAAAGGTGCTGTCGATTCTTGCTTTTCCTGCATTTTTAGTATTGGCATTTGTAGTGATGTTTGGCGAGGAATTCCAAAGCATGATAGGAGGGCTTGGAATAATTTTATTTAGTATAATTATCATCATAGTAAATTTTTATTTTGCAAATAAATTGTACCAAGTTGTTACGATTTTCACCGAAGGCGTAATTATTAAAGGGAAAAAGTATGAATTAAAGTTTCGTTATGATGAAATTATCGGACTTAGAGATGTAGGAGCGGACAGTGGTATGACAATAGTTACGGCAGGCGGAATTGTTGGTGGAATAGTCGCTGGACTGGCAGGTGCGGTTGGTGGTAATATTTCAGATAAACATCGAAGAAAAAATAGGCTGCGCGAGGTTGTTATTGTTCCGAATGAAGGGAAAGAGATAAAGGTTACAAAGACGGCGGGTGATATAGTTTCAGAATTTTATACAGCGTGGCTGATTAGCACAAAAGGAATATCTGATGAAAATGTTGGCTCTCTCAGTATGCCCTTCGGTGAGAATTTAGAGTATAACAGCGGAATCCTTACACAAAAACATAAGAACAAAGATAGAAGTATTGTGATTAAGGACGCTACATGGATTACGGTTCGTAATGACTCGAAATTATTTCAAGCTTGGGGTTTAAATGAGATAGGTAAAGAAACACGCATTATTGAAGTGAAACTAAAGGAAATATATAACCTGGATTTGTTGTTTTATATAGCTGATAGCTTGCAAATGCAAGACGCTTAGACCTCATGAAACGGCTTGGACTTTCCGAGTGAACTAAAAAATCTATACTAAAGGTGATTCGTATCCCTACAGTTGTAAATATATAAATTCAAAAACAAGGCCATTTGCAAACCTAAGCTGTCTAGTAGAGGCAGTAAAGAAAAGACTTAGGGCAACTGGTTTCCGTATGTATCCACCTTTCGGCTTTGTGGCAAATAACCGTCAGCCCATAGGGGCCATATTTCACGTCACTTTGCTCAATGACGTGCCACTCGCGTGTTCCGTGCTTATGAAATTTTTCGCCCTTGCAATTATAAGAGCAGCTGTCAGGAATGGAGCTTTTTTCTTACGTACGCCTTTTCGGATCTTCCAAGAGATAATCCCGAAACTGCCGATCTTTATCACAAATATGATCAATCCACCATTTTTTAAGAAAATCCAGGAATTGAAAATGGTCTTTCTTCAATATATTTAATCTCCTGAACTGGTGGAGCTCGTCTGTCAGTTCTTTGTGTAACGATTCATG
>JAITUR010000012.1 GCA_031286205.1 Treponema sp.
AAAGATATTTTAATTAAGCTGGATATTTGGGATATAAAAGAGCGGATGATCAACGAGCTTTCCGGCGGAACATTGCAGCGTGTTTTTCTTGCAAGAACCCTTGCGCAAACGCCGGAAATCATTTTACTTGACGAACCTGCCAATCATCTTGATCTAAAACATCAGGTTGAGCTTTTGGATTATTTAAAAACATGGGTTAAGGCCAACAATAAATTGGTTATAGGCGTGTTTCACGATTTAAACATGGCGCGCCGCTTTGGCGATACGGCAATAGTGCTGGAAAACGGTAAAATTGCAATCGCCGGAAAAATAGACGATGTTTTGCAAAATGAAACAACAAGCAGGGTTTTTGGGATAGATATCCGCGGATTTCTTTTATAAATAATACCTTTTTTTGATGATATTGACCTTGTCTAAAAAACATGACATTGTTATATATATAAATATGGAGGATTTATGGCAAACTTAAAAGGGTCAAAGACCGAAAAAAACTTAATGGAAGCATTTGCCGGCGAAAGCATGGCAAGAAATAAGTACACATACTTTGCTTCCAAGGCGAGGAAGGAAGGCTACGAACAAATAGCAGCTTTATTCGAAGAAACTGCGGGCAACGAAAAAGAACACGCAAAAATTTGGTTTAAATTGCTTTGCGGCGGAGAGATTCCCGGAACTGCAGAAAACCTGACAGCTGCTGCAGAGGGCGAACATGGCGAATGGACGGAAATGTACAAACGCATGGCGGAAGATGCACGCTCAGAAGGCTTTAACGATATTGCATTTTTATTTGAGTCTGTAGGTAATATCGAGAAGGAGCACGAAGACCGCTATCTTAAGCTTCTTAAAAATGTACAGGACAAAGCTGTCTTTAAGAAAAATCAAAAATCTGTGTGGATTTGCCGCAACTGCGGATACATTATGGATAACGAAAATGCACCGTTAAAATGTCCCGTTTGCACGCATCCACAAAGCTACTTTGAGCTTCGTGTAATAAATTACTAAGGAGGACAAAATGAATTTTTTTATTTGTCAACATTGCGGCAATTTGGCAGGACTTATCGTTAACAGCGGAGTCCCAATTGTTTGCTGCGGCGAAGATATGATGGAACTTGTTTCCAATACGGTAGAAGCAAGTACAGAAAAGCATTTGCCGGATGTAAAAGTTTCCGGCGACAATGTCAGTGTTCAGGTTGGAAGCGTATCGCATCCTATGGAAGCCGGACATTATATCGGTTTTATTTATCTGCAAACGGAAAAAGGCGGACAGCGTAAATCATTAAAAGCAGGCGATCAGCCGAATGCAGAGTTTGCCGTTAAAGGCGATAAACCTGTTGCCGTTTACGCTTACTGCAATCTGCACGGACTTTGGAAAACCGAAATTAAATAACGGAAAAACATTAGTTAAAGGGGTGTTAGCTGCGGCTTACGCCCCTTTTTTTTGTCAAAGTTATTGACGCATCCGCCGGTTTTTTGCTAAACTTTTCGTAAAGGAAAATAATATGAAAAAACGCAATGTAATAATTATTGGTGCGGCAGGACGGGATTTCCATAATTTTAACACCTACTACCGCGATAACCAGAACTATACAGTAGCAGCTTTTACCGCCGCACAGATACCGGATATTGCCGGCCGCAAGTACCCTGCGGAATTGGCGGGGAAGTTTTATCCCAAAGGAATACCGATTTTTGCCCAAGATGAATTAGAAAAATTAATCAAAGAGCTTAATGTCGATGAATGTGTTTTTTCATACTCTGATGCTTCATACACAGATGTAATGGCACTTGGAGCCAAGGTAAACTCCGCAGGCGCGGATTTTACATTATTTGGACATAAAAACACAATGATTAAAAGCAAAAAACCTGTAATCGCTGTAGGCGCTACAAGAACAGGCTGCGGTAAAAGCCAAACATCCCGCCGCATAGCGGAAATTCTTATGGCTCAGGGGCTTAAAGTAATTGCTGTTCGCCATCCCATGCCTTACGGAGATCTTGCTGCTCAAAAAATACAACGATTTGCCGCCCTCGAGGATCTAAAAAAACATAAATGCACGATAGAAGAAATGGAAGAATACGAGCCTCATATCGAGCGCGGCAATGTTATTTATGCCGGTGTCGATTACGAAGCAATTTTACGGGCTGTAGAAAACGACCCCAACGGCTGCGATGTAATACTCTGGGACGGAGGCAACAATGACTTCCCCTTCTATACCCCCGATCTTATGATCACTGTAGTAGATCCTCACCGTCCCGGCCATGAACTTTCTTATTATCCTGGCGAAGTTACATTACGCATAGCCGATGTTGTCGTAATAAATAAAATTGACAGCGCCGATTTTAACGACATTCAGCAGGTAAGAATCAATATAGAAAAAGTAAATCCTAAAGCCATTGTTGTAGATGCTGCTTCTACTATCAGTGTCGATAAACCGGAAATTATAAAAGGGAAAAGCGTACTTGTAATAGAAGACGGTCCTACGCTGACCCACGGCGAAATGAAAATAGGCGCAGGTATAGTTGCCGCCAAGCGTTTTGGTGCCAAAGAAATAATTGATCCAAGACCATTTGCCGTAGGAAAGCTGGCTGATACATACAAGGCATATCCCAACATAGGTCCACTGCTGCCGGCAATGGGTTATGGAGATAAACAGATTAAAGACCTTGCCGCAACCATTAACAAAGCCAAATGTGATTCCGTAGTAATAGCCACACCAATCGATCTTGGACGAGTTATTAAAATTAACAAACCCAAAACCCGCGTGGATTATTCTTTACAGGAAATCGGCCGCCCCGACATGACAGATGTCCTGGAACCTTTAATCAAAAAGATTAAAACAAAGAAATAACCCGGGTTATTACTCCATATATTCGCCGTAAAAAGTTTTCAGTGTATTGACAAAACTTTAGAAATTTGTTAAAATTAATTATATGCTGAAAAGACCTGATTATTTGAATAATTTGATAAGTTATAAAGATACAGAACTTATCAAGGTAATTACAGGGATCCGCCGGTGCGGGAAATCCACCCTGCTTGAGTTGTACCGTTTATGGCTGCTGGAAAATGGTGTCGCTCCGGCGCAGATTCAAAGTATCAATTTTGAAGATGTAAATTATTCATACCTGACAAATCACAGAACTTTGCACGAACATATTTTACAAAACTGTGTGCCAAATAAGAAAAATTATATCTTATTAGACGAGATTCAGAATGTAGAGAAATTCCAGACAGCGGTTGACAGCTTATTTATAAGAAAAAATATTGATATTTACATTACAGGTTCAAACGCCCGCCTGCTTTCCGGAGAACTGGCAACACTTCTTTCCGGCAGATATATCGAAATTCATATACTGCCTCTTTCTTTTCAGGAATATCTTTCCGCTTTTGATAATAAATATGAACTTTCTAAAAAATATAACGATTATATTATAAACAGCTCTTTCCCCTACAGTTTAAAATTGCGGGACGATCCTAATCAGATACGCGATTATCTTGGCGGAATTTACAATACCATTGTATTAAAAGATGTAATTGAGCGGAAAAAAGTTGCAGATGCGGCATTACTAAAAAGAGTAATTCGATTTATGTTCGATAATATCGGTAATTTGTGTTCCAATAAAAAAATTGCAGACACTCTTGTTTCTTCCGGGCGTCAAATTTCAACTAACACGGTAGATTCATACTTATCTGCATTGACAGACAGTTACATACTTTACCGTGTCGGAAGGTATAATGTACGAGGTAAGGAATACTTAAAAACAGGGCATAAGTATTACCTTGCTGATATAGGTTTGCGGTTTTATCTTTTAGGCAGTGCGATTTCCGATCCAGGCAGAATTTTGGAAAATGTAGTCTATCTTGAACTTCTGCGCCGCAGATGGGAAATATATATAGGAAAAATTGATAATTACGAAGTTGACTTTGTTGTTCAAAAAGGCGGACAACGGGAATATTATCAGGTAGCTCTTACTGTCCGTGACAAAACAACTCTTGAAAGAGAACAGCGTTCTTTGTGTGCAATAAAAGACAATTATCCAAAATTTATTTTAACTATGGATGATGATCCTCCTGCGAACGATGACGGTATCCAGAGGCTTAATGTTCTAGACTGGCTTGCCGACTACGGCCAAAGAACGATATAACCCTGAGCTTCGTACTTGGCAAATAACTGTCCTATTGCATTAAGCCAGTCTGTTTCATCAAAACCATGCTGTTGGTGGCGCTCTTCATAAAATTTGTATGCAAGGTTGCGGATTTCTTCTTCGGTAAGCCTGTAGTATTTTGGTTCTCCGCCTTCCGGTCTGATTAACGCAGCTTTGGTTTCTGTAACTTTTTTTTGCATAGGAATTGTAACCGGTTTTTTGCTTCTTCGTTTTGGCCAAAGTAAAAGAAGGAGCGGCAGCAATAAAAGCAGCAGCCACCACCAGTTATAGCCGTCATCCTCGGAAACAGTCACTGAGGATTGCTGTGCGGATTCTTCTTCAGCCAGTTCAAAAGCAATGATCTCTTCTTCGGCTTCCTCTACAACTTCCGGGGTAATAATTATATCTTCGAATAAAATTCTTACACGCCTGTTTGGGCTTCTGTCGTCCTCGGTTATATTATTGCCCCATAAATTAACAGAACCATGACCGACAGGGGCAGTAAAATTACTGCGCGGGATACCGCGTCTTTGCAATTCGTTAATTACATGAAGAGCTCTTTCTCTGGATAATGTGTCCGGATCAATATCATTTGCGACATCCGCTGTATAGCCGTAAACATAAACCTGAGCTTCTGTTAAAGTTTTTGTTCTTAAATATCTTGCTATATTATCCAGCTGGATTCTAGCCCGGGCTTCATCAGCAAATTGATTACTGCTGTTGGGTAAAAACAATAAATAGTCAACTTCTTCCTGTTCTTCGTTATCGCCAAAAACAAAAGTAAAAGAAACAGCAAGTAAAACCAATAATAAAAATAGTTTTTTCATAATTTTACTCCTTGTCTATATTATACCTTGTTTGCTATTTTTGTCCAAGTATCTTTTAACCCTACTGTTTTATTAAACACAGGCCGATTATTCGATGTTTCGGGATCACAGGCAAAATACCCCAATCTTTCGAACTGTACGGCAAAATCTCCGGGTTTAATGTTTGATAATGCAGGCTCTCCATATGCAGTTTCTATAACTTCCAGCGAATTTGGATTGATATTGTCCGTAAAATCGCCTGCAGCTTCCATAGGTTTTTCTATGCTAAAAAGATAGTCGTATAGGCGGGCTTCGAAAGAAACTGCTTTTTCTGCAGACACCCAATGAATTGTACCTTTAACCTTTTTGCTGCCGGGATTTGCAGGACTACCTTCGGTATTGCCGCTCTTTGTTTCAGGATCGTAGGTACAACGCACTGCGGTAATATTTCCGTTTTCGTCTTTATCAAAACCGGTACAGGTAATTATATAGGCATAACGCAGGCGTACGGAGTTGCCCGGAAAAAGACGGAAATATTTAGGCGGCGGATTTTCTTCAAAATCATCCCGTTCTATCCAAAGCTCGCGGGTAAATGGCACTTTGCGTTTGCCGGCGCTTTCATTTTCGGGGTTATTAACCGCTTCCATTTCTTCGATTTTACCTTCTTCCCAATTTTCGATAATTAATTTAAGGGGGCGCAATACTGCCATAATGCGCAACGCTCTTTTGTTTAAATCTTCGCGCAGGCAATATTCTAAAAAAGCAATATCGACTGTGCTGTCGGTCTTGGCAATGCCTATCTGTGAAACAAAACTGCGTATTGCTTCCGGTGTATAACCTCTGCGGCGAAGTCCGGCAATTGTCGGCATACGGGGATCGTCCCAGCCTGTAACAAGTTTTTCCTGTACAAGTTTTAACAGCCAGCGCTTGCTCATGACGGTGCGTGTTAAATTAAGGCGGGCAAACTCTATTTGCCGCGAAGGAAAGACCTCCGCTTCTTTTATAAACCACTCGTAAAGCGGACGGTGAATTTCGTATTCCTGCGAACAAAGAGAATGGGTTATTCCCTCTTTTGCGTCCGACAATGGATGCTGATAATCGTACATGGGATAGATACACCATTTGTCTCCTGTGCGATAATGATGCTCGCGGCGAATTCTGTACATGACGGGGTCTCGCATTATTAAATTAGGATGGGTCATATCGATTTTTGCCCGCAGGGTTTTTGCGCCGTCAGGGAATTCGCCTGCCCGCATTTTTGCAAAGAGGTCCAGGTTTTCCTCGATAGAACGATCGCGCCAGGGGCTGTTTCTGCCCGGCGGTGTTTGGGTAATATTGTTCTTGTCCGCTACGGCAGTGCCCCGGTATTCGCTCATTTCCTTGTCTGTAAGATCGTCAACATAAGCATTGCCTTTTTTTATAATCTTTATTGCAAGTTCGTAGAGGTGTTCGTAATAATCGGATGCGTAATATTCGCGGTCTTCCCAATCGTAGCCCATCCATTTAATGTCCCGTTTAATTGCCTCGACATATGATATATCTTCTTTTTCCGGGTTGGTGTCATCGAAGCGCAGATTGCATTTGCCGCCAAAACACTCCGCCATGTAAAAGTCAATATAAAATGCCTTGCAGTGTCCAATATGCAGCCAGCCATTTGGTTCCGGCGGGAAGCGTGTGTGCACATAACTAAAGCGGCCGCTTACCAAGTCTTCTTTAATAAATTCGCTTATAAAATCTGAACCTGTATCGTTAGACATAAATTAATCCTTAAAAATTAGTCAAGTAACAAAGACCAAGAAGCAAAACCGCCCACAAAAAACCATCGTCTTTGCTTTTATTTTTTTCTATCAACTCATCTAAAGAAGACAATTTGGAGCCGTACCACCAAAAAAGACCCATTTGTTCATCGATACGAAAAGTGTATTCGGTAAAACTTTCTCTTTCGCTCTCTGAGCCAAAAAATAAATAAGAAAGCTCTTCCAAAATGGCACCAAAATGTTTTATAGCTTCGGGATAATCGCCGCTTTCCAGTTTTTCCATAAAAGAGGGAATATCGTTATGCAGCGAAGCCTTGCGTCTTTCTTCGGATTTCTCCACCCAGGTTTTTTGAATTAATAAATCCAAATTGGTTCTAAATTGATGTAAAAATGTTTTATAATCTCCGGAGTTTTTATTCAGAGCAAGCGCTCTATGATACTCTGCACCGGCCCCCAGTGCCTTTGCAAATTCAGCGGCCGCTTTTATATCCGGTTTCTGCCCTCTGGAAAACCCGTCATTTGGAAACAAGCGTTCGGCAACTTTGCGGTACTCGACGGGCAAGACAGAATTGGCAGGGGAAGAGTGTTTACTCATAAGTATAGATTGTAGATAATATCGATTTTAGTCAAGCAACTCAAAATATGCTTTTACTGCCCGCCTTGTGGACTCAAAGGCAAAGTCATTAAGATTGATTTCTTGCTGTCTTAAAAAACGGATTTCCGAAATTTCGGCTTTTTCCAGGTTTATATCCTGTGGAGTTAAACCCGGTGCGGAAACCGTAAAATACATATCGCAGGTGTTATAATCCACGCCCTTGTACGGATAAACATTCGGAAAAGAAGCATACAGCTTAAAAATATCGGTAAGACGGGTTCCAGCGGGAACAGGAGGCGTCCAGCCAATTTCTTCGCGCAGTTCGCGGTAAAGCCCTTCCAGGATACCTTCGCCCGGATCTACAAAGCCGCCGGGCATATCCAGCTTGCCTGACCCCGGCTCTTTGCTTCGAACCGTAAAAACAAGCCTGTCCTCGTTCTTTGTCTGCCCCGGCACAAGAATTAAACAACCGGTAGCGGCAGCAGTGTTATGATAATACACAAAACCACAGTCCGGACAACGAAAAACATTAATCTTAAAACCTATCTTTTTAGAGGCACACGCCGGGCAATAATTGAACATAATGTATTATATCATTATAATTAAAGTATGAAAACTGAATGCACATTAAGGGTTAGAACTTACGAATGTGATGGTTATGGGCATGTAAATAATGCCAACTATCTTAACTATCTGGAATTTGCCCGGTATGAATTTTTAAGAGATATTGGGTTTGATTATTTAAAAGCCGTCGAAAAAGGCTATGGAATGTATATTGCCAGAATCGAAATTGATTATAAAATGCCGGCATTTACCGATGACAACCTTGTTATTAAATCCAACCCTATTAAAAAAGGCGCGGTCTCTGGCACTATCGCTCAGCAAATTTGGCGCAATGACGATCTGTTAATAGAGGCCAAAGTTACATGGGCATTTGTCGATTCAAAAGGCGCGCCTGCCAAAATACCGCCAGAGTTCGATTTACCGGGGTTAAAGCCGTAACCTACACCACGCTCGTTTTCAACAACCTTTCTTTTTCATGCCTTGCTATTGCAAGTTCGATTAAGCGGGTAATTAGCTCTGTGTAGGAGATGCCGCTTGCTTCCCACATTTTGGGGTACATACTTATCTTGGTAAAACCTGGGATTGTGTTTATCTCGTTTACAATAAGCTCCCCATTATCTTTTAAGAAAAAATCCACGCGGGAAAGCCCTTCGCAGGATAATACCTGAAAAACTTTTACGGATATTTCCTGTATGCGCTTTGTCGTTTCTTTGTCCAGCTTTGCAGGAATTTCCAAAGCCGCGCCTTTTTCATCGATATACTTTGCATCGTAAGAGTAAAAGTCATGGGAAGGGATTATTTCGCCGGGGATAGATGCAATAGGATCTTCATTGCCAAGTACGGCGCACTCAATCTCCCGCCCCGGAATAAATTCTTCCATAATAATTTTTGTGTCGTATTGAAATGCATCTTTTACAGCGGCGGCAAATTCCGGTTCCTCTGTAACTTTGCTTATCCCGACAGAAGAACCCATATTTGCAGGTTTGACAAAAACCGGCGCTCCAAGCGCGCTTTTAATTTCCGCAAAAGACGGCACAGGCTCGTGGCTTTTTAAGGTTAGAAATTTTCCGATGGGGATTCCGGCATCGCGCAAGAGCCGCTTCATTACATCTTTGTCCATGCCGACAGCGGAGCCAAGCACGCCGGAACCCACAAAGGGAATATTCGCCAGTTTAAGAAATCCCTGAATAGTGCCGTCTTCGCCGAATGGTCCGTGCAAAATGGGAAAGATAACATCGAATGGCGAAAGTTTATCGGAATTAAGTAAAAGCATTTGATCATTATCTAATTCCCATTTTCCGTTTTTATCGATTTTTATCATGACAGGATCGAACCTGGTTTTATCCATAGCATCGTAAACATTTTTTGCGGACAACAGGGAAATTTCATGCTCTGCGGATTTGCCTCCAAAAAGAATGCCGATAACTTTTTTCATTTTAACCCCGCCTTGTAAGCCGCCGCCAGGGGTTTATGCCATATCGAACCAAAAAATAAATCCAGCCAAACAGGAATCCGGCAAGATGGGTAATATGCGCCGTATTGCCCCTGCCGCCGGTAAAAGTAAAAAACAATTCCAATGCCGTAAAACCAAGCACCATAACAGGAGCGCGCAGGGGAAGTATACCCCAAATATAAATTATGGAATCGGGAAAGAAAACCGCATAGGCAAGCTCGATAGCAAAGATTGCGCCGGACGCGCCAACAAGGGCTATTCCATAACGGTACGGCTCCGGAAATCTTGATAACACTTCCCATGTATAACCGGAATTTATACTCATAAAATAATAAACAACAAAAGAAAATACTCCGGCTAAAGCGCCGGTAGCAAGATAATATAAAACAAACTCTTTGCTGCCCATTTGTCTTTCTACATGAACGCCAAAAATAAAAAGTGCAAGCATATTAAAAAGTATATGTCCAAAATTGCCGTGCATGAACATATATGTAATAAAAGTCCAAACCCAGCCGTCTTGGGTAATTCTAAAAGGTCTCATCGGCATTACTCTATATAGAAAAACCAGAAATTCTTCGCCAAGGAATCTCATTGCGGCAAAAATAACGACATTTATTCCGATTATCCAAAATACTGCGCCATTGTAGGAGTAGCGGAAAGGTTTTCTTATTAAACTGTTCATGCTTTAGGATAGACTATTTGACGATATTCTTCAATCGTGGAAGCGTGTACTACCTTTTCTCGAAGAGCCGCGCCGCCCTGAACCCCCTTCGTGTAAGAGCAGAACTGCTTTCGCATTTCCAGACAGGCGGATCTTTCGCCAATATCCAGGGCAAGCATTTCTAAATGGCGCAAAGCCGCCTCTATGCGAACTTCAAAAGATGCCTGTTCCCAGCTGCCTGTTTCCAAAAATGACCTTGATTGAGAAAAGATAAAAGGGTTACCCATTGCGCCTCGTGCAAACATAACCGCCGCACAGCCTGTTTCCTGTAACATTCTTTGTACATCTTCCGGCGTATAAAGATCGCCGGAGCCCGTAACGGGAACTGAAAGGCGGCTTACCATATCCGTAAGATGATTCCAATCGCTCTTGCCGCCGTAACCTTGAGCTCGTGTACGCGGGTGCAGACTTACCATTGATGCGCCGGCTTCTACGGCTATTCGCGCACATTCGGCATAGTTAATGGATTGGCTGTCCCAGCCTGAACGCATCTTTATTGTAACGGGGACTTCGTTATGACATTCGCGCGAGGCACGGACAGCGGCCTCCACAACCTTGCCAATGTTGGAAGGGTTTTTCATAAGCGCAGAGCCGGCACCGTTTTTTACCACTTTTGGAACGGGACACCCCGCATTAATATCAATGGCGCTTGGGCGCAAGGGCGTAATAATAACCGCAGCTTTGTAAATAGATTCCGGGTCTGCGCCAAAAAGCTGAATGGCATAATGTTTTTCGTTATCGCCCTTTCGTACAAGATTGGCGGCGGCGGCAACAGAGCCGGAAGCTGCAAACGCTTTTGCGGGGAAATCTCCGGTTGCGGCGGCAGTCAGTGCGGCAGTTGTATTGGTTAAGCCGTATCTTTCAGAGCTGCGGTGCAAAGCCTCGGCAGAGATAAGCTCGGTAAATGAAAAGCTTGCGCCCTGTTCGACACACAATGATCGAAAAGCCCTGTCTGTATAACCTGCCACAGGAGCCAGAAAGAGATTGCCCGAAAGTTCCAGAGAGCCAATTTTAACAGAACGATAAAGAGACATTATTAACCTAGGAGCCGAGTGTCGCGGGTAAACGCAGTTTGCACATGACTGAGGCGACGACGGTTATCGAAGAGTTTAATACCCCGCGGCTTGCGCGATATGATACCCTTCATTCGGACGGTAAACCAAAAAACTTATTCGAGTTATCCCATAATTGCGCCGCAAGTTCAGCTTCGTCTATTTCCAGCATATCCGCCATAAAGCGGGCTGTAAGCGGCATATACTTGGGCATATTTCGTTTTCCGCGATAATCTGCCGGAACCATAAATGGCGCTTCGGATTCAATCAGTATCCTGTCTACAGGAAGAACGCTTAGCGTTTCGTGCAGGTTTTTTGCATTTTTGTATGTCAGGTTTCCCGCAAAGGAAAAGTACAGGTTCAGGTCCAGCGCTTTTTCGGCATAGGCGGCATCTTCGGAATAGCAGTGCAGCACCCCGCCGCGCGGAGGCAGGCGGTCGCGGAGAATATCGAGTACATCATGCCCGGCATCGCGGTTGTGAATAATAACCGGCACATTCAATTTTGCAGCCATATCAAGTTGAGTAATAAAAAGCTCGATCTGGGATTTTTTGTCCCCAAATTTACGGTAATAGTCCAGGCCGATTTCGCCTATGGCAACAACACGAGGATATTGAACAGCCTGCTCGATATTGGAAAACCAGTCCTTTCCCGGATTTTGAACCTCGGAAGGGGAGACCCCTACAGCATGATAAACATTTGTCGCAGACTTAAGGTTTTCGTAAACCTGACCAAAGTCATGGAGACTGTTGCAAATAGAGACAATACGATTAACCCCCGCCTGACGGGCTTCTTGTATCACAATTAGCTGCTCAATGGGGTCTTCAATTATAAGCCCCAAATGGGCGTGAGTATCAAAATACTGCATAGCTTTATCCAAAAGGTGTGATAGGAATTACCAAACTGGTAGCTATAAATATACCATAGGTTGGGCTGGGTTGTCAACATAAATTTTCAATATAAAAAGGCTATTGCAGGCCGCCGGCTCCCGCCAATTCTTCCCAACGGGAAGGTTCCAGCACATCTTTGTCGATTCTTGGGAAAATTTGGGGGATATATCCACTTCCCGGGCGCAGAGAGTGGTGAGCATTCATATAACCCTGATTAATGCCCGGGGCTCCGGGTGTATCAACCAAACTCATTCTTGTCATGGTTGCAGGATTACGGGTGATAGAATCCCACGCTCGGGCAGATTCGGCATATAGGGACATTGCTCTGGAGCGATATTCGCGGTTTCCGGTCTGGTCGGCAAGGGCTTCGTAAATAACGCCCATATTGTTTCTTGCCATCATCAGGCGTTCGCCCAATTCCAGGAATTGAGGGTTGTCATTGGGTAAAAGAACGGGCAGGCGGACACGCTGATTTTCCAGTATATCCAGCAAGCGGTCGTAATACCCCTGTGCGGCAAAATAGTCGCCTCTTCTGTAAGCTGCGTTTCCAAGCGCATAAAGCATCCGCCTGTTTAACGGCAGGTCCGAAGAAGCATTAAACAAATACTCCAGAGCGGGTTTCCAGTTTTCCAGTTGATAATAAGCTGCCCCTATACGGTATTGAATTTCCGGCGGTGAATAGCCGTATCCTTCCGCTTTGTGATAATCTGCAAGAGCGGCTTCCATATTGCCGGATTTTACAAAGTACTCGATATCGCCCTTTCCTGCATAAAGCTGGCCAAGCTGAGGTGTTGCCCGTATCAAATTTCTGGAAAGAAAATCTTCGTATAACTCGATACTTTTTACTATTTGTTCTTCTGCCGGGAAGAATTCTTTGGCTCCCACAAGCAGATTGGAATAACGGAAATGGGTATCGACACGGTAAAGCCTGCGGCGTACGGTTTCTGTCTGCACCAGATTAAATGCACGAACAGCATTTTCCAAAGTCAGCCGTTCTTCGTAAGTATTGTTTAAATTTTTATGATACCTTGCAAGGTGGTAATGAGATTCCGGTAAATAGGGATCCTCTGCAATTGCCTGTAAAAGCATTGCCCTTACACTATAAATACCTTCCAGGTAAGGATCGGGCACTCCTTTTACTTCTTCCATCTGTTTATCCAAAAGATACCCTGCCAGTTCTGTTAAAGACGGCGGAGACAGCCTGCGTTTTTTATCGCTTTCGAACCAATGCCTAAGGTACAGAACTTCTTTTAAATTATCTGTGCGGATAAAGTATCTTAACATTCGCTCTACAATGGGTACTTGCCATCCTCTTAATTCTAAAAGCCTTGCATAGGAGAAACGGGCATCTTCGTATTTGTCATAAAACCTTGCAGGATCAGAATCTGCCCAATGCAGGAAGTTATCTCCTGACGCCAATAAGCCCTCGTAATCGTTTGGAGAAAAATCCAATAGCTGCTGCTGCAATAATCTGTTTGCTTTATCGTAATTTAAAAGATAATATGTATTTAAACTTGCGTAATCCAAAACGCCTTTTTTATCCCGCGGATAATATTTTAAAAGTTGATCATACTTTTCTTCTGCAAGCATATACCGGCGCTGATCCCTAAATGATTCTGCATACAAATAAAACCATTTCTTTTTTCTATGCAGAGAGAATGCTTCGTCGAAAAGCTGGTTTGCTCTTTGGTATTCTCCTTCCGGAATACGCTCGTAGCCGCGCTTGTACAAATTTTCCGCTTTAACGGGAATGTAAATAAACTTGTATCCAAGATACGCAGTCGATGCAATAATTGCCGCAATAACCGCAAATAATCTAAGTACGGGCAGGAAATTATGAAAGAAAATATATGCAAAACTGGTCTGCTCTGCCTCGAAAGCAGCACCTGTCATTTTTTCGTAACTTTTGGGTATGATAACCGGTTTGCCGGTAATTTCTTCTACAAGCGTTGCCATCTCTCTGACATGTGCGCCATTTATTAAACTGCGGACAAGCTTGGATAATTGCTGAGGCAGTAAAACCTGTTCTGCAATTAATTCTTCGCATGTAATTCTTAAATTCAAAGGATAAGACGCAATAGTGGCAAGAAGCCTGTCAACTTCATCTTGTGTAAGTTGTATTTCTTCGATATCCGATTCGGCTTCCGGAAAATCTTCTTCCGTTTTTTTTCTTTTCCAAAAACTTTTCTTGGGTTTTGGAGCTATAGGTTCAGGTTTTGATTTATCAAACAGTTCATCAAGACCATCCAGGGCAAAATCGCTGGAGCCTGTTTCGCTTCCAAAACCGCCCGAACCAAAATCTGTGTGTTCTGCTTCCTGTTCACTTCCCAGCTCGATAGAGTCTGTTTCAAAATCAGAGCCAAAATCGCCAAGATCCATGCCGTTTTCCGGGCTTGTTTCCATTTCGCCTGCACCTGCGTCAAATTCGCCCGCACTTGCGTCAAAACCGGCATCGCCAAAATCCGTACTTCCAAAATCGCCAAAATCGCCGAAGTCGCCAATACCGGTATCGGGCAGACTTTCGTCAAAAGACATCCCCCCGCCATCCAAAGGCATGGTATCTTCTTCCACAGAACCGATAGATTCTCCGCCTAAATCGATACCTTCGTTTACTTCTATGGGATCATCAAGAGGAGCATCAATAATCGGATCATCAATTATTTCGCTGCCTGAATTCATACCGCCTATGTCCATGCTGCCAAGCAGGTCGCCCATCGAAGGTTCGTCTGACGGAGGTATGTCCATTGGAAAATCGTCCGCGGGAGTGCCGCCGCTTATGTCCATGTCTCCAAGCAGGTCGCTCATCGAAGGTTCGTCTGACGGAGGCGCGTCCATAGAAAAGTCGTCTGCGGGTGTCTCTCCGCCTAAATCTATGCTGCCAAGCAGATCGCCCATCGAAGACTCGTCTGACGGGGGTGTGTCCATAGAGAAGTCGTCTGCGGGTGCCTCGGTGTCTAAATTCATACCGCCAAGCAAATCGTCCATCGAAGGTTCGTCTGACGGAGGCGCGTCCATAGAGAAGTCGTCTGCGGGTGTTTCGCCGCCTAAATCTATGCTGCCAAGCAGATCGCCCATCGAAGGTTCGTCTGCCGGGGGTGTGTCTATCGGGAAATCATCAGCGGGAGTATCGCCGCCTAAATTCATGCCGCCAAGCAGGTCGTCCATCGAAGGGGTGTCTGCCGGGGGTGTATCCATTGGGAAGTCGTCTGGGGGGGTTGTATCGCCCAAATTCATGCTGCCAAGCAGGTCGTCCATGGAAAATTCACCGCCGGCAGTTTCGCTCGAAGATTCGTCTGCCGAAGCAGTACCCATAAAAAAATCATCCAAAGGCGGCGGATCTATATCGTCTTTTGGTAAACTGTCAAAAAAGGCTCCAAAATCAAAACCGCCCGCATCCTCAGGCATGGCATCAGGATTTCTAACAGGAAAATCCATAGGTGCTGCTTCTGTTGTTGGTAAAGCCAGATCTTCATAGGGCGGTTTTTTAGGCTGTCCGTCGGCATCCTTCCCCATCCCAATACCATTAAAAGAGAATTTAAATTGTCCAAGGTCATTTAGTGACGGCATGACTTCCTTGTGTATCTATATTAAGATAATTATATATCGACCGATAATTGTAAAGAATGTATGAAAACGATTAGAACATTTTGTATTTTATTGATTATTACCTCTTTTTTGCTGGTTTCTGCTATTGCCGGAGCCGACTGGGAGGCTGACGAAGCTGTAAACAGGCTATTATCCATCCAGGAGCCCGGATCCCCGATTATCCAGGGAAATTCGGTGATTTTTACTGCCGATTCTGCCCACAGAAGGGTGGGGGTCGCTTTTGCCCACGAAAGCTTTTCGACAGTTTACTGGTTTACAAAACTCCTTGTCCCCCAGGATCGTATAAATCCGGTTATTTTGCCGGGTCAGAAATTTCCCGATCCTTTTAAAGATTCCGGTATTCAATTTTATATTTACACCGTTCCCGAGCAGATGAATGATCTTGAATACAGATTAATTATAAACGGTCTTTGGACAACGGATCCAAGCAATTCCAATGTTCGTAAAGACCCGTCTTCCGGTCTTTCCATGTCGGTTATAAATCTTCCGCCAAGAGCTATAAACTTAAATCCGGCAAGAGGTTTACCGGAAGGTTTGCATTTTACTTTTAAGGGACCGCCGGGAGAAACCGTTACAGTAGCAGGCAGTTTTAATGCATGGGATCCTTTTATGTTCGAGCTTAAAGAAGGGCCTGCAGGCACTTATACACTTACGCTTCCTTTGCCGCCGGGAACATATCAATATGTGTTTTTTCACAGAGGGCAGCGTTTACTGGATGTAAACAACGGCCGCCGCGCCTATCTTCGTGACGGAAGCGCCGTATCCGAAGTAATAATTCCCAATTAACTTACGCAAATCTCTTACACATTCCCGGTATGCACATAACGCAGTATGTTTTTGGCGCGTAAAGCAGTGCGGCGTAGAAATGCGGGATCTGTTCGAGGGGCATTCCAGCGGTAATCCGGGTGGTATGCTGTCAAATGCCAGGGAATAGCGCGCTTGTCCGTATTTTCGACAGAGGCAAGAAATGCCGCAATTTTGTCTAACTCTTCGTCTGAATCATTTAAATCCGGCACAACAAGAGTGGTTACTTCCAAATGTACACCCATTGAATAAGCAAGTTTGATAAAATCCAGAGTAGTCTCCAAATTGCCGCCCAGACATTTTTTATAAGTTTCTTCGGAAAAACACTTAAGATCGATATTGGCGGCAGATGTAAGCGCAAGGATTTCCGCGGCAGGAGAATTTTCGTTATTTGCGCAAATACTGCCATTAGATACAAGTACATTTGCAATACCGTGTTTGCGGGCTAATGTCATACAATCCAATAAAAATTCTATATGAATAAGCGGCTCCGAATAAGTGTAAGCAATAGAAGGCGAATTATGTTTTAAGGCGGCAGAAATTATTTCGCCGGGTTTCATGTATTTTCCGGACGGCGCACCTTTCGAAATATCCGTTAACTGAGAAATATGCCAATTTTGGCAAAAAGGACAGCGAAGATTGCACCCGGCAAAACCAAGAGAAAGAATCTGCGAACCCGGCTTAAAATGATACAAGGGTTTTTTTTCTATCGGGTCCATTGCCAGTGCGGTAATAAATCCGTAAAAGGGAATTATTCCGATTCCGCCCTTGTTGCCCCGCGCTCCGCACAAGCCAAAACTGCCGTTCTTTATTTTGCAAAAATGGGGGCAAAGTTCGCAGCTTATAATGTCGCTGCCGCCGGTTAAAAAAAGCGGTTTATTCATACTTTATACTAGACAAAAACAAATACAAATACCATGCTATAAATATGGAATTGTGCGAAAATTGTAAAGCTGTCCCCGTACGGCAATTACTAACCCTGGCTGCCTCGGGTCAAATTAAATGCGATAAAAATGATATCGATAAAATTCTTCGCGACTGCCATATTTCTCAGTGGGAGCATAATTCCCGTTTTTGCGGAACTTGCGGTACAGAAAATCCGGAAATAATCATAAATGGGCAGGAAACGCCGCACCGTCTTTGCCCTAAATGCGGCAGGCAGGAATACCCAAGAATTTGCCCCGCAATTATTGTTATTATTACCGACGATAACGACAGAATCCTTCTGGCGCACAACAAGAAATTCCGCAAAGGCGTTTACAGCCACATATCCGGTTTTAACGAAGCGGGCGAAAGTCTGGAAGAAACAATCGTGCGCGAAGTATGGGAAGAAGTAAACATCAATATAAAAGATATTGAATATGTAAAATCCCAGCCCTGGCCGTTTCCAAACTCGCTTATGATTGGTTATCGCGCCCGTTATGCCTCCGGCACCGTCAAACCCGACGGCGCAGAAATAATTGATGCGCAGTGGTTTACCAAAGATATTTTAAGGCAGTTTGGACAGCCCGGTTTGCCGGAATTACCCGCCGAAGGATCATTATCAAGATGGTTAATAGACCGCTGGTTAGGTTAATGATACTTGAGAAAAAGTGAATCGTAGCTTATACTTCTATATATTGATATTGAAAAATATTAAGGAGTTATTTATGGCGAAAAAAATCAATTTTATATTAAACATTTTACTGGCAGTTGCTTTTTTATGGAGCTGTGCAAGCTCTGCTCCGGCACCTGTTACTGAACTGGAAGTAAGGGGCGTTGTTTCTGTCATTGCGGAAGGGGATGTGGTTATTTATCCTCAGTTGGGAAATAATAGCGGTGTTTCTGCTGTTGCCTGCAATAATAACGGTTTGTTTATTCTTTCTGCTTCCGGCAATACTTTTAAATTGTGGAGTGTAAATACCGGACGCGAAATCAGGACTTTTTCCGGGCATACAAATGTTGTTCATTCCGTTGCGTTTAGCCCGGACGATAACTTTGCTGTTTCCGGCTCCGCAGACAGAACTATCAAACTATGGGACATAAACACAGGCGAGCTTCTAAAAACTTTTACCGGGCACGGTGATATTGTATATTCGGTAGTGTTTAACTCTGACGGAACACAACTGCTTTCCGGTTCCGCAGATAAAAATGTAAAATTATGGGATATTGAAACAGGAAGGCAAATAAAGAATTTTAAGGGTCATTCATCCGCTGTTTTATCGGTTGCGTTTGTTCCTGACGGAGATAAGGTTCTTTCCGGCTCCAGAGATAACACTCTAAAATTGTGGGATGTTACCCGCGGACGGGTAATTCATACGCTTGTTGGCCACACAAGATGGGTAAGGTCTGTAAGTGTCAGCCCTGACGGAAAAAGAGCTTTGTCCGGTTCCGACGATAACAGTATAAGGCTGTGGAATCTTGAGACAGGTCAATCAAACAGAACATTTAACGAGCACGAAAGAAGTGTATTGTCCGTAAGTTTTAGTCCGGACGGGGACTTTGCGGTATTTGCTTCTGCCGACAGAACTGTAAAAGTATTCGATATGGAAATAATGCGTATTACAAAAAATTTTACGGCGCATGACGGTGTTGTAACATCGGCAGTATTCAGCTCTGACGGAAAACGCATAATCTCCGGCTCCGAAGATAAAACAATAAAATTATGGGATATCAGTTCCGGCCAGGAAGTTAGAACTTTTGCGGGTTTTACCAACAGTGCAACTGCGGAAACATTCAGCCCTGACGGTTATTTTGCAATTACTTCTTCCTACACAGAAAATAATAATCTAAATTTATGGGACATTGTAAACGGCCGCGGCCAAAGAGTATTTCTGGGTACTAACGGATTAATCAGCTCGGTAAATTACAGCCCCGATGGAAAACAACTGCTCTCCGGTAATCTGGACGGAAACATTCGTCTGTGGGATGCAACAGCAGGACAAGAAACACGAATACTGCAGGGGCATACGCATCCAACTCAAACAGTTATATTCAGCCCTGCAGAAAACCGCGCAATTTCCGGAGCGGACAATGGCAGTATCAGATTGTGGGATACAGGAAACGGTCGCACTCTAAATGTTTTAACAGGACATAAGGGTGCTGTTTATTCATTGGGATTTAATATAGATGGCAGGCGCTTTGTTTCGGCTTCTGCAGACAAAACAATTAAAATATGGGATGTAGCAAGCGGCAGCACACTTAGAACTTTCTCCGGACACGGCGGCGCTGTTTATTCTGCAGCATTAACCATTGATGGCAGACAAATTCTTTCCGCTTCTGCCGACAAAACTGTAAGAATTTGGGATGTAGTAACCGGCAGGGTATTTAAAACTTTTTCCGGACACAGAGAAGCCGTTACATACGCAAAATTTAATTTTGATGAATCTCAGATTTTTTCCGTCTCTAAAGATAAAACTGTAAAAATATGGGATGTAGCATCAGGAAAAGAAATACGAACTATTCTCTTTCCTCAGGATAATATAAATTCTGTTACATTCACCCCTGACGGAACACGAATTCTTTTTGGTTCCACAGAAGGTATAGCCCGTCTTTGGGATTTAATAAACGATGTAGAAATTGTCGCGTTTATTCCGGTTATAAACAGGGAAACCGCCAGAACCACAAGTTTTGAATGGGTTTGCATTACACCGGATGGATATTACACAGCTTCTACAAATGGGGATCAGTTTCTTAATGTTCGTGTTGGCAATGAAGTTACGGGTTTAAACAGCTTCCGCAATGTTTTATACAACCCAAATATAGTGCGCTCCCGTCTGATTGGCGAATACGAAACAGCGGCTGCCGGCAAAGTAGAAACTCTGACAATACCCTCATCGCCCACTTCTCTGCCAAGAGTTGTACCAAGAATAATACCCACTTTTTTGGATGAACCCGAAGAAACGAAAGAAGCGGAAGAAGCGGAAGAGTAGTCAAGTAAAAATATGCGTGAATTTGAAGTTGTATCCCCATACAAACCTGCAGGAGATCAGGGTGAAGCTATTGCCGCGCTTGCAGGCGGTATAAAGGCGGGCGATCAATACCAGACATTGCAGGGTGTTACCGGCTCCGGTAAAACTTTTACAATGGCAAAGATTATCGAAAAAGTGCAAATGCCCACTCTTGTTGTCAGCCACAATAAAACGCTTGCCGCGCAGTTGTACCGCGAGTTTAAGGGGTTTTTCCCGCACAATGCCGTAGAATACTTTGTCTCTTATTACGATTATTATCAGCCGGAAGCTTATGTGGCAAAGAGCGATCTTTACATAGAAAAAGATTTTTCTATAAATGCCGAGATTGAGCGAATGTGGCTTTCTGCGGCGCGCAGTATGATGGAACGCGAAGATGTAATAATTATTGCGACGGTGTCGTGCATTTACGGCATGGTAACTCCCGATGTTTACAAAAAGATGACTGCCACTTTTTCGAAGGGCGAGACTGTAGATGTGGAGTCGCTTATGCGCCGCTTTGTGGAATTGCAGTACGAACGCAATGATGCCGTTCTAGAACGAGGCCGTTTCCGCCGCCGGGGAGATACGCTGGAGATCTTCCCCGCTTACATGGAAGAAGCCTACCGTGTGGATTTGGACTGGGACTGTGTCGAACAAATTCGGCGTTTTAACCCTATATCCGGCGAAATACTGGAAGAGCTTGATCGCGCCTTAATTTACCCCGCCAAACAATTCGTTATGCCGGCGGAGATGGTGCAGAATTCTTTAAACACAATCAGGGAGGAATTAAAAGAGCGGCTGGAATATTTTAAAAACAATGGAAAAATAATGGAAGCCGAGCGGCTTAAAACCCGCGTTGAATATGATATAGAAATGTTAACCGAGATGGGCTACTGCCCCGGAATCGAAAACTATTCCGCAATTTTGGCAGGGCGTAAACCGGGCGAAACCCCCGACACCTTGGTTGACTATCTTCCAAAGGAACATCTGACATTTATCGATGAAAGCCATGTTACCTTGCCGCAGTTGGGTGCGATGTATCTTGGCGACCGCAGCCGCAAGCAAAGCCTTGTCGATTACGGTTTCCGCCTGCCCTGCGCCCTGGACAACCGCCCTTTGCGCTTTGACGAGTTCGAAGAAAGGCTGGATAAAACTATCTTTGTTTCTGCAACGCCCGGCAAGGCGGAAGTAGAAAAATCCGCGCGGGTGGCTCAGCAGATAATACGCCCTACCGGTCTTCTTGATCCGGAAATCGAGGTGCGCTCAAGCGAAGGGCAAATGCAGGATATTTATAAAGAAGTTCAGAACCGCATAAAAGCCGGGGAACGCTCGCTTATTCTTACGCTTACAAAAAAAATGGCGGAAGATCTTACCGATTATCTTTCCGGGCTTGGACTAAAAGTCCGTTATATCCACAGCGAAGTAGAAACAATCGAGCGTGTGGAAATTCTTACGCAGCTTAGGCAGGGCGAGTTTGATATTTTAGTCGGCATTAATTTATTGCGCGAAGGTATCGACTTGCCGGAAGTTTCGTTCATAGCAATTCTGGATGCCGACAAGATTGGGTTTTTGCGGTCGCTTACTTCGCTGATACAGATTATTGGGCGGGCTGCCCGAAATGCCGCAGGCAAGGTAATAATGTATGCCGACCGCACAAGCGATGCCATGCAGCAGGCAATTGCCGAGACCAACCGCCGCCGCGAAATACAGACGGCGTACAACAAAAAACACGGCATAACCCCGTCAACGGTAAAGAAGGCAATTGCGGATATACTTACCCGTCATGCGGAAGAAGCAATAGATGCGGCAAGCACTACTGTCGAAGTATTAAAGAAAAAACACAATATACTCATACCCGCCCAGCGCAAGCAGTTAATTAAAGCTCTGGAAAACGAAATGTTTGAACACTCAAAGAATCTGGAGTTCGAACAAGCAGCGGCAATCCGCGACGAGATTCAGAGAATTAGGGATGCTTTGGTGTAATCAGAGAACGGGATATTGCTTGCCTACTTTTCCAAAATTAGCAGGGTTTTGGGGTCAAGCTCCATTGCTATAGATTTGGAAATGATCGAGTCCCTGTCTTTTGATATTGAAATCTCTACATAATCGCTCTTGGGGTTCAATACAATTACAATATCAATGGAAGATGTAAATTCGCTTAACACTACAGGAATGTTTTCCTTATCGTATTGCCCTTCTCCGTCCTGCACCGAACAACTGTACCAAATTGCAACACCAAGCTCTGTGGCAAAGGTTTTAATATTTGCCATATTCTCTGCATTTGTTTTAGAAAAATCAAAGCCATCTATTATGATCGAGTCTGCCTTAAAACCTCCGTCAATAATCATTGCGCGCAGGCTTTTTATTATTTGCTCTACAGTTACTCCGTTCTGGTTAAAATTCATTAATACGCGGTTTACTGTAAGGCTGTCTTTAATTTCGGCGGCATTTCCCAGATTTTCCTTGCCGGTAAGTTCTTCGAAAATATCCTGGTACCATGTAAGCACATAATGAGTATGCTGAGTAAAAGAAACATGGATTACCTTTTTATCCTGGAGCAGTTTATCCAGAGCAAGCTGCACAAGAACCGATGTCTTACCCACTCCAGTTGGAGAGGCGACAATTCCAATTTCACCGGCTTTTAACCCGCCATGAATTGATTTTTCGAACAACCTTAACGGACTGCGCTTTATAAGCTCTTCTTTTCCCATGTTATCTCTCCTTCTTTTTTTCCGCCGCTTCTTTAATTAAAGCATCGGAAATGCTCTGCGGTACTTTTGCGTATTTTTCAAATTCCATTGTAAATTCTGCCTTGCCCTGTGTCAAAGAACGCAGGGTTGTAGAATAGCCGAACATTTCGCTGAGTGGAACTTCCGCTTCCACGCGGGAGAATGTTCCGTCTTCTACCGACGAAGAAATAATACCGCGCCTTTGATTAATCGATCCAAAAATATTTCCCTGGAATTCTGTGGGACCTTCCACCGATACTTTCATAATCGGTTCCAGAATACACGGCTTTGCTTTGTTGTATGCTTCACGGAATGCGCCAATTGCCGCCTGTTGGAAGGCAATATCCGAAGAATCGACAGGGTGGCTCTGACCATCATTAATTAAACAGCGAATGTTTACGATTGGGAATCCTATCAAACTGCCTCTCTTGCAGGCTTCCTTAAAGCCCTTGTCGCAGCTTGGCACATATTCTGTAGGAATAGTGCCGCCCTTAATCATATCGACAAACTCATAGTCGCCGTCTGCAAAAGGTTCCATATAACCGGCAACGCGCCCAAACTGACCTGAACCGCCGGTTTGTTTTTTATGAGTGTAGTTAAACTCCGCTTTTTGCGTAATTGCTTCACGGTAGGCAACCTGCGGCATACCGGTATCAACATCGCACTTGTATTCGCGTTTCATGCGCTCGATATACACTTCCAGGTGAAGCTCGCCCATTCCTTTAATAATTGTCTGGTTCGATTCCGCATCAACATAGGTCTGAAAGGTGGGGTCTTCTTTGGTAAATCGATTAAGCGCTTTTGCCATTTGATCCGCGCTTTTCTTGTCTTTGGGAGTAACAGCAAGCGAGATAACGGGATTCGGCACAAACATCGATGTCATTGCATAGTTTAAATTACCGCCGCAAAAAGTGTCGCCGCTTGCACATTCAATGGCGAACAGGGCAACAATATCGCCGGGCGCGCCCTCGTTAATATCTTCCATGCTTTCCGCGTGCATACGAACAAGACGGCCAACCTTAAACTTTTTACGGGCGCGGGTGTTAACCAATTCATCGCCTTTTTTAAGTTTTCCCTGATAAATACGCACATAGGTAAGCTGGCCATATTGACCGTCTTCCAGCTTAAAACCAAGGGCGACAGTCGGTTTTTTTTCATCGGAAGAAAGTTCTATTTTTTCTTCGTTATTGTCTAAATCAAGCGCGTAATTTTTAATCTCGGTAGGATTGGGAAGGTAATTGGTAATCCCGTCCATCAAGGGCTGGATACCTTTAAATTTATATGCCGATCCAAGCATAACCGGCACAAACTGTTCGGAAAGGGTTCCTTTGCGGATTGCCGTATGAATCACTTCCTCGGGAATATCGCCGCCGCCCAAAAACAACTCCGCAAGTTCATCGGAAAACATGGAAAGGGCATCCAGCATTTCCTCGCGGTATTTGCCGGCTTCTTCTTTTAAATTTGCAGGAATATCGTCTATACGAAGTGTTTCCCCCTGCGCCCCATCAAAATAAATTGCCTTCATTCTGATAAGGTCTACAACGCCTTCCAGTTTGTCTTCCAATCCGATTGGGGTCTGAATCATTACCGCGTTAAGACCAAGCTTTTCGCGAAGCTGCATACGAACCTTAAAAGGATTAGCCCCTGTACGGTCGCATTTGTTAATAAACGCAATACGGGGGACATTGTATCGTTTTAATTGACGGTCAACCGTGATTGACTGGGACTGTACTCCGCCGACCGAACAAAGAACCAAAACCGCTCCGTCTAAAACTCGCAGAGAGCGTTCTACCTCGATAGTAAAATCGACATGCCCGGGTGTATCTATTACATTGATAGTATAATCTTTCCAATTTACCTGGGTTGCGGCAGATTGAATTGTAATGCCGCGTTCCCTTTCAAGTTCCATGTGGTCCATAGTCGCCCCCACTCCATCCTTGCCCCGGACTTCGTGAACGGCGTGAATTTTTTTGCTGTAGAACATAATTCGTTCAGATAGGGTTGTCTTCCCTGAATCAATATGGGCGCTAATCCCGATGTTCCGCATTTTGCTGACTTCAATACTCATTTTCTAAAAACTCCTTATATTGGGATAACATAACTAAAATAAACAAAAATGTAAAGGGGGGGCAATTCTTCTAATTCGGCAGCAGTTTTAACATCTGGATTCTTTCATTTCTAACAACCATAACCCAGATATACGGCGGGTCGTAGATAATATTGCCGGGTCTAGTTAAATAATTAAAGTATAAATAGTTATTATCAACACCAAGATGTTCTACTTTAATTATATGTAAAGTATTCTCTGGTTTACTAATATTTATCTTTTCTATATGTGCAGACTTGGACCGAATATAATAAAATAGCCAGCAATCTGTATCTCTAATTGTTATAGAAACATTCGGATAATAATAGAAAAAACTAGAAAAATCAGAAATATTTACAGTTTTTTCAAGTATGAAAGTTTCATTATTATAATTGAAAAAATAGAAAAAAGATACCCCCTGATTTCCTAAACAAAACCACAACAAATCATTAGCTTTATCATATCCCATTAACAGAGGGAAAGAAGATTTTAGCTCTGTATCGAATAATTCGGCTTCATCCATGATGATCGTTTCTCCGTTAATTAAATTAATTTTAATAAACTGTGAATAAAAGAAGCCATCATAATTTCTAATTGGATTTGAATATTGTATTAAAGCAAAATCATTTATAATAAAAAAACCTTGGTACCCAAACATACGCAAATTATGTTTAATGGCATCAGGAACCTGTATTTCAATTTCTCTGGTTTTTACCATTGTATTTTTATCAAAAATAAAAATATTGTTTTCTGTCCTTAAATAAACAAAGCCATTGTTTTCGAATAAATCAAAATCATTTTTTATACCTGCAATATCAGAATTATAAGAATGGTACCAAACACTGTCTGTTATATCGAAACTCCCGATAATTTTTGCACCGGCTTCTTGTGAATTATATGGGAGTCCTTTTGAATTATCACAGTCGCAATTACAAAGAAAAAAGATTATTAATAAAAATATAATATATTTACTAATAGTCTTAATCATTATAATGTCCTAGCAATTCTTCTAAAAAATTTCTAATTTTATCTGTTTGTACATTGCTATGAAAAAAATCACGACTAGTAATTCCATTTACAGGAAATCCAGCAGGAGCATTTATAACAATACAATGAACAGGGTTGTTGTTTTTTCTATTAATTTCCCTGCGGTTTATATAAGAATCAATATAATCTACATAATCATTACTATTTACAAATAAAATATACACATCCATATGATATGTAGATATTATAGCAGATGATATATTGGAAGAAAAAACATCTTTTAATTTATTAAAATTTATATAATCATCTTTACGAATTTTATCATACATATACTGAAAATAAGTATTCTTATTATCTGAAGAAGAGCTTTTATAGCCAGATTCTAATGAAATTGTTTCAAACATAACCATATTAATGTTATTTCTTAAATTATTATTTTTAATAAAATTGAAAGGAGCACCATTTTTAAAAATGTCTTCTACATATTCTCTAAAATATCTAATTTGATCAGCTCGATACCCTTCTGCCATAATAGTTGCATTAATACTGTTTATACCTATTTCATTTGATCTAAGAATGTATTTTATATCTGGCTTTAAATAGGGGCTATAAGTTAATTGATCATTTATAAAGAAATTATCTCGTTCAACAAACTCTGTTTCTAAAGATACTTCAGCTCGTGATCTGTATGAGTAGTTCAACGAAATATCATTTTTTGTTCCAATTTTTAAGTTTGTATTAAAAATGGTATTATTTGTTAAAACAGTATTTTGAGAATAAAAAAAAGGAAGGCTTTCTGTTCTCAAAAAATTGGTTATAATAATCCCTAAATTATAATATTCAATATTATCACTATATTTATCATTATAGATAGCTTTAGAAGCATAATAAGCATTGGTATTGAAATTTAATATACTTGGTTTGTTGTTATTGAATCGTATAGATTCCATAATTTCTATTGGAGGCCGATAAAGAGAAGAATAAGGGATAGATATACTAATAGTGTCTATTTTATTATTACCTTCACTATAACTTGACCAATCTCCCTCAAAATTTGGCTGAGTAAATCTAATATAGATTCTATCTACTTCAGCACGGGGTGTACAACTAACAAATAATATCGTTACAAATACAAAAAACGATAAATTTTTCATGAATTTACCTACCTTACTATATTTATTGAATCCATAAATAGAGCTCCCGCTTTATTATCCGTATTTAATACACCTGATCCATCTAATGCATATACTTCAATTCTTATAATATCTCCATTTTGAATTCTTGGTGCATATATTAATTGACCTGAATAGATTGGCGTAAAGCTTATTAATTCAGAGAAAATCATAAAACTTGTGTCTTTAGTTAATTTTTTATATGCTATACTCCAATTATTATTGTCATTACTTATTTGTTTAGAATAACAACTATTAACAAGTACGATAACTGCATAATCATGTGCATTTGGGTACGAATCCCATCTTACAACCGGATAATTATTTGAAAAATTTTCATGTTCCAGATATATATTCATCCGTTTTGTAAAGTTAACAGTGAATTCCTGATTGTCGTTATCTCTTCTTAATGTGAAAATATGATTCTCCGGCTGCCATGGATTATTTGTTGTTTCAGAAAAATATGACCCTGACATTATAAAAGGTACAAAGCCGCCGCCAAAAACACCTGGTTCAGTATTATAATCATTTGCATTCTCAAATAAATATGAAATTACCTGCATACGTGTACTTGAACCCTGTATATGATTATTTTTTACAAGTATTTTTTCCGTTATTCTGCTTCCTGCAAACTTACTAAACAGTGTAATAGGCGGTGCTCCCGAATCTATAAAATGTACTTCTGTTATCACTTCTTTGCCGCTTTTTGACCCATCGGAATAGTCAATATTTAAAATGAATTCTGTAAAAGTAATCCCATTAGAAAAATTAAATTCATCTACGCGATACAAATTACAGACTATCCCGCTATAATCAACGGCGATAATGCTATCCAACGACCACTGTTTAACAGGCATTACTATTTCACTAGGGATTTTCTTCATTACATGGTTTAGCTCTCTTCTTCCAAGCCCGGGTGCATCAAGGCTTAAATTAGTAAGTCTTAGTTCTTTTCTGACAGAATTATATGAATAATTTGCCCATAGCGTATAATTTGGATAATCATCTATCCGTAAACGGGCAGAATTATTTGCGAATAATTGTACTAAGGTTTCATTTGCACCAAGATCGCTAGAGATTGACAGATACCCCCTAAATATACCGATTATTTCACTGGTATTTGTTATTTCCAGTACAGGCTGGAGACGATAACCTTGACCTTGATTCCAGCTTATTGATTTTGATGTATCAAGTCCAATCATTAAAGAAAATAATTTGCCATTAGGTATTATAAATGGTCCTTTTAATTTAAGCCCTGACTGTTCGCCACTTGGGATTTTTATAGGATGCATTTCGCCGTTTACGGTGATAGTATTTTCATCATGCAAAACCAGTCGCAGTTCATGGTAGATTCCAGGTTCAATGGAAACACTGGAAAGTATAACAGGATCACTTCTGGAAACACCCAATATATCAAAATTACGGTCTTCATCTAGAATAACTGTATGCTTACCATCCATGTCGATAATAACCATTTGACGTACGGTAAGATTAAGAGTTTGTATGTTTTGTATGTCTTTACCATTTCCAGCACTTCTGGCGGTAGAATACTGAGCAGTATCGTGCATACCTACAACAAGACGAGTAGAGCCATCGAGAGTGTCTTCCAAATCGCCGTAATTTAAATTATTTTTATCTAACAAATTTGGAAAAAAATGACAAGTCGCAATTGAGAAGGATGACACTATGGCAACAAGGATTGTAAAAAAAAGATAAAAGGCGTTTCTTCTTAATAAATTAACTATAAAAACCTCCAAAATCAGTACTTTTTAAAATAATAACTAAGGCTACTATAAAAAGCAGAAAAAGTCAATAAAATCAACAACCTTTTCCAAAATAATAACCGCTTTTAGAAAAGAAAATCGTTAAATTAGCCTGTTTTTTCGCTTTTTACACATTTTTTCCACAGGCTATTTCGATAAATCAATTTCATAACTCTAATATCTTAAATGCATAATTCCTTATGTAGTAAAGAATTAGCACTATCCGTTACTCGAAAATCATACTGTATCAATATTCATACAGGTATATAAAGGTGTTATCCACAAATTATCCACATAATTGATATACAAGTATACAATTCTGGGGTATTTATACTTCATGGATTTAGGTTAACCCAAAAGAACTTGACCTGTTTCGTCTATGGCAAGAATACTCTTACATTCAGAACAGCGGAAACGACCGGGTTTAACAGCTTTAAGTTTTTTATAGCAAATTGGACAAGAAACAACCTTTGGGAAAATCGACGGTTTTTCCTGCGGCTTTTCTGTGTTAAAAAATACTATGGATTCTTCCAAACTGTCCCTGATATTAAAGAACTGGGAAAAGCCAAGAAGCTGAAAAACTTCGTAAACCTTTGGCTGAATGTCCAAAAGGACAAGGTCCCCGCCCTGGGGTTTTACCGCTTTTAAGAAAGTTGTAAACGAACCAATACCTGTAGATGAAACATAGTTTAACCCGCTGCATTGGAAAATTAACCTGACAAAACCAGATTCAATTGCTTTTTGAACCCGTTTTTGAAAGAAGTTAGAATTGTAAGTATCGATATATCCCGTTAAAACCAATAGAAGACACCTCGGCGCCTCATCGATTTTTTCTATGCGAATTTTTAGACTGTCATCTTTCTCATCGTCAAATCCGGAAACAATATCATTGTTAGCCATGTCTCATCCTTAAGTGTTATGATAACACTTCATTGTATAATTTTCGGTAGAAATTGTCAAATACTAAACAGCATATCTGCCTAATCATTATATGATATACTATAGAATGATTCTAGGAAATGTCAAGATAGTTCTTTCCAGGTCTTCAGAACCCGGAAATATGGGGGCAATCTGCCGGGTAATGAAAAATATGGGGTTTTCCGGTCTTAGGCTGGCTGACCCCAAAATAGCTAAAAATAGCCCTGCCGATATTAATATAATCCAAACCAGGGCTGTCCACGCCTTTGATATTTGGGAAAATGCCCAGGTTTTTGACACTTTGGCTGAAGCTGTTAAAGACTGCTCTATAGTGGTTGGCACTACCCGCCGGCGGGGTCAATACCGTAAAAATATATCTATGCCTCCCCGTGCCCTTGCGGAGTGGCTTGCCGGTCAAAAAGACGCAAATGCGGCCATCGTTTTTGGCAATGAACGGACGGGGCTTGAAGATGCCGAGCTTGAGCTTTGCAATTTTGCCTCGCATATCCCTGTTTCGGAAGGACAGCCGTCCCTAAACCTCTCCCATGCGGTGCAGATTTACGCCTACGAGCTTTTTCTGGCTTTACAGGAGCAAAAACCCGTTAAAGGAGAATGGCAGCCCATGAATCAGGCGGAAATTACGGCGCTTGTAGCCGATATTACGGATACTTTGGCAAATTTGGGCTTTTACAAGCTATACGGCAGGGATATTCAGGAGCGTTTTTTACATGATTTGGCGGCAAGGGCAGGGATAAGTGAAAAAGAGGGGAAATATTTTAAAGATATTTTTGTTAAGGCGGCAAGATTAGGAAGCAATAGTATGATATAATTACAGGAGGAGAGAAAAATGACTATTGACGAAAAAAAATCCCTTATAGAAGCCAACTGGCGTATGGAAGAAGTTCCCGAAGTGCCCTTCATTATCGAAGTAGGTCCTATGCACATGGCGACAAAAAAATTCTACAATAACCCCGATGCGGAAATTGAATGGGCGGAAGAACATTCCCGCCTGCGCGAAGGTGTTTATGATTACGGCTTTCCGAATATCAAACCTAATCAGGGTATTAATATAATAGCAGGGGCATTTGGCTGCGAATGTAAACCCAATGACGAGGCAGATCCGTGGGTAGAGCCGCTTATTCGGGAAGAAAATGTCGAGGATGTATTTAACCTTAAAGTCCCGGATCCGGTAAATAACCCTTATTTTGAACAGGCGTGGAAACATGTAGAAGCTCTCCAGGCAAAATCCAAAATCCCTTTGCGTGTTATTAATGTACCGTCTCCTTTGGTAACAGCTTCTCTTATTTGGGAATATACCGGTTTTATAGAAGCCACTCTTGTTTACCCGGATGAAGTTCACGCTCTTTTGGAAAAAATTACCGAAGCTACAATTGGCTACATAAAAGAGATGTTTAAACGAATTACAAATCTGTACGGGGTTAGCCATGAATTTTGGTATGTGCCAAAAGAAACAGGTATCCGTGTAAGCGACGATACAGCCGCTCTTCTTTCTCCCAATCTTTACAGGGAATTTGGCGTTAAATACAATGCGCAAATTGCAAAAGAGTTCGGCGGTATTGTTGTTCATTCCTGCGGAGATGTTTCCAGTGTAGCCGAAGCAATGATAGAAATTCCCGGTCTTAAAGGTTTGGATTTTACCATTCCGCAGGTACAAGACTGGGCTAAATTGCGCGATGCTGTCTCCGGCAAAACCCCGCTCTGTCTGCGTCATTTTTATTGGGATCATATCGATGACAAAGGAACAGATTTAGCGGAATACTCAAAAAAACTTTTGGACTTTTTTGGGCGCAAGGGTTTGTTTATTCAAACTTCTACACCCACCAGGGAAGAAGCAATCGAGTTAGGTGAAAAATTACATAAAATACTTGCAAAGTAAAGGCAAAAATGTTTTCTAAAAATAGATACGACGGAACTCACCTTAGAAATCTTGATTTTTTTACTCATATAATGCCGTACACTAAACCTGCGCAGACAGATTCGGTTATTGTTTTTGAACAGGAATATGATATTACAAAAACCACAAAATACATACAGGAAAAAAATGTAAAATTTACGCATATTTTTTTGTATGCCGTAATGCTGTCTATTACACAAATGCCAAAAGTAAATCGTTTTGTATCCGGTCTTAGATATTACCAGAGAAACCGTATTGCTTTTACATTTAAAGAAGACGATGCCAATCTTACCATGTCGTTTTCTCCGTTATTATCGCTAGAAAAGTTTTGCGATAAAATTCAAAACCATTTATTGCCGCAAGATAACGAAGCTGAAAAATCAAAAGAAAAAATATTTTCTATAATTAAAAAGCTGCCTCGTTTTTTAACCAGATTTTTAATTTGGGGCATAAAATTTCTTGATTATCATAATGGTCTTCCGGTTTCATTTACAAATTCTTTGCCTTTTTACAGCACCTTAATTTTAACCAATACCGGTAATATAGATATTGATTCGACATATTATCATAATCTTAAAATTGGAACCTGCGGAATTTTTTGCACGATTGGGAAAATAAAAAATATCAATGAACATAACAAGGTTAAAATAACCTTTACATTTGACGACAGAATTATAGACGGGAATTATTTTGCGCAATCCATAGACCTTGTACGCAATTTGGTTGAAAACCCGGAGCAGTTGGAAACACCGCCGGATCTGACAACAGAACAGCTTGTAAGGCTTGGGCTTTCAGAAAAAGAACTTAATAATATATAACTGAAGCAATCTCTGAGGCAATGGCAGACGGCGTTTTTCCCTCGACATCTATTACAATATCTGCAAATTTTAGGTAAGCGGTGGCGCGCCGTTCGTGCAAAGCATGGTGGGTTTCCTGCGGGGTATTGGTTTGTAAAAAAGGCGGCAGCTCTTTAGAACCGGCGGTTATTCGTTCCCAAGCGGCGGCGGCGGAAATATTCAGGTACACAATTTTAACACCGGAGTTTTTTAACAAAGAAAGATGAGTAACTGCATCCGGGTTATCGATTATTCCGCCGCCTGTCGCGATAATGCGCTTTCTGTCGCAATCAACGCCGGCAAGAGAAGTTAATGCTTCGGCTTCGGCTTTTTGAAAAACAGCGGGGTTTTCTTTGTAGAGTTCCCTTGGGGTTTTACCTGTTTTTTGTGTTATTTCTGTATCAAGGTCGATAAAGCTGCCGGAGATTATGGACGCAAGCAATTCTCCCGCAGTTGATTTTCCGCAATGTTTAGGACCTGTTAAAATTATTTTATCCACGCCTTTAACCTTATCTTAAAATATGATAATATTCTATCATGTATGGTACTTGGGTTTTAATAACAATGTTGATAGTTTCCTCTTTTCCGGTAATAGCTGTTTATATTTGGTATCGTTTTGCAAAATATCCTGTTTCGTTAATTAAGTTATTAATTACGCTGTTAATTGGCGCCGCCGCTATTTTTCCTGCCATTCTTTTACAAAATCTTGTATCATTGTTTAGTCCTTCGGGCAACAGGGCAGCGTTGTTTTACGAGTTCTTTTTTCGCATAGCCTTTTCAGAAGAACTAAGCCGCATGATGCTTTTGTTTATTTTCTTTTTATTGGCTGGTTTATTAAAACCTAAAGAAGACAGCCAGCCGCTTTCCTGGAGTTCTGTAAAAATGGGGACAGCGCTGGGGCTTGTTGCGGGTCTTGGGTTTGCTATTCTGGAAAACGCCGTTTATTCGGCTTCTAGTATGGATATAAACCTGCTGCTGCTACGGGCAGTTACAGCCGCCCCTATCCATGCCGCCTGCGGTTCCCGCGTTGGCTCTGCCGCAATAATGCTTCGTACAAATCCCGCCCAGGCAATCTTCCGCCTGCTATCGGCAACAGCTATTCACGGTATTTACAACCTGATGGTTACCATGCCCGGATTCCCCATAATACTGGCAATATTAATAGCCTTCTCCGCCCTTATAACCGCAATTCTTTCGATTAAGGGAAGCTGGGAAGGAGAAGGTCTTGACAAGACTGTAAAAAATAAGTAAGTTATATATTACGGCGCAGGATAGAGCAGTTGGCAGCTCGTCGGGCTCATAACCCGGAGGTCGTAGGTTCGAGTCCTACTCCTGCTAAATACTAATAAATAAAGAATTTTGTTATGAAAAGCCAGAAAATTAATAATTTAGGACTAATGTAGGACTCGAACCGGAGCATTGCCAGAATTTTGCCAAGGCGACAGCCTTATAGAGATAACTTTGCCGCATGGATGCGGCAGCAATGCGCAGGCGGCCTGGAAGCCCGAGACAGGATGTCGAGGGTTGGAAGGCGAGTCCTACTCCTGCTATAAATGGAAGCCCGCTTGCGGGATGTCAAGAGCTGAGAGGCGAATACTACTCCTGCTATAACGCTAATAGAATCTGGTTTCATTTTGTTCCTTTCTCTTATCAATAAACCATGCGTACCACGGTTCCGGGGTTTTATTCCAGCCAATAAGCCATGCGTTTATTGGATCTAAACCAGAAGCCCCCTGGCTATTAAGCATTATAGAATTGCCAAGAAGTGTTTTAAAATTTCTTTCTACTTCCAGTGGGACTATGCCTTGTTCGTAATATAAATCTTCTGCGCCAAAAGCATGAAAAATTTCATGTGCTAAAGTTCCGGCGGTAAATCCTCTTGCATCTTTAAACCATAATATAGCATGTTCTTCGCTTCTGCCCAGCGATCCTGCATATGTAATATAAGAACGCTCTGTTTTATCGACAGCATATACAGTAATAACATGATTAAAATTTCTATATCTGTTTCGATATAAAGAATATTGCTGCAATCCTTTCGCACTATTATTCATGGTAAAATATGAGTCGTACTCCCATTCTATCGTTATATTTTGATTATATCGTCTTGCCTGCTCTTTAATTATATTTAGCCCATCCTGGACAATAGGTGTAAGATTGTTAAAATTCATTCTAAATCTATTGCCTTTATAATTTGTTGGAATAATTAATACTTTAATTCGTCCAGAAATATTACGCCTGCCTTCTTTTTTTGCCGCCAAAATTTCTATTAGTAAATCATTTTGAAGATTTTCGATTAACCTGTTTCTTTCTGTTTTCTGTTGCGTATTATTTTGTCCGGTTGGGCTTTGATTATTTTGATCGTTCTCTATTTGTTTTTTAATTTGATCCAACTGGTCAGTAATTTGTTCCTGATGCTCTGTTATTCTTTTTAGCTCCTCTATTCTTTCATCGATAATACTATCAACTATTTCTTTGGATGCAGCTTTATATGCAAAATTAAAGATTAATGTAATAATAAAAATAATAGCAACAATAAAGCTAGACCATTTTACAATAGGTTTTTTCCATAATAAAATCAGTTGATTGCTAATTTGATTTTTAATAGAGCTCGAAGACTGAATTAGACTTGGGGCGGCTGGGGCAGGCGCAATATTTCCAAATATTGTTGCATCAAGTATATCTAAAGCGTCTCTGCATAGAGATAAATTTATACCTGTAGTACTTTGTAATTTTTGGGATAAGCTTGATTTTACCTGGCTGCGCTCGTTCATATTTTGCGCTTTTTTTAACTCTTTGTAACAACCAATTTCTATACAGCGTCCAAAAGCAATGCGTTCTGCCTTTGGTTCGTTTTTTGTATGTTTGGCAAGTATTTTCTTTAACCGCAAGGGATCGCCAAGAATGTATTCCCCATGCTGCGAAACAACCCATTTTATACTTGCCAAAAGTGACCTATTCATTTATTTACCTTGAGAATTTGATGATTATCTTACGATTTTTTGATATTAACAACAAAACTTACTTTGCCAAAATCAACTTTCTCTCCATTTTGCAAATCCCTTCGCTGGCTTGTTTTTTTGTCATACATTACAACTTTTGAATTCTCTATTTGTACTGTCGCTCTTACAGGCGGTTCAGTTTCTTTAGAGAGGTATATATCGGCGCTTGAAGATGAACCAAAAATAATCGGCTTTTCTCCTAACGAAATTGTTCTTGTTTCGTTCTTACCCCAAATTATCGTAAGCCATGCTTGCCGTAGAGCTTCTTCTACGATAGAGATGGTTAATCCAATAAAAAGTCCCAAAGTTGCATTCCCAAAAAATCTACCTGCTATATTTGAAAGTGAAGGTGCCAACACAATAAAAAAAATGCCGCCTATTATTCCGCCAAAAAATCCGGCTATTACTGCACGCTTTTTTGGATAATTTGGTACAAATAATGAAACACCCCAACCTATTCCTAGCCCCATAATTCCCCAGCAGATAACTCTGATTACTTCTAAAACTATAAATGAAACATGATTATATATCGAACCAAATATTAATTGTGCAATTCCTCCTGATACAGCGCCCATACCTATACCAATAAGCATGGTTTTTATAAAAGTTATTAATTCAGGTTTCTTTTTTTGATATATGTTTTGTGCTATCAGCAATCCAACAGAAATTCCAAATCCAATAAATGCTGCCCATATGGCTGTGTCAAAAATTAATCTTATCCTTGAAAATGAATCTTCGTGTGTAATAAATCCTTCAGAAAGATATGAACCAAAAGCACCGCCCAATGCCCCAACTATACCAAAAATAATTGTCCTAATGCTAATTTTATTTTTACCGGATTGTGTACCAAAAATTGTATTTGATTGCATTGCAGTATATGGGGAAGTTTTATAAACAACAGCTTCTAATATATCAAGAGCTTCTTCGCACAATTTTTTTTCTATCCCTGTTTTTGCATGAAGTTGATTTGCAAGCAATGATTTTTTCCTTTTTCTTTCGTTTTCAGCAGTTGTATTTTTTAACTCCCAATACGCTCCTATTTCTATACATCGTCCAAAAGCGGCTCTTTCGTCTTTTGGTTCATCTTTTGCATAATCCTTAAACAAAGGATTTAATTTTTGCGGATCGGCAAGTACATTCTCGCCCCTTTCGTTAACAATTCGTTTTACAATATTCAGTAAGTTAGTATTCATTTAAATCTCCTTATCTATTGAAGTTTTTTTCTGTTTATCTGCAACAAAGTCGCCGTAATTTTCAGGATTCCCGTTTTTTTTAATCTGTTCCTGCCATATTGGAACAACTTTTTTTACGGCAGCCATATCAATGAAACCTGCAATGCTTGTATCATCCCCTTTTCCTTTGGTTGCAAATGAATCCGCTAAATCTTTTAACTGGTAAAATGTTGATTCAAAACCGTCTTCTGCAAAGGTAAGTGCAATGGTTCTGTATATTTTAAATAAGTATTTTTCGTTTTCATTAACCGGATAATTATCATCTATACCGTCAGTGCAAAGAAAAATTGCTACAGGAGATTTATTCTTATCGTGGAAAGACGAATAACACCGTGCCTGTTCAAAAGAATCATCATCACAGATAGATGTTGTTACATTAAGATAACATTTTTCATCCCAGAGAACAGGCTGATCGCAGCTTCCGTCAGAATAAAGGGCGGTAAGGCGTCCATCTCCTATATGAATACCAAACCAGTAATGCTCCGTAATAGCGGCAGCTATAAGTGTTGCACCATAAACTTTGGTTAAGCTATTGCCTGCCTCGTATCTTTTTTTATATTTTTCGTCGGCGAGTGCAAGTTCGTCGGAGCTGAATGGATTTGCCGTATAATCTTCTTCTACTCTTGCCTGCCAGGAAGCAATAATATGTTTAACCAGATCGCGGATTGCCTTATCAAACTCGCTTTTTGCGGGAATATCCTTTTTTTTAAAAAGACCCGAAGAAAATTTAGGTTCGTAAACTTTTACAAATTCTTCTATCCCTCTTGCAGCACAGGCAACAGCCAGTTTTGCTCCTTTATTGCTTCTAAAACAATTCCCGTCTCCATGACCATCAGAAACTGCCGCAATGGAAACAATATCTTTCTCGCTGCAAAACGAAGCATCCTGACAGCCTTTTCCTTGTTTGATATGGCTGCCGCCTGTTACAGTAATTGCAAATGATTTATATATACTCATTACCAATCCAATTGATCATTATCAGGGGAGACGGCTATTTCTCCGGCAAATTCTTGTAAGTTTGCATTTAATTCCTGCTGTTTTTGCTCGTCGCCGGTATATGCACCTTCTACGCCGGCATTGGAACTTTTACTGGCAACCTGAGAAGCACGAACACTTACAAACTTTATCATTTTCTTTAATGTCGCAGCATTGTGAGTTTCTAAAACAGCTTCCATAGAACCGGTAAATTCTTTTAACATATCTTTATTTGCATCGTCGCCTATGGCAATAGCTACTTTAACGCCTGCCTTAAACCAGTTGTTTTGTTTTAGCAATGCCAAAACACTATGCCATTCATCTGTAGGTTCGCCGTCAGAAAGTAAAAATATAGCAGGCGCAAAAGAACCGGTAGCTTCCTGCATAAAAGCTTTTGTAGAAAGTTTATCGTTCAATGTTTTGCAGGCTGCTCCAAAATCCGTAACACCTGAGGCATCCAAATAATTCCAGCGAAATTGTTCTGCTTCTACAGGACCATTTGCGGTAATCCACCTTGCACCGGAAGAAAATTCAAGAGCAGCAATTTTTATTTGCGCATCGGCATTTTCATCCGAGACTTCCCTAATTGCGGGAATAACTTCTTCGATTGCGACATTTACTGCTCCGATTTTATTTCCATCCATACTTCCCGAAGTATCAATGATAAAAAATAAAACCATTGTTCTTCTTGGGATTTCGATTTTGTCCATTAACGACATATTCTTCTCCTTAAATATTAATTAAATTACCTCGGCATTTGCATGACCAAAGTTGATTTTTATATCCTTTTTTAACAAGATTGATGCATCAGGCGCTATGGAAATACTGTTATCTCCGTCTATTACCGTCCAGTTTATTTTTGATACATTTTTTAACTCAAACTCATTATCCTTTTCTGTTACTTCGCCGGTTATGGTTAAAAAATCGTCGGAGTCTTTTTCTGTATGGCATATATATAATTTTGTCCGCTGATGAACCGGCAGATTATATCTGTATGTTTTTATATATAATGGAAATATATTTTGCTTTTTACATCCAGGACAGGAATTGTTATTTACCGGATCTGCAAAATAAATTATACCGCAGGGGCATTTAAAAATTTCCGACCTCATACGAATAAAAGTTCTTAACCATTCCTGCTCTATAATTCTATTTGAAGGATCTGTTAAAATATCCTTACTAAATGCTTTAATAAATAAGTCCCGTACATATTCCGGCAAAAACGGCCATCGGACGATAGCACCTTTATGGAGTCCTTGCACCGGTCTATTGGAAATATCATTTGGATCCCAGACAAATACGGGGTTTTCGCCATAAATTTTTCTTTCGTGTTTTGCATCCATACATACAGGACAAGCGGCCTTTCCTTCCAAGGGATGATTATTTGTCCACAATAAAAACAACACTACAGAAAGCGAAAACCTGTCTGTTTTTATATCAGGTTTGGCTCCCTTTGCCACGATTTCAGGCGCCATATAGCGCGCCTTTCCTGCAATGCCGGAATTTTTTCCGTATTCCGAAACATTATCGTTATCGCATATAAGCACATCGCCATTTTTTGGGTTAATAAAAAAGTTGCCGTCGTTTAAATCCTGATAACTATAACCTTTGGCATGTAATTCGCGAAAACCTGCTGTTATATGTAAAGCAGCATTTGTCATTGCTGTTATACTTGCAAAACCTTCTTTACCTATAAGGAATTTGGAAAAATCTTTATAATCGCCCGGTCTTAAATCCATAATATAGCCAAAAGCTGTTCCTTTATAATCTGTTAAATCTTCCGGCCATAAAAATGCTTTTGTCGGCTTTCCTTTTTTTATATTATTTTCCAGATTAGTGTAAAATTTCTTAGGGTCTTTAAATTTTTTACCCGAGTACCATTTTAGCGCCTTTGGTTTACCATCGTAGCTTACATGGTATACTGCGCCTTGCCCGCCTTCGCCAAGTTTATTGTTTACAATAACTTTCTTAAAGTTTCTTGTTTGTATTGTAAATCCTTTTTGTAAATCTAGCATTGATTGTTCTCCTCGTGTTGTGTATTTGGACTGGCAACACCAAAATCATTTCAATTTTGGCGTTGCTTTTTTTAGATTATTAGTCCTTAACTTCTGCATCAAGACACATAGAGGGGCGCATATAACCCGAACGGTCTGCATTATTTTCTACCACATGATCAATAGGAATATCAAACAGTGTGCATTTCGGATATTTTTCATAACGACAATTTCCGCATCTCTCCTTATCATTTTCAATTTCAATTATATCATTACCTTTTCTTACCTTTGTCATTTATTTTCTCCTTCTACGGTAAAGATCTGACATCTATTATCAGTCATTACCTGTGTAATTTTTATCTCCGTCCTTCATACAAAGTCCGGTCGCACGCACAAGAACCGTGCCTGTTCCTGCCTTGCTTTATTTCATACTTCTGCCTCCTCTTCTCCTAAAATTTTACCTTAACAATATCTGGTATAAATCCAGTTTAATAAACATAAGACCAATTACTTTTTACTATTTTTCTCCAAAAGTTCTAATTTCTCTGCCACTTGCTACATCCCAAAGTTTGATTGTTCCGTCACTGGAACCAGAAAGCGCATGCCTGCCGTCAGGGCTGAAGCTTACTGAATTAACGCCAAGAGTATGTCCTGTAAAAGTTCTGATTACTGTACCGCTTGCTACATTCCAAAATTTGATCGTTTTGTCTATGGAACCAGAAAGCGCATGCCTGCCATCAGGGCTGAAGCTTATCGAAGTAACACTAGAGGTATGCCCTATAAAAGTTCTGATTACTCTGCCGCTTGTTACATCCCAAAGTTTGATTGTTTTATCTATGGAGCCAGAAAGCACCTGCCTGCCGTCAGGACTGAAGCTTACTGAATAAACACCTAAAGTATGTCCTGTAAAAGTTCTGATTTCTCTGCCGCTTGTTACATCCCAAAGTTTGATTGTTCCGTCACTGGAACCAGAAAGCGCATGCCTGCCGTCAGGGCTGAAGCTTACCGAAGTAACAGAAGAGTGTCCTGTAAAAGTTTTGATTACTGTACCGCTTGCTACATTCCAAAGTTTGATTATTCCGTCCCTGGAACCTGAAAGCACCTGCCTGCCGTCAGGACTGAAGCTTACTGAATAAACACCAGAAACACCAGAAAAGTGTTCTGTAAAAGTTCCGATTTCTCTACCGCTTGCTACATCCCAAAGTTTGATTCTTCCGACTCTGAAACCAGAAAGTACCTGCCTGCCGTCAGGGCTGAAGCTTACTGAATAAACACCAGAAGAGTGTCCTGTAAAAGTTCCGATTTCTCTACCGCTTGCTACATTCCAAAGTTTGATTATTCCGTCCCTGGAACCTGAAAGCACCTGCCTGCCGTCAGGACTGAAGCTTACTGAATAAACACCACGAGTATGTCCGGAAGTAGTACCAGAAGTATGTCCTCGCTGTGGAAAAACTTCTTTTAAGAATGAAGGCATAAATTGATAAAAATATTGGTAAAAATAAAAAAACGACAAAACCAATCCGATAGCTATAATTAATGAAATTATAATAATTTTCTTAGTTTTCTTTTTTTTCGGCACAGGTGTTAAACTTATCCGTTTTTTTGTATTTTTCAGATTAGACCCAATAACATCAGCCTCCCGGCGAGTAACGCCAGAACTGCAATGTGGACAAGTTTTCCACTCTTCCTGTAATTCTTTTTTACAGTCTTTACAGATATTTTTCTCTTTTTCCTGCTCCTTTAAAACCAAAATTAACATATCTACAAGGTCTGCGGCAACTTCTTCCGCCAAAAAATGTTCTTCCCTTAATACTCTTATTTGCTGCTTTTTGCATATTTCTAAATTATCTGCTGTCTCTATCGCTTTTTGCACTCCTGCTTCAATGGCTTGTAACAAAAGACGGCTTTCTTTTTTATAGTCCCCGCGGGTATAATCGGCTAATAATGCTTTTAATTTTGCTACATTAGACAAAACTTCCTTGCCCTGTTCTTCGATGAGTTTTTTTATAACGGTAACAAAATCCTGATTCATTTGTATTTTCCTTCCTTATCTGTCAAGTTTTTATTAATCCTGCTGGCACGATAATAATTCCGGTTTTTCATAAAAATCGCCTTATTTTGCAAATATGACAAAAGACATAATTATGTTCTATATTCAATAATGCACATAAATATGTAATTTTGTCAATATATACAGTAATAATGCGTACCTTTAGCCATAAACTGCATAATTATGTTATTTTTTAATTATGACTGATTTTTCGCAGCGTTTACGCTCAGAAATTGAGTATATAGACCTCAATCAAAAGGAATTTGCCGCAAAAGCAGGAATAAAAAAACGAGCTTTAGAAGCTTATTTAGGCCCACAACAATCCATGCCGCCTGCCGATATAGCGGTAAAAATGGCTACTGTTCTTGGGTTATCCGTCGAATACCTGGTGACAGGCAAGGAATTCAAGAAAACTGTAGATATTTCTAAGTACCTGCAATTCAAGGGTATCCTTGACGATCTAGCAATCCTTCCACAAGAAACCCTCGACCCCATAAAATCTGTAATAAAAGCCTTCGCAGACAACGAACGAAGTAGAATAGGATAATTTAACCCCCTGCAAAGAAGTATGACTGCAATAACGATATTCTCCTTGACAAGTATAAAAAACGGCTATACATTTAAGTATAGACGGGAGAAGCTATGTTTACATGGACAGAAGAAAAAAATCAGCTTAACAGAAAAAAACATGGTTTTTTCTTTTCTGAAATAACAGATGTTTTCGACGATCCGTATTTGATTGAATTTTTTGATGAGGCTCATTCGACAACGGATGAGGAAAGATACATTTGTTTAGGTCGTTGGCAGGATTTTTTTATCTTGTCTGTGGTATTTACAGAAAAAGGTGACAACATTCATCTTATAACAGCACGAAAAGCCACTACAAAAGAAAGGAAAATTTATGAAGAAAATTACAAAAAAGAGACTAGCAGAAATTAAATCATTCAAGGTTACCGACTATTCGGATGCCCCGGAATTAACCGATGAACAATTAGCGCAAATGAAACCTTCTCATTTGCGGAATATGGCAAATTATAAGCCTGTAAAAAAAACAGTAAATGTTCGTCTTGACGCTGATGTGATTGAATGGCTACAAAGTGCAGGAAAAGGCTATCAGACTCGTATGAATTCAATTCTTCGAGAAGCTATGTTGCATTCTGTGTAATAATAATTAGAAAAGGAGAAATAGATAATGAGTAATGAAAACAATGAAACAACTATTCAAACAACAGAAACACTAAAATCTGAAACACCAGAGAGAATCAATCTTGCTACACCGAGACCTTCAGACACAAAGGTTCTGAATAATTCCTTGACAGGAAGAACTTTTATACAACTAAGCGATACAGAGAAAAACGAGGAGTGACATTAAAGATTAAGTATCTTGTCCTGATAACTCTATCTAAGATAATTTACTAAAAGAAATGCCAAGAAGCTAGTCAAAGGAAGAATTGCGCAAAATGTAACGGCAATTCTAAAATTCCAAGCTCTTTTATTAATTATTATATAATCTTGTAAAATGCAATTATGTAAATTAATTATATTTCCAACAAACAGCTCGCGCATATTTCTTTTATAATAATCATCTGTAAGGTACGCTCTTGGCGACCCTACTCCTTGGTTAATGCTACGAGGTACAATTATAAACAACAAGTTGAAGGTGATCACAAAAAGACAAACACCTGCCCAGCTTGCGGTAAATAAAATATAACAAGAAAGCTCTCCCCAAGTTATTGCAAGATAACCAGCTAAAGCTGTCATAATTGGCATGATAAAAGAAAGCATGCCAAGGGCTTTGTCACATATTCGGTTATTATTTTCTATAATTCCTTTGTGATGTTCCAAAGCTTCATTATAAATGAATTCTGCTTTTTTCTCGTCAATTTCCTTCCAATCAATTTTTGTGAAATCAATACTTTCTTCTGCTTGCATTTTAACCTCTCTTAATTAAGTATATCATAATTTATAGAATTATCTCCTTAAACCTGGAACATAAAACTGGACAAAATCGGCTGATTCTCTGAAGTTTTAGATACCTCAAAAAGAGCCTATATATCGTGTATTTCCTTATCTATAGCTGCTTTTGCTATAGTATCATCAACTGCTAATTCATTAGGATAACGAACTGCAACTCCGTAAGGGGTTAAATCTGCACAAGCATCCATGATTTCTAAGAAATTACTATCATGAATAATACACATCTGGCATAACTCGACTAAATTATGGGTTTTGGGCGGGGTTGTATCCTTAAAAAATAAAAATCCTTTTAATGCTTTCTCTGCACATTGCTGACTAAGATAGCAGGCAATTTCTGTCTGTTTTGGGTATAAATTATTAAACAAATGTTTTGCCGATATTAAATCATTCGTGGAATAGTTAAACCACTCATGTACCAGATTAATGTCGCTCATAGAGAATCACTCCATCACTGGCTATTCTTCGTTCTATGGTTGGCTGTGTACTGCGCCACTCAAAGCGGGATTTGTAGTTGGCAAGGACATCTATTGGCGGTGTCATTGGTCTTTTTGCCAAGCTGCGATAAATCTTTTGAAGGACTAAAATTGGCTTCTCGGTATCATCTTCCAAAACTACAAAAAAGTCATAATCACTGTCTTTGCGAGGGTCTCCATAAGCATGAGAACCAAAGAGAATTATCTTTTCGCAGGTTTCGCCAACAGTATTGAGAATGTCATCTTTAATTGCGATAATATTATCGTTTATCATCTTCTTATCCTTTGGAAAATAAAACCCAATTGAGAGGGGCTAATATCCAAAACTACCCCAACCAATGTTTTAATTATCATGCCAAAACCATTACTTGTCAAGGCAAAGGGATATATAGAGTCCCCTGCTTTTATTGACAACATGGAGAAGCTGATATATGCTTAGTATGCGGGGTTTGAATGTTATACACGCCCTGCCCAATGACCGGGAAACCGGTTTTTATATAATGGGGCTGAAAAGCCCCTTTTTTTATCGTATCGTATAATGAATATTGCAAACAGTTTCTAAGTTTTGAATATAATTTACCGGCACTGAAACGGTTTTTAATCTTGACTTCTCGCCTTTTATAAGTACAACGCTACTCTTTGCACATCCAATAGTTTTGGCAAGAAACTTGCAAAGGCTGGTGTTGGCTTTTCCATCTTCAGGCGGAGAAGTTATTCGAATACATAAACGGTTGTCTTTTATTCCGGTAATTTCATTTTTAGAAGCATTAGGGGTGGTTTTTATATTGAGATATATTTTTTCATTTTCTATATAATAAATATTTTCCATTGTTCTATCTATGCAGAGCGAAATGCATCTAAACTTTTATATCGCATAAAATATTTTAATTCATTTCTGTCTGTGTGTAATTCACTCCTTTGCATAAAATACCTCCTTAATTTGTAAATTCTTCAACAGATTATTAATTTAATCTGAGGTAATTATATAACCAAAGAGAGATATCTTCTACCTTGTATTTTTTAGCTATAATTTTCTTATTATCTTTGCCTAAATTGTAATAACACATATACTCTCGTTCACTCACTCACCATCATCCTTCGGCTCCAAAAAATATTCTACCTGTTTTTGCCCTTTTCCGCTAGCCAGCAATTTACGGCGTTCAAGGCGTTCCTGTGCTTCAGACAAAATTGCTTTTATCTTTTCTTCCAACAATGCTTTTGGCGGCAGGTTTGTCCAATATTCGGCAACAGCGATTCCGGCTTTGTCTAGTTCCAGAAGTTCAATTTGGTTTCGGCTTGCCTTTGTGCAAAGGATTAATCCAATAGGCTCGTTTTCTCCATCTTTTCGTTCATATTTATTAAGCCATTTCAGGTAAAATTCCATTTGCCCCTTGTACTGCGGAATAAACTTGCCTATTTTTAATTCAATCGCTACTAGGCGTTTTAGAACACGATGGAAAAACAAAAGATCAAGCGTGAAGTCTTCATCATCCATTGTCATCCGTTTTTGTCGTTCGACAAATGTAAATCCATGACCAAATTCCAGGATAAACGCTTCAAGTTCTTTTAGGATGGCTTTTTCCAGATCGGATTCCAAAAAGTTTTCCTTTAGAGCTAAAGTATCAAGAAGATATGGGTCTTTAAAAACATTGAATGGAACAACTGACTTATCTGAAATTCGAGCATTTGCAATTTCCCGTCTTTCGTATGCTTTCCGAGATATTTGATACCGGAGTTCTCTTTTACCCAAATGGCGAACTGCTGCATCGTTTGCATAATATAGTCTTGCTTCCTGTGACTCCAACGGCAAAATTTCAACAAAATGCGACCAGCTCAATTGTGTCGCCAGTGGCGACACAATCTTTATTTCTGGAAAAACATCAGCAAATTGAACCATGCGTCTAAGGTTACGCAATTCAAAACTATTGCCATATTT
>JAITUR010000030.1 GCA_031286205.1 Treponema sp.
ATGGATATGTTTATGCCTGTTATGGACGGAATGGAAGCCGCTTCCAAAATAATGGCTATGAATACAGGAACCCCAATCGTTGCCATGACTGCCAATGTAATGGTAAGCGAACTGGAAAAATACAAGAAAAACGGAATACCCGACTGTTTGGGCAAGCCATTTACCTCGCAAGAATTGTGGCGAATATTGTTAAACTACTTTGTGCCGACAAGTAAAACGCCAATAACCGGCGGCATAGATGAATACGACGACAATGCGGAACAGCAAAAAATGCTGCGCCTGAATTTTTACAAAAATAATCAAACTGTTCACAAAGAAATTGCAGAAGCGGTTGCCGCAGGGGATATAAAACTTGCACACAGACTTGCGCATACTTTAAAAGGGAGTGCGGGACTGCTGGGTAAAGCAGGGTTAAAAAATGCAGCTTCAGAGGTAGAAGCGCTGCTTAGGGACGGAGTAGATTCTATCTGGGACAATAAAATGAATATTCTAAAAACCGAATTAACGCTTGTTCTGGAAGAATTCAAACTGCTGGCGGACGAAGCAGCACAAGATAAACTTCCGGCGCTTAATGCGGAACAAACGCTTGCTTTGTTCGAAAAACTAAAACCCATGCTGGAAAACAGCAACCCTGAATGTGTGGATCTGCTTGGAACGCTTCGCGCTGTTCCCGGTACGGAAGTTCTTGCACAGCAGATCGAAAACTTTAATTTCGATACCGCTGTAAAAACACTCGAAGAATTAAGAAAAAAACAAGAGGAATTAACATGAATAATAAAAAATCAATTCCGCTGCGCTTTATATTCGCCGCAAAGATTATTTTAATGCTCTTCCCTTTGGTTTTCCTTTTCGGATGCAAAGGGACATCAGGAGCCGGTTTATTAAAAAAAGATTCTTCAAGAATCAATTTATCAATGGAGAATATTTTTTACAAAGATATTCCCGGTGTAACTGCTGAAGAAATAGCGGCAATAGAGGCGCTTAAGGAAAAGTACGATGCGTTTACTTATGCATCAACTTTGGGCACCGAGGCATATGTAAATAAAGACGGCCAAATAGACGGCTATATTGCCCTGTTTAGCGGCTGGCTTAATTCGCTCTTTGGTGCTGAATTTATACCGGAAGTTCTCCCGCTGGTTGATATATATGCCAAGTTGAATTCCGGCGAGCTTGATTTTGCAGGCATTACTGTTGCCTCTAGATATAATGACATCTATTTTTCTTCCGATTCCATTGCAAAACGCTCTGTAAAAATTATTCGTATTGCAGGCAGTCAGTCCCCAAAAATTATTTCCCTATACCGCCTGCCGCGTTATATATTTTTGGAAGGCTCCGTAACATATAATGATGTTTCAGCTTTGCTGGAACCGGGTTCTTTCCAGGCATTTTTTGCAGATGACTACGAAGAAATTTACCAAATGATGCTAAAAGGAGAAGCTGATGCTTTTATTGCAATGGGTACCGCAGAAGGGGCATTTGATAATTATGGTTATGTAATAGCCGAAGACTTTTACCCGTTAATTTTTAATTTTATTACCATGACTGCAGGAAATTCGGATTTAGAGCCAATTATCTCTGTTGTAACAAAAGCTCTGCAAAATGGCGGAACTCAATATCTTACGCATTTATATAATCTGGGATACAAAAAATATCTTGCCCATAAGTTTTCTCTGCGCTTAACGCCGGAAGAGCTTGAATATATAAAAAATAATCCGGTAATAAAAATTGGAGCGCAGTATTTTAATTATCCGATAGATTTTTACAATATTCATGAACAAGAATGGCAGGGAATAATGATAGACATACTTAACGAAGTATCTTCCCTTACAGGTATTGTTTTTAAGATAGCAAATTCGGAAAATACTGAATGGCCGGAAATTTTACAGATTCTGGATAACAAAGAGGTGTCGCTTGTAACGCAGCTTGGATATACTGCCGAAAGAGGAAAGCGTTTTCTGTGGCCGGAAACTAATCTTATGCAGGAACATTATATTTTAATTTCCAAACCAAGCCTGCCTAGGTTAAAAATTACAGAAATTGCAAATGCCAGAGTAGGCTTAATTAGGGATTTTTCGCATTCAGAATTGTTTAGGCAATGGTTTCCGAATCATACTCATACAAAAATATACAATAATTTTGACGAAATCTTTGCCGCTCTGGATAAAGGGGAAATTGATTTAGCAATGAGCAGTATGATTCAGCTTCTTGCTTTAACAAATTACCATGAACGCAGCGGCTATAAAGCCAATTATATATTTGATTATACTTACAACATAACACCCGGTTTTAACCAGGACGAAGCTGTATTGGTTTCCATAATGGATAAGGCGTTTCAGATTATAGATCTTGAGGGCATTTCAAAACATTGGATGAGTTTAACCTTTGATTATCAGGCAAAACTTCTTAGAGTGCAGCGCCCGTGGTTGCTTGGAGCAATCGGTTTATCTTTTATAATTATAGCTCTGGTGTCCGTCTTTTTTATAAAAAGCCGCAGCACCGGTAAAGAACTGGAAAAACTTGTTGAGCTCAGAACTGCAGAACTGCAAACCCGAACCGAAGAAGCGCTTGCAGCTTCCCGTGCAAAGTCTGCGTTTCTTGCAATGATGAGCCACGAAATCCGAACACCCATGAACAGCATTACGGGTTTTGCAGAGCTTGCACTGGATTCCGATTCCATGCCTCAG
>JAITUR010000050.1 GCA_031286205.1 Treponema sp.
ACAAAGCAGGGGAAAAAAAGGAGCTTTTTAATTATGAAAAAGCTATTGTTTGTTTTAGTTATCGCAAGCTTAGTGCTCGGTAACGCGTTCGCGTTTGACTTCATGAAGGCTTCCCCGGCCTTGGGAGATCAAAAAATTAATATCAACTTGGGTGTTGGTTATGGTCTATTAAAGTATGATATCGCAATACCGCCCGTGTCAATTGATATTGCCTACAGATTGGACGACATGATTGGTATTCCTCTGTCGATAGGTGCATATGCCGGTTTTACTACAACTGACAACGGGGGAAATGAATCATCTGTTTGGGGTAATTGGAGTGAAACAATGATTGCTTTTGGCTTAAAAGCAAAATGGCATTTCCACTTATTTGATTTCATGGATACTTACATTGGTGTTACATTAGGTTATATGCTTTGGGAAACAGTAAATGTATGGACTTCTTCTTGGTCTGGTATTAAATATACATACACATATACCTATGATCAGTTCTTTTATGCCGCTAATTTAGGTCTCAGGTTCTTCTTTACCGATAATATCGGATTGTATCTTGAATTAGGTTATTCCGCTATAACAGTAGCAAGCTTGGGTTTAGCACTTAAGTTCTAATTTACAGATTAATGTAACAATCACCCGGCATCTAAATTCTTAGGTGCCGGGTTTTTTATTGATATTTTAGCAGGTTGACAGTTTGTTATATTCTTCATAAACTCATAATATGAATATATCCACATATACAGTTAAACCAAAACTTCCCCCGGTCTTGGAGCCGCTGGAAGAGATTGCCAACAATCTTTGGTTATCATGGAATTATGACGCGGTTCAGTTGTTTATTAGACTGGACTATGATTCTTGGCTTCTTTCCAAACAGAGCCCCGTAAGGACTCTTGGTATGGTAAGCCAGGAAAGGCTTGCAAAAACTGCCGTAGACGACTCTTATCTTGCGGCTCTTAAGGAAGTAAACGACCGGTTTCAGGACTATAAAAAAGGCGAAACATGGTATCGCGGCGACCACAAAGAAGTCGTAGCCTATTTCTCCATGGAATACGGCATGGACGCATCCTTGCCTATCTATTCCGGCGGCTTGGGTATCCTTTCCGGGGATCACATGAAAACTTCTTCGGATTTGGGACTGCCTCTTGTGGGTATTGGACTATTGTACCGGCAGGGTTATTTTAAACAAATGTTAAATGCCGACGGTTTTCAGCAGGAAGGATACCCCGAAAACGACTGGTATAATATGCCCGTAGAATTAAAAAACGGCAAAGACGGCCAACCCCTTAAAATATCTGTTGATCTTGCAGGCAGCCAGGCTGTTGCCCAAATTTGGGAAGTAAAAGTCGGCCGCTCCTCTCTGTATCTGCTTGATACCAATATCGAAGAAAATACTCAGGATATTCGCAATGTTACAGCCGCTCTTTATGGCGGCGACAAGGAAACCCGTATGCAACAGGAAATTCTGCTTGGCATTGGCGGTATCCGCGCCTTGCGTGCGTTAGGTATCAATCCTGCAGCTACCCACATGAACGAAGGGCACTCCGCATTCCTTGGTCTTGAACGAGTCCGCGAAGTTATGGAAGAAAAAGGTTTTACCTTTAACGAAGCCCTGGAAGCAGTTTGGCCTACAAATATTTTTACAACCCATACGCCCGTTCCCGCAGGACACGAGCGTTTCGAAATTACCATGATGGACAAATATTTCCGTTCGTGGCCCCAAGTTCTTGGCATTTCCTGGAAAGACTTCCTTGCCCTTGGCAGGATTCATGCCGGCGATGAGCGCGAAACATTCTGTATGACAGTGCTTGCCCTAAAAATGGCTGCGTATGCCAATGGTGTTGCCAGACTGCATGGTGTTGTTTCCCGCGATATGTGGAAAGATCTTTGGCCGGGACTTCCTCTTAGCGAAGTGCCGATCGCCCATGTTACAAACGGCGTTCACCCGCGTACATGGATTTCTTCCGGTATGCTGGATTTATTGGATCGATACTTTGGTCCGCACTTCGAAGATAAACCGACAGATTTAGAAGTTTGGGAGCGCATGGACAGAATCTCTGACGAAGAATTGTGGCGTACCCACGAGCGCCGCCGTGAACGGCTGGTTGCCTTTGTCCGTGAACGAATGTACGAGCAGTACAAGCGGACAGGTGTTGCGGGAAACCGTATGCGCCAGGCAGAAGATGCATTATCTCCCTATGCGCTTACTCTTTGTTTTGCACGCAGGTTTGCAACTTACAAGCGCGGCAATTTACTTCTGCGCGATCCTGAACGCCTGCTTCGACTGGTAAGGGATAACGACCGCCCTGTTCAGTTGATATTTGCCGGAAAGGCGCACCCGCACGACATTCCCGGTAAAGAGCTGATCCGCGAAATTATTCACTTTGCGGATAAATACGATGTTTCCAGCCGTATTGTATTCGTAGAAAATTACGATATGAATGTAGGCAAATATTTAACCTCCGGCGGCGATGTGTGGCTTAACACTCCGCGCCGTCCTATGGAAGCATCCGGCACTTCCGGCATGAAAGCCGCAATGAACGGCGTGCTTAACTGTTCAATTTTGGACGGCTGGTGGGACGAAGCCTATAACCCGGAAGTTGGCTGGGCAATAGGGCATGGCGAAGAATATCTTGATGAAAAACTGCAGGACGATGTAGAAAGCAAAGCACTCTACGATTTACTGGAAAGGGAAATTGTTCCGCTGTTTTATCAGAGAGGCCGCGACGGTCTCCCCCGTGAATGGATAAAGCGCATGAAAGAGTGCATGAAGCAGATTGGTCAATCAATGTCGTTCCATCGTACATTGATGGATTACTCCAATATGTTCTACTTCCCTGCACTGGAAAATTACCGCAGAATTGTAAAAGATAACTATGCTGTATCAAAATCGCTTGCAAGCTATTTTGCTAAATTGCAGCAATCATGGGGCAGTTTAAAGATTGCCAAGATTGAATCTAATGCAAAGCCGGTAATGCAGCGCGGAGATACGCTTACAGTTACGGCGTTTATCGATCTTGGAACAGTAAAACCCGAAGAAGTGCTTGTAGAGTTGTACTACGGCAATATCACCAGTTCCTTGCACGAAATAACCGATGCCAATAAAACAGAAATGAAGTGGATAAAAAGCGAAGGCAGCCTGAATCTGTATCAGATATGTGTTGAATGTAACGATACAGGTATGCAGGGACACACAGTGCGTATATTGCCCAAACACGAAGCATTGGTGCATCCGTACAGGTCCGGATTTATTAAGTGGGCGTAAAACTGTAATCATGGCAGTATCCTAGAACACCTGCCTTATCAAAACAAGGAGTTAATATGTCTCTTGCAAAACAATCGCCTCAGTCATTTAAGTATCTTCATGTACTGTCGGCTTTTTTCGTCTCGATACTGGTAATATCCAATATTGCATCGTCGGCGAAAATTGTAGATCTTGGTTTTTCGCTCTTTGCCATTCCGCTTATGTTTGACGGCGGCACTTTGCTGTTCCCCTTTGTTTACATACTGGGCGATGTAATAACGGAAGTATACGGTTTTAGAGCTGCCAAGCGAGTTATCTGGACAGGGTTCGCGGTAATGGTTCTTGCCGCCCTTGTGTTTTTTGTACTGGGCATACTGCCGCCGGAAAGCACATGGAGTGCCGAAGTCGGCTCCGGGGCGTACAATGCCGTGCTTGGCGGAATGAGCTATGGCGGCATCGTGCTTGCTTCCCTTGCCGCGTATTTGGCAGGGGAGCTGTCCAATGCCATTGTGCTTTCTAAAATCAAGGTAAAAATGAAAGGCAAGATGCTTTGGGTTCGCACGATTGGTTCCACCCTGGTGGGTGAAGCCCTGGATACCTTTATCTTTGTATTGATAGCAACCATCGCTGGAGTTTTCCCCTGGGAGATTTTCTGGAGCCTTATAATTACGAACTATATATTAAAGTGCGGTATCGAAATATTGGCAACCCCCGGCACTTACTGGTTAACGAATTTCCAAAAAAAGAAAGAGGGTATTGATGTTTACGACAATTAATTGTAAAATAAACATATAAAGATTTTAAGGAGATGGAAATGAAAAGATTTTTGCTGGTTTTGGTTATTTTAGTGGTTGTCGCGGGTACTGTATTTGCACAAGCTTCCCATCCTAAAGGGCTGGGTATTGGTGTGCTTTGGCGCAGCAATATGGTTTGGGGTGGTAGCGGATTTAATGGAAATGCAGCTTTGTCGCTTAAATTACCCAGTATGCCTATTTTTTGGGCAATAAATTTTGATGGCGGTAATAATTATTTGTACATTGGTGTTTCGGGAGATAACTATCTTATGGGAGGGCATCTTACTTCCAACATTTTATTTTGGTATTTAGGTCTTGGCGGCTATGTTGGTTTATCAACATGGAATAACCAAAAAAATAATAGCGGTGATGCTTCTATTAGTTTGGGAGCGCGTCTTCCTGTTGGTTTAAGCTTGCAATTGCTGGAAAGAATACTGGAAGTATTTGTAGAAATTGCACCATCTTTGGGAGTATCTTTCTGGACGAGTGGTCAGGGAGGAGTTCATTTTCCTGACGGTAGTTTAGGTATTGCCATAGGTCTTAGGGTCTGGATAAAATAAAAGCCAGGTTACTCGCCGCCCAGTATTTCGTAAAGCCGTTCCAGGTCTTCCATAGAATAATAGTCGATCTGGATACGGCCTTTGTTTAAATCCCCTTCTATTACTACTTTTGTTCCCAGCTTGCTTATAAACTTCTCTGCCATTGCATCGATTTCCGGCGGGCGTTTACTGTCTTTTCCGCCGCTCTTACCTTTGGAAGAACTCTTTCCGCCTGCTCCCGCATTTAGCGCCGCCGCGTTTTTTTCCGCTTCTCTTACCGATAAACCGCTGCCAAGTATTTCCCTGTAAAGTTTTTCCCTTGCCTTTGCGTCAGTCACGGAAAGAAGCGCTCTTGCGTGCCCGGAGCTTACACTGCCGTCTTCTATGCTTCTTTGCATTTCCACAGAAAGTTTTAACAGGCGCAGAGCATTCGCAACTGTAGAGCGGTTCTTGCCGACACGGGAAGCAAGCTCGTCCTGCGAAAACCCGGAAAAGTCCATCAGGTTTTTATAAGCCGCCGCTTCATCTATGGGGTTTAAATCTGTGCGTTGTATATTTTCTATTAAGGATACTTCCAGCTTTTTTTGGTCGGTGTAGTCGCGTACAATTACGGGAACCGTGTCCAGCCCTGCCAATTTTGCGGCGCGTGTTCTGCGCTCGCCTGCAATTATTATGTAAGAGCCGTCTCCGGCATTAGCCGCTATTACCGGCTGAATAATGCCGTAGGTTTTTATAGAGGCGGCAAGCTCGTTTAACTCGGTTTCGTCGAATCTTTTACGGGGCTGACCGGGGTTAGGAACAAGTTTGCCCACCGGCATTTGTACTATGTCATGAGCCTTGCTTATGTTTGATTTTTGAGTCTTACTGGTTTCGTCAAGAGACTGCATAAAAATCTGTTCCGGCGTGGAAAGTTGATCCTCATCGTTATTATCCAGAAGCGCGCTTAATCCGCGGCCAAGACCAATTCTACGAGCCATGAGCCGCCCCCTTTTCCTTGCGGATTATTTCTTTGGCAAGAGCCTGATACGCTCTTGCGCCCGGGCATTGTGGGTCGTAAAGAGAAATAGGCATTTCGCAGGAAGGCGCTTCGGAAAGACGGACATTACGCGGAATAATCGTATTTAGCACTTTATCTTTGTAGGTTGCGCTTACATCTTTAATGACATCGTTTGCAAGCTTTGTTCTGGGGTCGTACATTGTAAAGAAGATACCCCCAATTCTAAGCGATGGGTTTAGCTCTTTTTGCACAAGCTTGGTTGTATGTAAAAGCTGCCTTAATCCTTCCAGCGCAAAGAATTCGCACTGCATGGGAATAAGCATAATGTCGGCAGCCGCAAGACCATTCATGGTTAGCTGTCCCAAGCTGGGAGGACAATCTATCAATATAAAATCGTATTTGTTTTTGATAGGGGCAAGGGCTTTTTTTAAAAAGAAGTTGCGTTCTTTTTCTTCGATTAATTCGACAGCGGCGCCGGACAATTCGTGGTCGGCAGGGATTACATCCAGATTTTTTACCTCGGATTTTCTGGTTGCCTTTTCTGCGGTAGTGCTGCCGGCAAGCAGTTCGTAAATTCCGGGCTTGGCAGGCTTTGCGCCTACACCGCTGGAGAGATTTCCTTGAGGGTCAAAGTCCACCAAAAGTACGGATTTCCCGGCTTCCGCCATGAATGCCCCAATATTGATTGTAGAAGTGGTTTTGCCTACCCCGCCTTTTTGGTTAACAAATACACATATAAGTCCCATAGCCATAGTTTAGCATTGATATAAGAGCGTTTCAATAGTATCATAATAGAATATGAATGAGGCAAAAAAAAAGGAAGACATCCCCATAAGTACTGTGGATTCGCCCGCGGTTGTTTTGGAGCTGATCCATCAACTTAAGGTAAAAGATGTAATGACAACCGCAGTTCTTACCAGCGACAAAAAACAAACCCTGCGGCATATTCAGGCTCTCTTGCGGGAAAACAAGGTAGCCGGCGTTCCCATTGTAGAAGACGATAAATTGATAGGGCTGGTCTCTACAGAGGACATTATCCATGCCCTGGAAAAAGGCTATATCGATGCTACTGCCGAAGAACGAATGACCAAGAATGTTATCCATCTGCAAGATGATATGCCCCTTTCTTTTGCAATTTCGTATCTTAATAAGTATCGATACGGAAGGTTTCCCGTATTAAATAAAAACAACGAATTGGTTGGGATTCTTACTTCCAGCGATGTTATTCGTACTTTGTTAATAGAAATGAACCGCGAGGTGTTACGATTGGAAAAGCTGCAAAAAACTACAAACCCGGAAGTTGCATCGAAATATTTAGAGATGGAATTTACTACCGCGCACTACGATATGGAAGCTGCCGGAAGGGCATCGACAGAAATAAAAAAGGCGCTTAAACAGCGTAACTTTGATCCTAAATTGATTCGGCGAATTGCCATTGCTTCTTACGAGTTGGAGATTAATCAGGTAGTGCACTCCGATGGCGGGGTAATTCGTTATTCCATTTTGCCGGACAAGGTTGTAATTACCGCGGAAGATACCGGTCCCGGTATTGAAGATGTCAGCCAGGCGCTTAAGGAAGGGTATTCCACCGCAAACGAATATGTCCGCTCGCTTGGTTTTGGCGCGGGCATGGGTCTTGCAAATACAAAACGAGTCTCCGATGAATTTACGATAGAGTCTGTTGTCGGCAAGGGCACTCTGGTGCGCTCGGTTGTTTTTGTCCATTCGTCCAAAGACGATAATTAGGGGCTAGCATGAAAATATCGGAAATAGCCGCCGCCATTAATGCGGAAATTTGTCAGTGTAACGAAGATGTCGATGTTTCCTGCGCCTACACTTCCGATCTGCTTTCCGATGTAATTGCCCATGCCAAAGAAGGCGGCGCCCTTATTACAATTCAGGCGCACAAAAACACCGTAGCGGTATCCTCTCTTGCAAATATTTCCGTAATAATTATCTGCAACTCCCGCCCTCTCCCCGACGATATGCTGGAAGCAGCCAAAGACGAGGACATTGCTATTATCCGCACGAAGGAGAATCAATTTAATGTGTCGGGTAAATTGTGGGCACTGTTTTCGTCAAACACTAATTAATATTTTTTAATGCTGATGCAAAAACCGCCATGTCCATATCCGTGCCGGGTCCGTTGGGCTGCAATTCTTCCTCGCTGATATTAAGTTTGAAGGGGCGGCGGCCGATGTGTTCGGGATAGTGCGCGTCCGATGAAGTAATTAAGGGGTAAGCCTTTGTGTCCAATGGCAAGTCGTTTACAGTGGGCGGTATGCGGACACATTCAAGAGCAGCCCAAGGTCCGTCTACTACAACGCCAAGCTGGCTTGTCATGGAAAACGCATAACGATCTACATGGGCGGGAATTACAATGCCGCCGTATTCGGAAACCTTTGCGCCGATATTGTCTACCGATATATCCAGCGGGTTTACAAGATAGTATTCTACCTCGCCTTCGATATTGTCGTCTTCATCGACATAAACCTGGTCGCCTGTTTTTTCCGGAATGTTCAAAAATGGCGTTAATATGGAATAGGCATATTCGTTAAATGCCATGCAGGCATTAAGATTTGCAAATAGACACAGTACATGGATTTCTTCGGTGGTTGTTGCTTCCATTCCAAAAACAGGAATAATGCCAAATTGCGGAGACAGTTTTGCAAAAGCAGGGCAGTTAAGGCTGGAATTATGATCTGTTATAGCCATAAGTTTGATACCTCTGGTTTTCCCTAATTCCAGTATTCGTCTTGGAGATAGTTCCAGAGATCCGCAGGGGGAAAGGCAGGAATGGTTATGCAAATCGATGAGCATAGTGTTATTATACAATAAATTGCCGATAGATTTGTAGGTGTGTTCTATAAGCTAGAGGCTGGAATTTCAACACCCAAGCCCCTATGGATCAAACCTCGAAGGAACAGGAATTTGTACAAGATTAATATAATGCCCGGGATACCGTCTGTTAAAGCCGCTGAATGATGATTCTGTTGCGCTTTCAAAAACTACAACTCTAAAATTACCGTTTTCATCAAAGTAGGGAATAAGCGCGGCTATATGATAATATTGCCTTAGGCGGGGAGATCCGCGCGGATTTTGAGCGGTTACTGCTGATCCTATTTCATTATTAATTGCTGCAAGGTAAAAAGAAAATGGGTAATCAATTGCAAGAGTGTATAACAAGGCATGAAGCCCTTCAAAACCATAACCGGCTTCCGATAAAAATCCGGGGTAATTATGAATAACAAAAGATCGATTTTCGTTTACTAAAATCTGCGAAAAATTACTGCCGCGGACTTCGAACTCTTCCAAAGCCCGATGAGATGAAGAACGCAAAGTTCCGTTTGCCTCTGCGGCAAGATTGCGTATCCAGTCAAGACCGAAATGCGGATCTCGTCTATGATCAAGCGGGATTACAATGCCTTCGCTGGGTCTGTTTTCCCAGTTTGCGGTAAAAGACGAACCCCTGTCTCCAAACGGCATTTTTAATGCCGAAACGGACAGTCGTTTTCCTGTAATCGGACGCAGACAGCCGTCAATTAACCATTTAGCAAAACCGGAACAGTTAACCCCCGCCGAACCAGAAGGCTGCCTTTCGAGTGTTTCTATAAAAATAAAATTTCCGTTTTCATCTATTGCGCCGTCGTCCGCATAACGAATTTCCCCAAGCCGCTGCCGAACCTGAGTTATAAATCTTTGGCTGTCCCTGTACATTGCCAGATCAGGATCAAAATATTTACGCGGGAATTTGTCGCCCGCAAGCCGTAAAATTTCATTTAACTGCATGGTGTAAAGGCGTTCGAAAGGAACAGCAATGGGTAAAGACCTTGCCATAAAACCGCCGTACAGAACCACATCCATTTGGGCTTTATCCGTGCTTAGGGGTTTTAAGTCAATATATGTAAATTGATCGCTTCTAAGGAAAATCCTGATAAGCACGCCTGCTCCCGTATCCCTGCGGCGGGTAAGCATCCATGACCCTTGAGTCCAGCCAGGAAATTCCCCCAGAGAATTTTCGCGGGAAAGAAGCACCATTATTTCGTTTCTGCCGTTAACCGCGCGGACTTCCACTTTTTCCCCGGAAGGCAGTTGTTCTATGGCGGAGCGGCGCGACAGTACATTGGCAGGGGTATCATAAAACCAGGCATCTCTTAGCCTGATTCTTAGCTGCGAATCGTCGGATATACGGGCAACCGGTACATCGGCAAAGAGCGGAAAAACGGCTGCGAAAAGTATCAATTTAAATAGAAATTTTGACATATATACTGTTATTATCGGTGTTTTTGTGTTAATATGTAAGCAAGGAGAAGGAAGGAAATGCGGTTATACAGTCGCGGACAGGTAATAATTTTTTCGGCAGTAAGCGGGCTTATTGTTCTGCTTTTGGCAATTGGATTTGGTATTTTTAAGCCGTCCCCGGTAAGCGAAAACACGCCTGTTCTTTCTCAGGCTCAGGAAACAGAGGTTAAGTTAAATCAATCGGACTATCTGCTTCTTAATACCCAGGATTTTGTTCAATATTCCGACAGCGAAAGGGAAAATATTGCCATTTACGAAAGATTTAATTCTGCGGTTGTAAATATTACCACAGAAATAATGGCAATTGACTGGTTTCTTCAGCCCGTGCCCCAGGAAGGCTCTTCCGGCTCCGGCTCTATTATCGATACAAGCGGTTATGTTCTTACAAATAACCATGTTATAAACAGGGCGCACAGGATTTTTATTAACCTTGCGGATGGAAGCCAGTTTGAAGGCACAGTGGTAGGAACCGATCCGGAAAGCGATTTAGCTGTCTTAAAGTTTGATCCTCCGCAGGGTATGACACTGGTTGCAATTCCTTACGGCGATTCTTCCAATTTAATGGTTGGGCAGAAAGTTTTGGCAATAGGCAATCCATTTGCTCTTGAACGCACTTTGACGGTTGGAATTGTTTCCGGTTTAGGACGGCCAATTCAGGTTTCCAGAAACCGTGTTATACGCAATATGATTCAGACCGATGCCTCGATTAACCCCGGAAATTCCGGCGGTCCGCTTTTGGATACTCAGGGAAGGATGATTGGAATTAACACAATGATTTATTCGACATCCGGCGGTTCTGTCGGCATTGGTTTTGCCGTTCCTGTAAATACCGCAAAGCGTGTTGTTTCCGAAATAATTCAGCATGGCAAGGTACGCAGAGGCTGGGTCGATGCAACTGTCGTGCAGTTATTTCCAAGCCTTGTTAATTACGCAAAGCTGCCTGTAAGTTCCGGGCTTCTTGTTTCCCGCACCAAGCGGGGCGGGTTAGCTGAAAGAGCGGGACTGCGTCAGGGTACAGAACCTGTGCAGTATGGCAGAAGCGTAATCTATCTTGGCGGCGATATAATAACAGCTGTTAATGGGGTAAGAACAAACACTCTTGCAGATTTATATTCAGCATTGGAATCCTCCCGCCCCGGAGATGTTATTAGAATAGATATTATTCGCGACGGCAACTCTGTTACTTTACAGGTAACGCTCGCAGACAGGGAAGAAGTACTTAACTAATGGCTTTTATGAGAGTTAGGCGAAGCGGGTTTGTTTAGAAAATATATTTTTGCAGTATTAAAATTTTAATCGAGACAGCCATTTTTAATGTAAGACAACTTCGGTTCTTCCATAACCGCCCATTTCGGGTCTGGAAAAATGGAATTCCGCCACTGCGGAGCTGCTTCTAAGGTAGTCGTGTATTCCGTTTCTAAGAATGCCGTGGCCTTTGCCGTGTATAATGGCAAAGGTCTTTAATCCCGACAGCATGGCAGCTTCCAGTTGGCGGCGGACAGCTTCCAGGGCTTCTTCCAGATTCATTTTTCTTACCGTTAATTCGTAGACTGCTTCGTTTGCTGCGCTTATGTCGGCAGACCAGGAAACCGTTGCCGTATTGCCGGTATTTTTTTTCTTTGTTTGAGCTGCGGGAATTAAATCTTTTTCCGGAAAACTTATTTTTAAAGAACCAACTTTTACTATCCACGAAGTCCCCGCCGAATTTTTTTTGTCCACCCTTATTATTACCCCGCTTTGTTTTGATTTTCCTGCAAGTACTTCCATGCCTTCCGTAAATATATTTTTTTCTGTGTTAACAGGGTTTTCCAGCTTATGTATTTGATCCCGAATAGCAGCCTCTTCGTTATCCAGAGCATTGCTTTCGTTATCTACATTGCGTGCAAGTTCGTTTAAGAATTCTTTTACTTTTAATGTTTTCTCCCGGGTTATTTCTCCCTCTTTTACTTCTCTAACAAGGTTTTCCAAAGTTTTGCGGCTTTCGCTTAATAAAACCTGGAGCTTTCCGGTATATTCGCGTTTTAATTCCGCTTCTTTTTGCCTTAGCTGCAGCTCTTTTAAATCCGCTCTTCGTTTTTCTTCTTTTAATTGATTTTGCTCGACAGCGCTTTTTCGTTCGATGCCCGCAAGCTCTCTTTGTTTTTGTTCAAGCCCTTTGATCATTTCGGAGACATCTGACTTATCTTCGTTAATATATTTTCTTGCGCTGTCTACAATTACACCGTCTAATCCATTTGCCTGAGCAATATCAATTGCCCTGCTTTCTCCGGGAAGACCCGCAATTATTTTATATGTGGGCGACAATGTATGTATATTAAATTCTACAGATGCGTTTTCTACTCCCTGTCTTGTATAACCGTAATGTTTTAAAATACCGTGATGCGTAGTAATAATCATCCGCGATTTTTTGTTAATTAAGTAATCCAGTATTGCCATAGCAATTGCGCCGCCTTCCTCCGGGTCTGTGCCGGAACCAAGCTCGTCTAAAAGAATTAAAGATTTTTCTGCCGCGTGTTTTGTAATGGCGGAAATATTTGTTATATGGGCGGAAAAAGTAGAAAGAGATTGGTCTATAGATTGTTCGTCGCCAATGTCTGCGTATATTCCGTCAAAAACCGGAAGAATACTGGATGCTTCCAAAGGCAGAGCAAGAGCGCTTTGGTTCATCATGCAGAGCAGTCCAAGAGTTTTAAGCGCTACTGTTTTTCCTCCTGTATTTGGACCCGTAATTATTAGGGTGCGGGTATCTCCGTTCATTTCTATATTTATTGGGACAGGATTTTTTAGAAGCGGATGCCGTGCCTGATTAAGAAACAGCGCTTCGTTATTGGAAGTGTTTTTGGTAAAGCAGCCTTTTATTGCCATCGAATACGATGCTTTTGTCCTTATACATTCCAATTTAATTATTTCTGTGTAAAAATCTTTTACTTCCTTTGAATAAATGGAAACCTTTTCCGTTAACTCTCGCATTATTTTTTGAATTTCCGCATCCAGATTTCTTTTTTCCAAAATTATGTCATTGTTCTTTTCTACGATATCAAGGGGTTCTATAAAAATGGTCTGACCCGACGAAGATGACTCGTGAACTATTCCTTTTATTCTTCCGCGATAATTCGATTTAACCGCAATTACCGTCCGCCCGTCTCGCTGAGAAGGAAGGGGGGATTGCAACATTCGTTTGTAATCTTCTTCCCCGCAATAGCGGGAAATTGCCGCCTTTAAATCTTTTTCCAGACTCTCTATTCTTTTTTTTATAGCTCTTAATGCAGGAAGATCCCGCAGATTGCCGTCTTTGTCGATTATTTTAAATATTTCTGCAGAGACATTTTTTACCTCGGTAGATTGATATTCGAAAGACCAGTTTTTGTTTTTGGAAATCCATTTTACAAGCTCGATACTTCGTTCTATAAATAAACCAATAGCAAGAGCTTCGTCTAAATCCAAAACCGTACCTTCTGTTTCTATTTTTGGAATTAAAAACCCGATAGACGGCAGCCAATTTCTGGGTTCGTCCGCATTGCTTTTTTTTAGCTCGAATATTAAACGGACTTTTTCTTTTTCGTTGTTTACACTTTCGTCGAACAATGGTTTTGAATTTTTAATTATTTCCGCGGCTTCTGTGCTTAGGGCATAACCCGATGCTTTTTCCATTATTTTGGGATATTCCAAAAGGTTTAAAGTTTTTTCCACAAGAGCGGCTTTGTCAGTATTCATTAATGCTTCCTTCTATATCTTCCGCTATTCGAATAAGACTTTCGTATCGATCTTCGTGTATAATGCCCGCTGTTACAGCTTCCATTATTTTGCAGCCCGGTTCTGTTTTATGCGAACAGGAAAGCCCAAAGCTGCACTTGCCTGCAAGCGGCGCAAACTCCTTCATGTGAAAAATTACTTCGTTTGCTTTTATTCCATCGGGAATAAATACTCTAACTCCGGGCGTGTCAATTATTTTTGTTTTTTCTGATACATCTATCAGATAAGACATTGTTGTTGTGTGGACACCCCTGTCGTATTTTTCGTTAAGTTTGCCTTCTTTTATGTTTAATCCCGGCAGAAGCGCGTTTATTAAACTGGATTTTCCTACGCCGGATTGTCCTATTAACATACCGGTTTTTCCTTCTATGTTATTACGGAGTTCGTTAAGCCCTTCTCCTGTTTTCGAAGATACAAAAAGCACCTTAAAACCGGTTTTATTAAAATCTTCCAGACGCTCGTTAATATCTATATCATCGTATTTTAGATCTATCTTATTGCAGACAATGATAGGTTCTATTCCCGCAATATCCGCCTGTAAAAGAATCCTGTCTATAAAACGCGGGCGGAAAGGAGGGGAGACAGGTGTTGTTATACAAAGAACAAGATCTATATTTGCAGCCAATATTTGGCTTGCAGATTCTTTTTGGTTAAAGCGGGAAAAAAAGTTTTGTCTTTTTTCCAAAGAAAGAATAAGGGCTGTGTTATCGTTTGTTTCCGATAATTCTATGGTAACCCAGTCTCCGGGTGCAAAGGGGTTATAGTTTTCTTTATTGGTTTGTAAAACTTTTCCTTTTATCCGGCACTCAAGCTCTTTAATGCCTTCTTTTGTCTCCGCCCTTACGGTTATAATGTTACGAGACCCTTTAATTATTAGTCCCTTTACAATTTCTGTATTCATAATTCCAAAATTTCCAGGTTAAACATTAATTTTTGCGCCCGATTCTCCCAGAAAGGATTTACATTTTTTGTGCTTGTAAGTAAAAGTTTTTTTTGTCCGGCTTTTTCCGCACGGAGTATACCGTTGTTTTCGTCCAGTAAAAACCCTATTCGTTTTGTAATTCCGGCAAGGGAATCGAAAACTGTTAAATCAGGGGCGGCTTCTTTTTGGAACTCTTCCTGTAAAAATAAAAAATGGGTGCAGCCAAGTACAATGGTATCTACATTTGCTTCGCGGAAAAGTTTTATATATTTTTTTACAATTTTTTCTTTTTCCGGCGAATTCCCGCACGAATCGTCGTATTGCATTTCTATAAAATCGACAAGTTCAGGGGCAGCTATTCCAAAAATCTCGCAGGTTTTTTCCGCAAGATTAAGATTATGAATTTCCTGTATAGTACGCTCTGTTCCAAGTACGCCTATTTTTCCGCTGTTGCAGGCAAGGGATGCGGGTTTTACAGCCGGCACAGTACCCACAAACGGAATAGTGGAAAACTTTTGCCGCAAGGAAGATAAAGCCGCAATAGTTGCGGTATTACACGCCAGAACAATTATTTTTGGCTGAATCAATTTTATAAGTTTTTCTATAAGCGCGGTTAGTATCGATACTAATTCTTCTTTTGTACGAGGTCCGTAAGGATAATTTTTATTGTCGGCAAGATAGTAAACTGTTTCCTGCGGATTTTTTTTATAAAAATCCATGCAGTAGGGAAGACCGCCAATTCCTGAATCAATAAATAATATAGGTAAATTATTCATATTTAATCGGGTGCCGGAAGGTTCTCTTCTTTGCCAAAAAGATTGTCAAATGCCGCTCTGGCAGATTCCGCTTTTTCCCGCTCTTTATACTGCCCGTCACCTGGGCGGTTTTTATCGTTTAAAGAAAACCAGTCGCAAAAATTGGCGCGTTCTTTGTCCGGCTGCATTTCTGCTCCGCTTTCCTTGCAGTCTCCGCGTCCGCCGGGCAGAAAAAAAAGGCAGTTTTTGCATGAACGCAGATCTTTGCCGCAGCTATCGCATCTGGCTGAACGGCCTATAGGCCTGGGAGCTGTTATCGGTTTTCCGCAATACCAACACATACTGTTATTGTAGCCGTATAGGGATTGGCTGTAAAGGCAAAAAATGGTAATATTAGTCAGGAAGAGTAAAGGTGTTTAAGATAAATCCATGCGCCGCAGGCTGCGGAAAGCCGGCAATAACCGGCAATAACCTGTGTTTTACACATCAGGCAAATCCCGTGCAGGAATACGAACGAATTTGCGATTATATAGAAAATACCTCTGCAATTAAAGACCTGGCTGTTTCCGGAATGCGTTTCGAAAATGTCAATTTTTCTAACCATCAATTTTATGGATGCAATTTTATGGATACATCTTTTTTTCAGTGTAATTTTTCCGGCGTAAAAATAAGAATGAGTTTTTTTGATTTTGCCGGTTTTATTAATTGCAATTTTGTAAGTTCTGATATTCAGTTTGTTTCGTTTGCCGGTGCAAGTTTTAATAGCTGTAGTTTTTCGGATTCGGAAATTATCCATGTTAATTTCGAAGGCACATCCGCTTTTGATACTTCTTTTAACAGTTCTAATTTATACAATACCAGATTTATTAGCGCAGATATAGTTAAATCCAATTTTATAAACTGCAACTTAAAACGGGTATATTTTGCCAGTTCTAAACGGAAAGATATAATATTTAAATCGTCAAATACCGCAGAAGCAGTGTTTGAAGCGGAAGAGTCCTAGTATGAAGTTGTTTTACCAATATTGTTCGTTTGGTTTTTGCAACTGTTATATTCTTGGCGCAGACGAAAATGAATGGCAGGCTATGAAGTCTGACAAGGAATTAACGCCGCCTGCCATTATTATAGATCCCTGTAATATGGAAAAAAACACCCTGGAAATTATAGAGAATAATAATTTTGACATAAAGGCAATTTTAGTAACTCATGATCATCTAAGTCATGTTCGGGGCTTGCGTACATTAAAAAGAATTTACGATGTCGATGTTTATGCCGTAAACCAAAATATTATGGAACATAAAACCATTATGGTAAAAGACAGCGATAAAATAAAAATAGAAAATTTTGATATAGAGGTAATTTCCATTCCGGGCCATTCTTCCGACTCTGTTGTATTTAAAATAGATAACCTGCTTTTTACCGGAGATGTTCTTACTGCGGGGCTGGTGGGCAGTACTGCAAGTGCTTATGGGGCAACTACGCAGATGAATAATCTGCGCAGCCGTCTTTTGTCTCTGCCCGGCGATTACATTGTACTGCCCGGTCATGGTCCGCCTTCTACATTGGAAGCCGAGCGCCGCTTTAACACGGATATTTTTAACTACGATCTAAATCGCGCTAAACGCCCTGTTTACCGGCTGGATTTATAACCCCGCTATCTTTTAAACCTAAGAGATTCAATCGAAGATCCGCCGCGGTTAATGCCAAACCATAATTCGCTGGAGGTTCTTTCTCGCAGTGTTCTGTAGAAGCCCGCAATATTTTCTATGTTTACGCCATTAATTGATGTAATTATATCGCCTTGCCGCAAGCCGACAACATCCGCAGGACTGCCGGGAATAACCTGGGCAACAAAAAGCCCCTTTGTGTTTTCGTCAATTTCTGCTTGCTGCCTTAACTGGGGTGTAATTGGAATTGCCATAACGCCCGGCCAAAGTCTTCTGTTATCGGCTGCCGTCTGATCTGTTCGTGCCTCTATGCGAACTTGAATCTCTCTGGATTGCCCGTCCCTGATAACCGTAAATGTTGCTCTTTCTCCGGCTCGCAAGTCTCCGACAAGCATTTGCAGTTGTTGGACTCCTCTTGCCTCTCTGCCGTTTACATGGGTAATAAAATCGCCGGCTCTTATGCCGCCGGTGTCAGCGGGAGATCCAAGAAATACATGAGAAGCCAAAGCACCCCGCCTGTTTTCCAGCCCCATAGCGGCGGCAATATCTCTGTTTAGTTCGAATAAAGAAACGCCAAGCCAGCCGTAACTTGCCGTGCCTGTTTCTATAAATTCATCGATAGCTCTTTTTGCATTATTAATTGGAATTGCAAAACCAAGTCCGACATTACCGCCGCCGGAAATATTGCTTGCAATCCATGTATTAATACCGATTACTTCGCCCCGGATATTTACAAGAGGCCCCCCTGAATTTCCCTGATTAATTGGAGCATCGGTCTGAATAAAGTCGTTAATGTTGCCGCCCGGTCCGCCTGTTCGTCCAACCGCACTTACGATTCCCATTGTTACAGAAAAAGAAAATTGTTCGCCAAGCGGGTTGCCTATAGCTATTGCCCAGTCTCCTACAGATACCTTGTCAGAATCGCCAAGCGTGGCAAGCGGGTGAATGTCTGTAGTTTTAAAAGATACCATTGCAAGATCTTTTCTTTCGTCTTTGCCGACAACTTCCGCCGGATAATCCTTGCCTTCTTTGGTGGCAACTCTTATTTCTGTTGCATTTTCTATTACATGGTGGTTTGTTAGTACATAATAAGTGCCGTCCTTAAAACGGACAATTAATCCGGAACCCAGGCCATGAGATCGGAATTCCCGTCCGCGTTCGCCCGGCGGTCCAAAGAAAAACTCAAGCGGATTATTCCGTGATGGCTGCTGCATTACGGAAACAGTCTTTAATTCTACAACCGACGGCAGCATTTTTTCCGAAACACTGTTAAAAGCGGTTTGCAGGCTTTCCGCAACGGCAAGCGCGTTTTCCGGTATAACTATCTGGCTTTCCTGAGCTTGAACTTTTGCCTTGCCCGGTGTAGAGCAGGAAAACGATAAAAACGCCAGAGAAAACCCAAAAATTGTCCCCAAAAGAACTAAATTGAATACAAACAGGTTTTTTGAGGATAGTTTATTAAAAATTTTCATAGTAACTCCTGAAAATAATATGTGGTTCTTATACTATAATAATTAATATGGACTTTGAATAGTTACATTTTTAATATAAAATCAAATAAAGGGTTCTAAGTGACTAACCACTACGATTTACTTGGCGTTAAACAGGGCGCAACCGGCGCGGAAATAAAAAAGGCATACCGCGAAAAAGCCAAAAAACTGCATCCCGACATAGCCGGCACTGCGGGGGCGGAAAAAATGCGCAAGCTTATTTCCGCTTACGAGGTGCTTTCCAGTCCGGAACGCCGTTTCGAGTACGATAAAATATACGCAAGATTTGTTAAAAAATCTGTGTTTAATTATCGAACATGGCTAGAAGAGCAAGATGACCCCGTAAGTCAGTCAAAATTGATTTTTTTCCAACTGCTTCATTTGGAGGAAGAAGAGGCAATTGCAGTGTGGCGAAAAAACGGCGGTTTGGCTTTTCGTCTGGAAGAATACATGGATCGCGAGGACTGGTTAGACTGTCAGTACATACTTGGCGAAGAATTGGATAAACAGGGACATTCATTCGAAGCCTTTAAGTTGATATCCCGGGTTCTTGCCGAAGAACGCCGCCGTCCCTATTTTAAATTGTTTACTATAGAAATTGAAAGTTATCTTAAAAATATAGTAAAATATAGGTTAAAATCCCAGGTGGATAAAGAAACATGGTTAGAGTGTATGGAAATTTATGATTCGGTTAAAAAATGAAAAACAAATTAATGGTATAAGAAAATCCTGCAAGATGCTTTCTGCAATGTACCGGGAACTTATTCCTCTTGTTAAACCCGGTATCCAAACAATCGATATTGATATGTGGGTAAGAGATTGGATAAAAAAAGCGGGCGGCCGTCCTGTTTTTCTTGGATATAAAATAAAGCGGATCGAATATCCTGCCGCAATCTGTATATCAATTAACGATGAAGTTATTCACGGCATTCCTTCTAAACGGAAAATTTGCGAAGGAGATTTAGTTTCTCTGGATTGCGGTATCGACCTTGAAGGTTTTATAAGCGATCAAGCTGTCAGTATAGAAGCGGGCAAGGTAAGCGAAGAAGTACATAAACTAAATGTTGTTACAAATGAATGTCTTTACAAAGGTATTGCCGCGGTAAAAGCGGGCGACCGTCTTTTGCAAATTTCGCGTGCCGTAGAAAATCACGCTAAGGCGCATGGATACGGCATTGTGCGTGAATATTGCGGTCATGGAGTGGGCTTTGCTCTGCACGAAGACCCGCAAGTGCCGAATTATCCTCATGGACCAAATCCAAAAATGACTAATGGCATGGTTTTTGCGATAGAACCGATGATCAATATAGGAACAGGAAATATTAATGTTCTTGACGATGAATGGACTGTCGTTACTTCCGACGAAAAAGTTTCTGCCCATTGGGAACACACAGTTGCCATCGTTAATGGTCAGGCAGAAGTGCTTACAGATCCATTGGAAGAAGTGACAGGCGGAATAATATAATTAACCGAGCTTTACTTTACTTTTTTTACAATAAATAATATGCTATAACTATGATACGAAAATATGATTTTTATAGGGTAATCAGAAGTATCTTACTGGTTTTGGTAGTTTTTAACATAACCGGCTTACTGTATACCCAGACTAATTTGCCAAATACGGAAACTCCGTATATTTCTCTTGACGGAGGGGTAGGATCAAGCGATGTTCTTGTCGATGGAATGTCTTTTTGCATTCTTTTGAATCCCAAATTAAGCCTTACACCCGGGTTTATGATTGGTTCAAAAAATATTCTGCATATCAGCACCGATGACATTATTGCTTTGGAAGCGCAGGTGTTTTTTCGCTGGAATTTTCTTCGTTTAGGTTCTTCCATTACTACGGATATTTTTGTCCAGGGAGGCGTAGGTTTTCTTGGAGCGTTTAAGGGGTCTGATGTAAGAGATTCCCGCGCATCTTTGCTGGCTGATTTTACGGCAGGGGTTACCATACCATTGGCTTCCGGCTGGTATATCGAACCTTCTATTCGCGGCGGATATCCGTTTATTGCCGGGGCTGCAATAACAGCCGGGTATAAATTCCCTTTAACAAAAAAAGTTGAATTTCATGGACTTGAATATTCGGAAGTAATAAAAAATCTTCCTCCAAACGAAATTATAAGAAGAATTGTAATTAACCAGGTTGAGTATATAATTTTTGCACCGGATTCAGCCAGGTTTAACATTGGAGTTGATCGCGACGCACAGGCGCTTAACGAACTGGTTATTCTTCATGTTGCGCAAATTTTAAGGGAAAACCCCGACTTCCGTGTCAGGCTGGAAGGTCATGCAAATCCGGTAACGCACGCAACCGGCGAAATGGAAGAACTTGTTGCGCTAAGTACTGCCAGGGCAAATGAAGTAGCCAGACAGCTAAGGCAAAAAGGTGTAAGAGAATCGCAGATTGTTGTTATAGGATATGGGGGAGCCAGAATACTTGCCGACACTACCGATCATGATCACTGGAACATGAACCGCCGTGTAGAATTAATTGTTATTCAGGTTGATACCGAATAAAGCAGGAGTAAATTAATGAAAAACAAAATAAAATTTATTTTTAGTTTATTTATAATCGCATTTTTAGGATTATCGACTTGCCATAATTCGATTATGGAAACATGGTGGGATACTTCTTCTTCGGAACAGGAAGAAGTTACAACTGTGTATTACGAGGTGGATTTTCAGGCGCATCTTGGATCGCCTGTTCCGGGTATTCAGTATATAGCGCATAATCAAAAAATTATGAAAGTACAGCCGATAAGCAGAAGCGGTTTTGCATTTGCCGGATGGTTTACGCAGCAAACTGGAGGCAGGGAATGGGATTTTGCCAATGACAGGGTAACATCGAATTTGGTGCTTCATGCCAGATGGGAGAGCGATGTTTCCACGAATATTTATACCGTAAATTTTCAGTCCAATGGCGGTAATCTTGGAGGCAGAGAGTATTTATTGAATTCGCAAAGGGTTGTTCATGGTTCCAGAGTTATAGAACCTCCTGCAATGAAAAAGCAAGCGGCAAGTACCGATGTCTGGTATGGTTTTGGCGGCTGGTTTACGACTCCCGGTTTTACTGCGGGAAGTGAATGGAATTTTGCCGCAGACAGGGTTTCCGGTGATATGACCTTGTATGCTAAATGGGAAGATCCTCCCCGCTGCTTTGTAACATTTTTTCCGCTTGGAGGAAGTCCCGAACCAAGATCTCAGGATTTACTTGAAGGAACAAAAATTGTAGAACCTCTTGCAATGCTTCATACCGGTTATGGTTTTGGCGGCTGGTATTCGGACCCTAATTTTACAGAAGGAAGCCAATGGGATTTTAATACCCGTGTGGGTACTCAGGATATAGCTCTTTATGCCAGGTGGATTACAAACGAGTATGTCGTTACATTTAATGCGAATGGCGGAAGCCCTGCTCCAATAAGCCAAAAGGTTAATCATGGAACTTTGCTTCCAAGCCCGCTTTTAATGAAAAAGACCGGAGAAGCTTTTTTAGGCTGGTTTACAAACGATGGAAATGAATGGAACTTTGATTCGGACAAGGTAACTTCCGACTTAAACCTTAGCGCAAGATGGGGGGAAGCTCACTATGTTGTCAGGTTCGACTTAAAACTGCCTGATGGGAGTATTTCGGATAATACCGGCGGACACGGACTTCCTCCTCCGCCGGTTCAGGAATTGTCGCTTGGCAGAAAAATATTCGAGCCTGTTCCCGGCAATATTTTAAACTGGTCTTTTTTTGGCTGGTTTTACAGCGATATAGATAATTTCGATCCGGAGATTGAAGGTCATCGTAATGCGCTTAAACCCTGGGATTTTGACTGGGATATATATCTTGATAATAACGACGATTTAGCTGTTTCCAATAATGGTTTAGAAGAAAAATTAAAAACCAAAATAGAAGCCGACAATGTAATCTTTACCCTGTACGCCAGGTGGGTTCCTAATGTGCCGGATATGGTATGGGTAAGAAAGGGCAGCTTTATGATGGGGGCAGCAGGCAGCGGTACTTCGCCCGTTCGCAATGTAAAGTTTGAATCCGGTTTTTACATAAGCAAGTATCAGGTAACGCAGGCAGAGTACCGCAATGTAATGATAACAAGCTTCCCCGATGTTAGAATAAACGATCCCAGCAGTTTTAAGGGAGAACCGCGTCAAATGAGTCGTCCCGTAGAAAGAGTATCGTGGTTTGATGCCGTATTATTCTGTAACGAAAAAACCGCAAAAGAAGCAGGCTTATTGGAAGTTTACAATATTAGCAGCATAATAAGAGACCCGCAGACAACTATTAATCCAATAACAGGCGCAGATGTAACAGCGGACTTTAGCCGCAATGGATACAGGCTTCCAACCGAAGCGGAATGGGAATATGCGGCAAGAGGCGGGAATGGATCGCCCGGTAATTTTATCTATGCGGGCAGCAGTATAGCGGAAGATTTTGCATGGTTTAATACCAACAGCGGCGGACAGACTCACCCCGTAGGAACAAAATTGTCCAATGGTCTTGGTATTTATGATATGAGCGGCAATGTTATGGAATGGTGCTGGGACTGGTATGGTTCTGCATATTATACCGGCAGACCCGTCCCCGATATTGATCCTAAAGGCCCGGTTTCAGGAACCGAACGAGTAAGACGCGGCGGAGCCTGGGGCAATGCCATAAATAATTTACGAAATACAGCCCGCGCAAGTTTTATTCCTGAAAATGCAACCTATGTTATGGGTATTAGGGTTGTCCGCAATGTCGGTCCGACAGAGGTTTATTAATAACATGAGATGGATATTTTTTAGTCCTATCGTTGTTATTCTCTTTGGAGGTATCTGCTTTTATGCGGGATTTAAACTTTTTGGCTTTATTCGTTACTTTTACCCGAATATAAAGATAACTGTATTTTGGATTCTTTTTGCTGTCTTGTGCTGCTTACTGCTTCTGTTAATTGTGTTTCGCCCTAGATTTATTTTTTTACGGCAGCTTAGCTCTCTTTGGGTTACAATTTTTCTGTATATTTTTATGCTTTTTGCGCTGTTGGTTGCGGTTGATCTTGTAAAACTGTTTTTACATTTTGCAGGAAAACTGCCAGAAAAATTTAATGTATATTCAGTTGGCAGCGCTCTTGTACTGTGTTTTGGTTTAATTGTCTATGGCGCATCAAATGCCCGTTTATTAGAAACCGTAAATTACAGAATAAACATACAGGATACAGGCATAAATAAAGAAATAAATAATAAGCGCATTGTTTTAATTTCGGATACGCATATTGGAGCATCAATAGGAAAAAAACATATTAAGCGGATTGTAGACGAAATAAATCGTGCAGAGCCGGATATAGTTTGTATTGCCGGCGATATTTTTGACGGTAATATAGATCAATCTTCGGATTTACAGGGTGTTATAAATGAATTAAAAAAAATAAATTCTCCTTTGGGCGTATATGCCTGTCTTGGCAACCATGATGTTCACAGGCGAAGCACCGACAGAATTGTAAAAACTCTAAACGAAGCCGGTATTACGGTACTGCAGGACGATGTTCACAAACTAATGGACGGTTTTTACATTATTGGCAGAAAAGAACAGTACCCCATTGGAATTGAATCTGTACGGAAACCTGCGGCAGAGCTGACAAGCGGGCTTGATTCCGGCAGTTTTATTGTCATGATGGATCATAGACCGGGACAATTTGCCCAAATAGAAAAACTTGGCGTAAACCTTCTTCTTAATGGACATACCCACAAAGGACAGATTTTTCCGGGCACTATAATAACGCGTTTAATTTTTAAAAGAGCGGGAGCAATTGCATATGGTCATTGGCAGGGAGAATTGATGCATGCTATAGTTACATCGGGGGCGGGTTTTTGGGGGCCGTCCATTAGAATAGGCACTCAAAGCGAGGTTGTTGTAATTGATATTAATATTGTACAATAGTAAGCAAGAGTTAATTAAAAGTTAATTTATTTTAAGGAGGATTTTATGAAATACCAAAACTTTGACAGGACTGTCGTTTATAGAAATCTAAGAAAAAAGGCAAAGACATTTGACTTTTCTTTAAAAGATAATCTTGATTCTAAAAGGGCGGCTAAATGCGTAACCCCTATGGCTGCGGGGTTAAAATATTCCTGGGCGGCAAAACAGGTAGACAACGAGACTATCGGCTTGCTTCAAACTGCGGCAGATAAACAGGAAGCAATTAAAAAATATATAGAAGTTTTAAACGGCAAAATAATGAATACAGGAGAAAACCGCAAGGTACTGCATCATCTTACAAGAGGGCAGCAGAAAAGATCTGTAACAGAAGATGGAAAAAATATCGGTAAATTTTACCAAAAAGAACTTTCCCGTTTTAGCAATTTTGCAGCCGCTGTCCATAAAGGCAAATTTAAAGGGGCAACAGGCAAGCCGTTTACTACGGTTGTTCAAATAGGTATTGGCGGTTCAGACCTTGGACCTCGTGCCATGTATTTGGCTCTGGAAAATTGGGCAGCCGCAAACGGCGTAAAAAAAATGGAAGCAAAGTTTATTTCCAATGTTGATCCTGATGATGCATCCAATGTTACAGCATCCTGCCTGCTGGAAGAAACGCTTTTTATTCTTGTTTCCAAAAGCGGCACTACTCAGGAAACATTGGCAAACGAGCTTTTTGTAAAAGAAAAATTAAAAAAAGCCGGCCTTGATTCCAGCAAGCACATGATTGCAGTAACAAGCGAGACAAGCCCTCTTGCAAAAAACAGCGCATACCTTGATTCTTTTTATATAGATGATTATGTCGGCGGGCGTTACTCGTCAACTTCTGCGGTGGGCGGATGCGTGTTATCTTTGGCTTTTGGTCCCGATGTTTTTAAGGAATTTCTTGCAGGCGCTGCCGAAGCGGATAAAATGGCTTTGGAACCCAATATTCTGCAAAATGCCGCATTGCTGGACGCGCTTATTGGCGTATGGGAAAGAAATTTTATGGGCTATCCGTATACTGCGGTTCTGCCTTACAGCCAGGCTTTGTTCCGCTTTCCTGCACACTTGCAGCAGATGGACATGGAGTCGAACGGCAAGAGGGTAAATCGTAACGGAGAACCTGTTAAATACGAAACCGGTCCTGTAATTTTTGGAGAACCGGGAACAAACGGACAGCATTCTTTTTATCAGTTATTGCATCAGGGAACAAGTATAATTCCGCTGCAATTTATTGCCTTTAAAGAAAGCCAGAAAGACGATGATGTAAAAGTTGGCGGCTCTACAAGCCAAAATAAGTTAAATGCGAATCTTGCCGCGCAAATTACCGCATTTGCAAAAGGCCAGGACTCGAAAGATAAAAACAAGGAATTCCCCGGAGGCCGTCCTTCCAGTTTAATTTACGGAAAAAAACTAACGCCTGCGGCTCTTGGAAGTCTTCTTGCCCACTTCGAAAATAAAGTAATGTTCCAGGGGTTTATATGGAATCTAAACAGCTTTGATCAGGAAGGCGTGCAGCTTGGCAAGGTATTAACTAAAAAGGTATTGCAGGGTAAATATGGAGACACCGCGCTTGAAGCTTTCAGTAAAATGCTGGGAGTATAAATAATTTCAGGTAATTTTGGCGCAGAGCTCCACCATAAATTTTGTGACTAAATCGAAATGCTCGGGGGTTAAACGCTGTATATTGTCTGCGGGGGTGTTTAGATTTTGCCATGTAAACGGCATAAACCTTCTTTCCGGGGATTTCTTTATTGCGCCGGAAATTAAAAGTTTTGTAAATTCCTGATTTCGCCTAAGAAGATCCTCGTATTGGGCTGCCTCCGTTGATGGAAGTATTGTAATTGTCTGAGCAGCAAACCCGGCATACAAAAAGCCAATGTCATCGCTAAATGGGGTAGGGGCAAGAAGCATTTTATCTAAACGCAGTAAATTTGCAGTATCTAAAGCGTAATTTCTAAGCTGTCCAATTGCATTTTTAACAGCTATAACATTTTGACTTATATTGTTTCCCAAAAGAGCGTCTGTTGTGGTAGAAAAAATAAATGTGTCTCCTGTTCCGCAGGCATCAAAATTAAAAATCCTTGCTTTTTCCAGCCCCCATGTTTTTAGTTTCTTGGCAAGCGTGAAAGAACCCTGAACTTCGAAACCTTCGCCGTCTTTTAATTCTTCTTTGTCTGTAAAAACAATTATCCAGTTATCGGCGCCGCGTTTGGCAAGAGCCATTGCAGTATGTAATAAATGAAAAACGGAAATACTGTTGTCGTTTGCTCCGGGGCTTCCTTCTACGCGGTCGTAATGAGCGGTAAGCATAATGGGGCTTTGTCCAGAAAACGGGAAAATACCTTTACGCAAAGACCTTTGGTTTTGCGGGAAAATAAAAATATGTTTATTTCCTTCTATACTTATAACGGTAGTGTTAAGCCCAAGTTTTTCTATGGTGGCTGTAAGCGCTTTGTATCGATCTGCTTTACCTGCGATAAAATACATGAAGCGATCATACGGGGATTGTTTTAGCCAATCGTCATTTTGATTTTCTTTAGTCATTTAATTTCACCGCTTTATAAGTATATGTTGGAGAGCATAATTCCTCCTGAGCTTCGATAATTTTTAGCTCTATAGGACTCTCTCTTTTATTATAAGCTATATTGCAGCTTTTATCAATAATTCCGTACACACCTGATGTACACAAATTCAGGGCTTTTTCCATGTCTTTTGTCTGTAAATACCATGATAAAAAGGCGGAAGTGGTCAGATCCCCTGTGCCGGCTACCCCGCCTCCCAAAGGCAGCTCCGGCGTGGTTATTCGGTATAATTCGTTTTTATTGCTTGCCAGCATACTAAGGGTGGGGCTGCCTGCCTTTTCGCCCTCTTTGAAGCTGGTTACAAGTACAATGGACGGTCCTGCCTTGTGAATGGCGAAGATTGCTTCTATGGCTGTATCGATCCCATTTACCTCGATTCCCGTAAGGACTTCCAGCTCGAACTGGTTTGGGCATATTATATCGGCGTGGGGAATAAGCTCGTTTTTAATAATATCCGGAATATCGGGTTTTACATAAATGCCGCGTCCTACATCTCCCATAACAGGATCACAGCAATAGAGAGCGCCGGGGTTCTCTTTTTTTACCATTTTTACAGCCTCGAGTATTGCCTTGCTTACTGCGGCAGAACCAAGATAGCCGGAAAGCACCGCATTGCATCGATTTAATACACCGCGCTCTTTAAGGCCGGTAACCAAATCCTGAATTAGCCCGGCATCGAGTGCTTGCCCCCGCCATGATCCATAACCTGTGTGATTCGAAAATTCCACCGTGTTAACAGCCCAAACTTCGTTTCCAAGCCGCTGAAGCGGAAAAACTGCCGCGCTGTTTCCCGCATATCCATAAACAACATGAGACTGAATAGACAAAACCGCCATTGTATTCTCCTATTTAATGCGAAATAATCTTGCGGCCAATAGAGCCAAAAGTCTTAATATTCTTCCCTGACTTTTACCGTACTTTTTGGAAAAATCTCCCGCGGCTTTTGACAGCGAATATTTACCGTATTTTTTCTTTAAAAAATCCCAGTGTTTTATAATCCATACATAAAGGTCTGCTTCTGATCTTCCGGGGAAATTTGCCAAAAGCCATTGTTCTTTAATAATCGATATTACCGGATTATACACATTGTTATACCAAGAAACAAGGGCATCGCTAAACGGAATTTCTTCTTCCATACCTTCGTTAAGGTAATATTTATGCACCAGTATATGGTTATAAATTACATCGTATCTTCCCGGTGTGCTAAAATTTAAATCCAGATAATTTGTAAGCTCTCCAAACTCGGTTTTTTCGTAAAATATATTTTTTTCGTATGCGACAAGCGCTTCTGTAAGCTCGTCTGTAGTCATGGATGGTTTTAGATTAATCTCTGTTGTAAGACTTATTACTTCTGCATCGATAAATTCTACTTCCTGCATTTTTGCTACAGATACGCGGTGGTTGCCGTCGCGGACAAAATAAACCCCGCCAATTTCATAAAGCTGAATGGGCGGTAAAATTATATCCTTTATGTGGGCTTCATCGATTCTTACCCAGCGCTGACGAAGATGCTCTCTTTTTGGCAGGAAAAACTTGTTAAAATCACGGTACCGGCCTTCAGAGCCGGCTATTAATTTTATGGGTATTGTTTGGCTTCCCATGTAAACCTGATTTTTTGGCTTTAGAATATCTTTTACATCATGGAAAGACAGCAGTTTATCGCGGTCGGTATTCAGAAAATTTTGAATTTGCGAAAGTATAGCCCTGCCTCTTGCGCGGGAAAAATCAGAGTATGCTTGCTGGCTGGTTGCGTTTATTTCCAAGTTATCTCCTTAATTAATATTAATAATATAATGGCTGTATGCGTTAACAACTGTCGTGTTATTCCATTTTGTACAGCGAACATCAGATAAATCATATAAATGAATATGTCCGTGAACAAGATATTTTGGTTTAAAAACTTTCATAAACCAAAGAAATGCCTTAAACCCCCAGTGGCATTTGTCCGCTCTGTCATGAATGCCTTTTGGCGGCGCATGGGTTAATAAAATATCGATATACCTGCCGTGGAAAATACGATTCCACAAAAGCCGCGGTATTAGCTTAAAAATTTCCATGTACATCTCGAACTCCGTAAATTGGTTAACCCCATGATTATAACGCATTGATCCGCCAAAGCCCGCAAGAAGGAGCTTTCCTTCTTTTTTAAACTTTGTTCCAAGATGAATGGCTCCGCACCCCATATATTCGGAGTCCATAAATGCGGGGCTGTTCCAGAGCCTTCTGTAATATTTTAAATCGCCGGTATGGTGGTTGCCAAAGACAAAAAACAGGGGTTTGTTCAGGGTAGAAATTATAAAATCAAGATAATCCAGGGGAAGGTCTCCGGCAGCCAGTATTAAATCTATACCAGAGAATCTTTCTTTTATGCCGGGAGAATAGACTAAAGGGTCAATTTGATCGGAAATACACAAAATTTTCAAATCTTTCTCCCCTGCTGTGAGTAGAAAAATATGCCGAAATAGTATATATAGAAAGAATGGAACATAAAACCTCTGTATTTATATTTTAGTACATTGTTTTTATAATAGGAAGGATAAATAATGAAAAAAGCATTGATTGTTATTTGGCTGTTTCAGGCTGTTTTTTGCCATGCACAGTCGAATTTTACCAGGGGAGAGGAACTTTTAATGCAGAATAAGCCTGCCGAGGCTGTGGGGTTTCTGGAACGCGCTGTTTCCGAAGATCCTGCCCATGTTAAGGCTTTTCTTTACCTTGGTATTGTTTATGAACAGCTCGACAGGATAGAGCAGGCTATTACCATTTACAGGCGAATTCTGCCGTCAGCAGGAAGTTTGTCCGCAAATGTTGCCAATAATTTGGGGAATGTGTATTTTCAAAGGGGAAATACGGACGAAGCCGAAAGGTACTATACCGAGGCTATCAACTTTAACGGCCGTTTTTCCGGGGCATATTTGGGGCGTGCCAATACTCGAATTAAAACGGGTAATTTTCAGAATGCCATAACCGATTACGAACAGTATTTGTTTTTAGAGCCATCCAGCGCTCAAAGAGCCAATATAGAAAGGTTAATTGCGTTGCTCCGTCAGGAGGAGGCAACAGCAGAATTAAGAAGACAGATGGCGGAAGAAGAAGCGCGGCGGCTTGCCGAAGAAAGGCAGAAGCTTCTGGAATCTGTTTCCGCATCTTTACAGTCGGCGGCAGATTCAAGCCAGGGGTTGTCTACCGGTGCGGATAGTGTAGAAGGTTACGAAGGCGAATTTATACTGGAATAGGGAGGGGAAAATGTATATCGATAAAAAAAAGGTTTTAGTTATCGCGGGCGCTGTCTTGCTTACAATCCTGTTGGTTGTAGGCATTATATTTCTTGTAAAAAGCTGTTCTTCGGATTCCGATGGCGCAGGCGGGTTTAACAAAGAAAGGCAGCATACTCTAAGGCTTGTAGAAAGATATTTGCAAGCCGGTGAATATGATCGTGCTTTAAATTTAATCGAAGGTTTATTAATAAAAAACCCTGACGATGAAGAAGCGTTTAATCTTCAGATGTTAATTTTAAGCATGGATAGAAGTGAATCCGCAAGCGGCGGTCTTGATCCGGATCAATTAGCGCAGTTGCTGGAAGCGCAAAGGCTGCTTCTGGAAGAACAAAGGCGGCAAACTGCGGCTTTGCAGTCGGCGGCAAGATCCGGAGGAACAAATACAACTTCGCTGTCATCTTCCGATTCGGAAGAAGCTGCCGCGCGAAGAGCCGCACAGGAAGCGGAAGAAGCCCGCAAAAAAGCGCAGGAAGAAGAACTTGCAAGAGCAAGCCGCGAAACTCAGGAAGCAATGAGGCGTATTAATAATCTTGTTTCGGACGGCAAAGCGCGTCTTTCTTCCGGCGATGTGAATGGCGCAAACCAGTTGTTTTCCGATGCAAGAAGGGCAATGCCCGCGGGCGAAAATCGTTTTGAGTCTCAGAAATTATCGGAAATGGCGGAAGCATATTACGATTACAGCACAAATAATCCGAATACGCCCGCCGGCCGCGATGCAGTAAACAGGGCTTCTGAACTTGCAAACGAAGCTGTTGCAAAAGATGCTACGCAAGCTTTGCCTCATTATGTTCTTGGAAGTGTAGCGCGGGATAATAATCAAACAGACAGGGCTATTAGTGAATTCAGGGAAGCTGCCCGTTTAGATGCAAATAACTTTTTATACTCTTATAACCTTGGCAGGGTTTTGTTTATGGCAAGACGGTATCCTGAAGCAAGAGATGCTTTTCAGAATACGACAAGGTTAAATGCCAACTTTGAACCTGCATGGTACAATCTTGGCGGAACTTTCCGTATGTTAAACCGTCAGGATGATGCATTGGCGGCATACAGGCGGGCTGTTTCTATTAAGGCGGATTATGTTGCCGCGCACAGAGAAATTGGAAGAATCTTGCAGGCAAAGGGAGATACAAGAGGCGCGATTGCCTCTTTTACAAGCGCATTACAGCACAACCCCAACGATTTCGCCATTATCTGCGAATTGGGAACGGCGCAGAGTCAGGCGGGAAATTTTGTAGAAGCAGAAAGAAATTTTACACGGGCATTGCAAATGAACTCGCAGGATGCTCAGACAAATTACAATATGGCGGTTGTAAAACTGGAACTTAAAAAACATTCAGAAGCATTAACTTTTGCAAGAGCTGCCGTAGATGCCGCCCCCAACAATGCTGTTTATGTCTATACCTTGGGGCTTGCTTGCGAAGAATCGGGCGCAAGAGACCCTGCAATTCAGGCGTATCAAAAAGCGGCAAGCCTTGATCCAAAATATATTCGTCCAAGAATTAACCTTGGGAACTTATATATTTCTGCAGGGAATCATGCGGAAGCCATAAGGTATCTTAACGAAGCATATAATGCGGAGCCTAATAATTTCGAAGTAAACAACAATCTTGGCGCCGCTTATGCCAGGCAGGAAAATTGGACAAGCAGTATTAATCATTATGAACGGGCATTAAACGCAAGGCAGAACGATGCGACAGTACGCTTAAACCTGGCGCGCGCTTATGTGGGAGCGGGTAATTTTCAGAGTGCTCAAGCCGCATATTTGGCGCTTTTGCGTGTAGCGCCGGATAACTGGGATGCCATATTCGAACTTGGCAAGACATATATTACAACAGAAAATAACTCGGAGGCAAAGCGTCATTTGGAAGATCTTGTACGCCGCAATCCAAGTTATGCAAACAGAGCGGAAGCAGAAAGGATTTTAAGAAGCTTATGAACGCAATTATTACGGTAGTAGGAAGCGATAAAGTAGGAATTATTGCAAAAGTTTCCGCATTTTTGGCGGAGCGGGATATTAATATAGAGGATATTTCGCAGACTGTTCTTAGCGGGAACTTTGTAATGATGATGATGGTAAGTCTTGGTTCGGGTTCCAAAGCTCTGGAAGAAATAAAAAAAGAACTTAATGGTCTTGGCGAATCGTTAAATGTAAGCATCAGTTTGATGCACGAAAAAGTTTTTTCTACAATGCACCGGATATAACAATGCTGTTTACACCTTTCGAGATAAAAGAAACCATAGATATGTTTCTTCGCTATAAATTGGATATTAGGGCTATAACTCTTGGCGTTTCTTTGCTGGATTGTATTTCTTCTACAGGACAGGAAACAAGAAAAAAAATAAGAGAAAAACTTTTACGAACAGCAGGTTCTCTTGTAAAAACCGGCTGCGATATAGAAACAGAGTATGGTATTCCAATTATAAATAAACGAATATCCGTAACGCCAATTTCCATTATTGCCGGAAGCTGCGACGAAGACGACTACACCCCCTTTGCTGTTACACTGGATGATGCCGCAAATGAACTTGGAATTGATTTTGTCGGAGGGTTTTCTGCTCTTGTTCATAAAGGTTTTACCGCAGGCGACGAAAAGTTAATAAAATCTTTGCCTTCCGCGCTTTCTGTTACAGAAAAAGTATGCGCAAGCGTAAATGTCGCGGCTACAAAGAGCGGTATTAATATGGATGCAGTTAAATTGATGGGGCAAATAATAAAACAAATAGCGGAAAAAACGGCGGATCGCGACGGTATTGGATGCGCAAAACTTGTGGTTTTTTGCAACGCGCCGGAAGATAATCCTTTTATGGCTGGAGCTTTTCATGGAGCGGGAGAGGCGGAAAGCGTGCTTAATGTGGGCGTTTCCGGTCCTGGTGTTGTTAAAGCGGCTTTGGAAAATTGCAGGGATGCCTCTATGGATGAACTTGCGGACGCGATCAAAAAAACTGCTTTTAAGATTACCCGCATGGGGCAGCTTGTAGGAATGGAAGCTGCAAAAAAATTAAATGTACCTTTTGGTATTTTAGATTTATCATTGGCGCCAACCCCCGAAGTAGGAGATTCTGTCGCGCGTATTCTGGAAGAAATGGGGCTGGAAGCTGCCGGAACCCACGGAACAACGGCTGCGCTTGCAATGTTAACCGACATGGTAAAAAAAGGCGGGGTTATGGCATCTACCCATGTTGGCGGCTTTTCCGGGGCTTTTATTCCCGTCTCCGAAGACGAGGGTATGGTGGCAGCGGTTAAAAATGGCAGTATTACTTTAGATAAACTGGAAGCTCTTACTTGCGTTTGTTCTGTAGGATTAGATATGATACCGCTGCCCGGCGATACAAGCGCCGCTACCATTGCCGCGATTATCGCCGATGAAATGGCAATTGGCATGGTAAATAATAAAACTACAGCGGCAAGATTAATTCCTGTTCCCGGCAAAAAAGCGGGCGAATGGGCAGAATTTGGCGGACTCCTTGGCGGCTCTCCAATTTTGGCGGTAAACAAAGCCGCAAGCGATGTATTTATTAACCGCGGCGGCAGAATACCCGCACCCATACATAGTTTTAGAAATTAACCCAGCACCTAAGAATTTAGATGCTGGGTAAGATTGGACTTGTGAGACAACTTGGTTAGTTGTCTCACAAGTCCTGCAGTTTTACAAGCTAAAGCTCATAAAACTGCTATTTTTCTATGGAAGTTGTTCTGAAACTGAAGTTTCCGAACAACTCTATTATTCAAGATTCAATGTAAACAGGAAGCTTTGATCTTCTCCGCTGACATCTTCTGTTGCGTTTACAGAAATTATATATTCAAATCCTTTAATAAAACTATTTGCCGCAACCCCGCCTGTTGTTAATACATTAAGGGTATCTCCAGATACTGTTACAAGAGTCCCGGCGACAGTATAAGACCACTCAATAGAAGAATAATCTGTGTCATTAATAATGGATAATACTGCTGTGTCAACTGTGTTTGCAATTGTAATTCTGCTGTTTTTTGCAACATTGGCTGTTGTTGCATCAAGGGTTGATTCTACTTTTATTGCTTTTCCGCCAAGCGAACCTTCGTCGAACAAGAATCCGGGTGATTCATATTCTCCGTCTTTTATCCATCTTGCATAAACCGTTATGTTTCCCCAAACTTGAGTGCCGGCAGCGCCGCCTGTAAATTCAGTACCCCAATCAACCGGATTGGCAGGATCATAACCGGCTGCAGGAATTCCGCCGTTAACCGAGTCGTCAATAGTCCACCAGCCGTCAAAAGTAAAACCTTCGGGAGGGGTGCGTAAATTATAGGTTTGATATTTTACATACTCACTCGGCATATTTCCTGAAGCTACAGTACCGCCAAGAGAAGTATAAGTTACAAGATCTGCCGTGCTAGGAGTACCATCCAGATATTTAAATGTTACTTTCTGGGGACCAAAGGAAGCATCTGTAAAGGTAAATGCAAACTTACTTTCCAGGCTTAAATAAACCCAAAGAGCCTGAGAAAATGTAATGCTTGCCGAGCTGACTTCGTCTTTATTAGCTACCCAATTAGAATCGGTAATTGTTATTGTAAATTCTACATTATAGTAATCTGCATCTAGGTCAGTAGCACCGGTTGCTATACCGGCAGCAAAGGAGTTTAGAGGATCATTATCATCGTGGAGATCTACAGTTATTGGACCAGCACCGCCTGTTATAACCATTTCAGCTTCAAAATCATCGGCTGTAATGCCGGAGAAGTCTAAAATCCAGGAATAAGATCCTTCGCCCGCTTCGGAGCCGGGGCTGTATGCGCTTAATGTAATCTGGGTATTTGTAGATGCGCCTTCATCTATAACAATCTCTTCTTCTCCCATAGCTACAGGTAAAAGTTGACCATCAGCAACTTCATCCAGATATGCAATTACTTCTAAATCATAAGTACCCGGTACTAAAGGAATAGGATCGCCTACATCGGCTCTATCGACTTTAACCACTACCAGATTAGTATCGTAACCTGCATATACTGCATAACCATCGGTTGCGGTAAATGTCAGCTTGTATGATAAAATATTGCCGTCTACTTCGTTTGCATCCGGCAGTATGGTTCTTGCTAAATTTGTGCCGCCTATGCTTATTTTGGCATATCCATAACCTGATTCCGGCACGGGTGTTTCAGGACAAGCTGTTATGCCCAGCGAAATTGCCAGTAAAACTGCCAATACGGTAAATACCTTAAAATTCTTTTTCTTCATCATCATAATCCTTCTCCTTAAAATATAATTACGGTAAATCTTTAAGATCTAATATAAACCAGAAACTCTGCAACGCATCGTCATAATCAGGATCTGTTGCCTTTATAACTACTATGTGTTCAAATCCTTTAATAAATGGCTTGTTGTCGGGTTGAACTCCGCCGGAGTTTATAATAACAAGTGTTTCGTTATCCGAACCTGTAATGTATTGTCCGGTTATAAGCTCGTTATTGTATATCCATTCAACATTTTCCAATTTATCGATATTGGTAATGGTTAACTCTGCTTCGTCTGTACTATCAATTGTAATTGTGTCGCCGTTATATATTGCAGTGGAAACACCGTCAATTGATAAAGCTAATTTAATTAAATTGCCGCCAAGAGGTGCAACTTCAAAATTATGTGCGGATTCCCCGTCTTTTACCCATCTTGCGTAAACTGTTATGTTTCCTAAAACACCGGTGGTATTTGTAAACAAGTTGCCCCACTCCGGATGATCCTCTAAATCAGGATTATAAGGATCGTCTATTGGGTTGCCGGGAAGACCGCCTCCATAAGGCCTTCCGTCCTTTGTCCACCAGCCGGCAAAATAATATCTTGCAGGAGGAGTGCCAAATGTATCGTTAGTAACATCTTTGGTATAACCGCTTGGTAAACTTACAGAACCGCCAAGAACGGCGTGGGCTTGAGTATCGGGTGTAGGATCTTCCAGATATTTAAATGTTACTGTCTGCGGACCAAAAGATTCGTCGGTAAAATCAAATTCAAATTCGCTGTCTAAGTATTGATAAATCCAAAGTGCCTGAGAGAAAATAAATTTGCCGTTGTCAAAAGGGTCCTCCATATTTGCATTAACCCAAGCGCCGCTATTTTTGGATATCCAGGAAAGATCGTCAACTTCCAATGTAAATGTTACATTGTAATATCCGGCGGCAAGATTTGAAGTACCGGTTGATACTTCGTCTGTATTATCAAAAGTATTATCCCAATCGGTATCGCTGTCGGTTTCCAGAAGATCTATATCTTGCAGCAGAGTAGACATGGCATCATCCAGGGCTATTTCCATTTTTACTGTATAATCAGATGCGGTAATACCGGAGAAATCGATTTTCCATGAAAATGTTCCGCCATTTGTTGTGCTGCCGGGGCTGTATACTTCTAATCTGATTGTTGTAGTTGTAGTGCCGCCTTCGTTAATGGTTATTGATACCGGATCCGGTGTTTCTGCTACAGATTGATTCTGCCCGTCTGAAACAGAATCCATAAAAGCAATTACTTGCAGATTGTAGGTTCCCGGAACCAGAGGAATGGGGCTGCCCAGATTATCTTTATTGATATTTATTGTTTCGTTATAACCGACTTGCTGTGCATATCCGCCTGTTGCAGTAAATGTAAACCTGTATGAATTAAAAATATCAAGCAAATCAGTTCCGTCAGGAGGAAGGATAGTTCTTAAATTTACCCTTCCTACGCTTACAACGGCATATCCATAACCCGTATTTGCTGGTTTTGATTCGGGGGGACAGCTTGTAAGAATAAACATAACTGTTAAAGAAGCTAACAGCGCAAAGACCAGTTTTTTATAAATCTTCATTAATGTACTCCCTTTTCTTTGTATTATTTTAACATAATACGGTTTATTAATCAGTTACCTCTATCGTAAAGAAGGTGCTATGAAGAAGCCCGTCTATTTCCAGAATTGTCTCTAAATTGATTAAATAAGCCCCTTTTATCTCGAACATATTGTGTAAAGATGTATCAAGGGTATCGCCCGAGTCCAGTAGAATTGAATTCCATAACCATGTTATTGAAGAGAAAATGTCGCTATTTGTAACTTTTATGGAATTTGAGCTGCCAAGCGGGATTGTAACAATTTCTCCTTTTTTTAACGGGCTTCCATCGTCCAATTCAAGTTCCGGTACCCCTAGCCCATTATCGGTATCGGAGTCATTATTGTTGTTTTCGTTGACTTTTTGGACTTTTTCGTCCGATAAAAATCCTTGGATATCAGTTGGACTTGGACAAGAGGTAAATGTAAGTGCAATTAATGTTAAAAAAGCACTAAATAGTAAATAAAGAAGAGTTTTTCTTACCATAATATATAATATACTAAAATAGGCGAAAAAGTCAATTAGGCTAAACTTGAAAAAATCAGTTGACTGCATTATAGTTAAATTAGTGAAAAAACTTGTAAATTTGATGCTAATATCGATGTTTTTCCTCGCTGCCCACAATTTATACGCCCAAATACCCAGCGAATCCCGGTTTTATGTCCTGCCAATAACAGGCTCCGGCACTAAACAGGATAAGGCCTTTTTATATGACAGAATTAACTATGAGGTTGCTTTTCAGAATTATTTGCTGGTTTGGGCAAGAAGAGAAAGCGATTATATCTTTAGGGGAACAATTCAATTTGTATCCGGCGAATATCCGGAATATATTCTTAATATAAGGTTGATGAGCAGCCGTACAAATAAGGTACTTTCAGAAAAACAACTGATTTTTTATGATATAAACGACAGTGACGATATTAGTCAGGGGATAACCCGGCTAATGACGGATTTCTTTTTGCAGGTACCGGATGAAACAGAGGCAGAAAGACCTCCGTCTCGTGTAGCTCAAAGACCGCCATCCCAGGAACCGGAACCCGCTGTACCAAACAGGCGGCAAAGGGCGGAAAGACCGGAACAGGAGTCGACTTTTGTGGATCGATCCAACGAAAGACTGGCTTTTTCCGACGATTGGCGCGATAAACTGTTTTTCTTTGAGTACAGTCTAATATGGGCTCCCAGGGAATATGTAGAAAATGATTCTATAAATTATATAAATCTGGGGTTGAATTTTGCCCTGGAAATGCAATTTTTAAATTTTTTAGCCATAGAAGTAGGCGCGCAGTTTATCCAGGAAACATCGGGAGGGAACAAAAACCGCGACCTTTTACTGGAATTTCCTGCGGCATTAAAAATTGTGTTAAAACCCGGAAAAGCTTTTATGTTCGAGATTTACGGAGGAGTATCTTTTAATTTTATTTCATTTATGAATGTGGTTACACCTTCCCGTTATTCAGTTTTTGGCGGATTGGAAATTTGCTTAAAAACCAATTCCGGTATATTTGTTATAGAACCCCGTTATGCTATGGATATAAATAATTCCAATCTGGGATCTGGTTTGGAGCATAAACGCAAGATGGTGCAGGTTGGCATAGGCTATAAAACAGGTCTTTTTACCAAGCTTGTAAGAAAACAAGATTAATTGTAAAATAAAGTAATGGCATACATAAAAAATATTTTTGATCGTAATTTTCTTGAATATGCGTCTTATGTAATAAAAGACCGCGCCATTCCCGATCTGGAAGACGGACTTAAACCTGTTCAAAGAAGAATTCTTCATTCGCTTTTTGAAATGGACGACGGAAAGTTCCACAAGGTAGCAAATGTTACCGGGCACTGCGCAAAGTATCATCCTCATGGCGAGCAGTCCATAAACCCCGCTCTTGTTGTGCTTGCAAACAAAGAATTGTTTATTGACAGGCAGGGAAACTTTGGAAACCTTTATACAGGGGACGATGCTGCCGCTCCCCGTTATATCGAATGCCGCATAACACAGCTTGCCAAGGATATTTTTTATAATCCCAAGTTAACCGAATGGGCGGGTTCTTACGACGGCCGTAATAAAGAGCCGGTTCTTTTTCCCGCAAAAATTCCTGTGGTAATTGTTTTGGGTGTAGAAGGAATCGCGGTAGGAATGTCCACAAAAATTTTACCGCATAATGTTATAGAAGTTATAGAAGCGGAAATTGCCTGTCTTAAAGGGCAAAAGTTCGAGCTGTATCCCGATTTTCCCACCGGCGGCTTTGTCGATGTCTCCGAGTATCGCGGCGGAAACGGCAAGGTATTGGTGCGCGCAAAATTGGATACGACAGACCCAAAACGAATCCTTATAACCGAGCTTCCTTTTGGTTCCACTACAGAAAGTATAATTAACAGTATAGATAACGCGGCAAAAGCCGGCAGGCTTAAAATACAGGGCATAAATGATTTTACAACCGACAAGGTAGAAATAGAAATTAAACTTGCCCGCGGTGTATATGCGCAGGAAACAATCGATGCTCTTTTTGCGTTTACCGAATGTGAACAGTCAATCTCTGTAAATCTTTTGGTAATTAAAAACGGTTATCCTACAATAATGACAGTAAACGAAATTATCCGTTACCACGCAAAACAAATTGTAAAAATTCTTACAAAAGAATTGGAGCTGGAAAAGAAAGAACTTTTAGACAAACTGCACCTTCGTACTTTGGAGCGTATTTTTATAGAAGAACGAATTTACAAAGGTATAGAAAAAATGAAAACCGCCAAGGGTGTTCAGGATGCGGTAATTGGCGGGTTTAAGCCTTTCTTAAAAGAAGTTGGCGCAAGAAAAATTACGGAAGACGATGTAGACCACCTCTTGCGAATTCCAATCCGCAGAATTTCGTTATACGACATAAACAAGGCAAAAGACGAGATGGAGCAGATAAAGGCAAGAATAAAGGAAATAAACGCTCATCTTAAAAATATTACGGCGTATTCTGTATCGTTCTTAAAAAGTATTATTGCAAAAATAAAAGCTAACCCGGAAATTGGAGGGGGAGCGCGCAAATCTGTTGTCGGCTCTTTTGACAAAGTTGTTGCAAAAGAAGTTGTCCGCCGCGATGTGGAATTAAAATACGATGCAAAATCCGGCTATCTTGGCACTAATGTAAGCGGTTCTAAAGTTTGCGAAGTATCCCCATTCGACCGCATATTGGTAGTCCGAAAAAACGGAATGTTTACAGTAATGGATTTACCGGAAAAAACATTTGCGGGCGCGGATGCCTGGTGGATAGGGGTAGCGGACAAGGATATTCTTGCAAAAACAATATTTACAATTATTTACAAAGATAAAGAAAACGGCTTCCCCTGCATTAAACGATTTATTATCGAAGGCTGGATTATAAACAAGGACTATTTCCTTGTCCCGGATGGAGCGCAGATTCTTCATGTAGATACAAGATCAAAGTTTACCTTTACCGTAAAATACAAACCAAAACCACGGCTTAAAGTATTGGAAGAAGGTTTTAAGGCGCAGGATTACAATGTTCGCGGGCTAAAAGCGGGCGGGATTCGGCTTGCTGCCAAAGAAGCGGACAGGGCGGCGGCAAAGTAGATTTGTTAAGGTGTGATCTTACTTGCGGGGGTAAAACGAGCGTTTTCTATAGGTCAGAGGTTTTAGAATCCACTGCCTAAATTCCAACTTCTAACCTCTAAACTGCCGATATAATATAATATGAAGTTTTTTCTTTCCATCAGCCTATTTTTCCTCGTCGCCGGTCTTATAGTTGCCGCGCCCCTGGAAAGCGGATACCCCCTTGCCCCAAGAGCATCAGCTTCGCCGGAAGAAAAGCAAAGGGCATATCTGGAAGCGCGAAACAGAGTAATAGCCGCGGCTTTATCTTACGAGAATACCCCCTACAGATACGGAGGGTTAACCGCCGCGGGACTGGATTGCTCGGGGTTTATTTATCTTAGCTTTAAGGATGGAATAGGGGCTTCTGTGCCCCGTTCAACATCCGGACTTTATGCATGGGTAGAAAAAATACCTTTGGAAAAACTACAACCCGGCGATCTTATTTTTTTTAAAACAGACAGCACCGGTAATATTACCCATGTAGGACTTTATTTGGGAAATCGCCGTTTTATTCATGCAGCTTCTGTAGGACCAAGAACAGGGGTAATTATTAATACACTGGATGAAGGGAATTGGACACGCAATTATGCCGGCGCAGGACGAGCTTTTCCGGAAGCCGCACCCGGATTTTTTCCCGCGGAAGTTTCCGCATCAGGCAGAAACCGCTCCAATACCGCAGAAACAAAAACAAGAACAAATACAAGGACAAGTACAAATAACTCAAACAGCGGAAGCTCAAGCGAGGGAAACCGTTTTTTAGCGGGAGTAGCGCTTGCGCCGACATGGAATGGGTTTTTAAAAGACGGAGACCCCTTGCGGGGGTTTACTTCGCAGTTACGCATTGCTTTGGATACTTCGATTTTTTACAAAAAGATGATTCTTGGTTTGGAAGCAAGACCGGAATATGACGGAGCGCTTGGGGTTTTTCGCCTGCCTTTTACATTGTCTTGGGGGTTAAGCGATAAGTTTAGAATCTTTGCAGGTCCTGTAATTAGTTTTGGCAATGCAGTTATTACCACAGAAGACGGTGCAAGAAATTATTCCGGCGGGACAAGCTGGTTTGGAACAGCAGGCATAACAGCCGCTCCTTTTATTATAAAAACAGTAGTTGGGGATTTTTGCATTTATGCCGAAGCTGCCTGGCAGTCATATTTTAGCGACAATAATTCTTATAGTTTAAATGCGGATTTTTCTGCGGCTGTCCGATTATCTACCGGTATAAGATGGACAAAACAAGTGTCTAATAAAAATTAATTTTTATCCAGCCATTTTTTAACTTCGGCTAAAGCACCTTCCGCTTGTTTTAAGAAAGCTTCGTTTTCGGATTGCAAACCGGATATATCGCCGGCTTTTGCCATTTCTTCCAATTTGCGGGCTTTTGCTCTTAGTTCTTCCGCTCCAATACTTGCGCAGGTTCCTTTTAAGTTGTGCATGGCGGCGGCATAGTTTGCCAATGTTTCCGAAGATACATTGCGAAGCTTGTCCAGTACCGCCGGTACATTTGCCAGCCACGCTCGCAAAACAGTTAAATAGTTGTTTTCATCGCCGTCAAACAGATTAAGTCCTGTAACTGTATCTATACCAGGTATTTTAATAGCCATTTATAATCTCTTTTATCTCTTTACTGTTATTTTCCAACAATTAAATATTACACTATAGAATCAAAATAAGCAATAGGCATAACATTAACTTATGTTTTTTATTACTTCCAGGGCGGTTTCATATTCCATTACAAGTACCGCGTCTTTTATTTTTTCTATTTCTTCATACAAAACGCCGCCCACTTTAAGCGTATCCAGCTTTTCTACCCCTTCGTTTATAGCCATAAAGTCTGTTTCGTCAATGGCGGCTGCAAGGTTTTGTAAAATTAAAGACAGCTCCGGCGGTCTTTCGCCAGAATCCTGAATTACCGGTTTTAACTCAAAAGCCGCGTCAAGATTGCTTTTAAGTTTTTTTATTTCTTCTACAAACAGGGGAAGGTTAATTGTACAATAGTCTTTATTTTTAAGATTGGCTGCTTTTTCCAGACCGCCTGCCATAGCAGAAATATCCGTTGCGCCTATAAAAGCCAGGGTTCCTTTCATGCCATGAACTATAATCGATAAATTTTGCAGATCTCCAGATTCCAGAAGATCTATCAGGGTTTTATCGTTCTTTTCTATTTCCTTCATTATAAGTTTTAGGGATTTTTCGTAATTTTCCTTCTGACCGGAAACATGATTCAGCCCTATCTTTAGCGAAAGCCCCTCGATTTGTTCAACTTTTTCCCAAAAAATGGTATTATCTGTATCACTCATATTAATCCTTATTAAAAATTAATTTTTTTAAATTCGTCGGACAGGCTGACAAAAAGATCCACTAAATCGGGATCAAACTGGGTTCCGCGGCCTTCGCTTATTATCCGTACTGCTTCTTCGTGGGTAAAAGGCTTTTTATACGGGCGCTTGGAAATTAAGGCATCGTAAACATCGGCAAGAGACATCATTCTTGCTTGCAGAGGAATTTCATTGCCTTTTAAACCTTCGGGATACCCTTTTCCGTCCCATCTTTCATGATGCCCATATGCAAGTGTTTTGGCATAATCCAGGAAAGTTTGATTCGGAACCATACCTTGCAGACTTTCCAGAAGTATTTTTCCGTATATGGTGTGCATTTTCATTATGTCGAATTCTTCGTCTGTAAGCCTTGCTTTTTTTAGAAGAATATTATCGCTTGTTTTAATTTTTCCAATATCATGGAGAAGGGCGGACTTTAAGAATGCTTCTACATCCCAATCTTTTAACTCGCTCTTGTACATTTCGTTATTTCCCATTTCATCCAAAAGCAGTTTTAGATACTGTTGAACTCGCTCTACATGCTGCCCTGTATCTTCGTCCCGGAATTCTACCATTTCTGCAGTCCACAGAATAATTGCGTTTTTTAGCTGAGTTAAATCATCTGTCCGTTCATCAACCATTTTAGTAAGATTTTCGTTAAATTCACGCAGTTCATGGTTTTGCGATTGTATAAGCAAGTGTAATTCTATTCTTTTTAGCAAAAGCGGCGGCGAAAAGGGCTTAATTATATAATCTATAGCGCCAAGGGAAAGCCCCAAAAATTCGCTTTCGGACTCGCTTTTCCCTGTTAGGAATATTACGGGAATATCTGCTGTTCTAGGATTATCTTTTATGGCTTTGATAGTGTCATATCCGCTCATAACCGGCATTTCTACATCCAATAGTATAAGATCCGGCTTGCTTTTTTCCAGCATTATCAGGAGTTTTTCGCCTGATGGTATAGTAACCACAGTGTATTTCTCTTGTAAAGCAGCTTTTCCTGTATTTAGATTAACGGGATTGTCATCAACTAAAAAAATACAGCTTTTTTGCTCTTTTAAATTTGCCATACTACCATAATAGCATATTTAATAAAAAAATGCTATAATTTAATATATAAGTCCCGAAAAAGTCGTACAGGAGACCTTTATTTATGGAAACGATTTATAAACGGATGTTTTCGATATTTTCTGCTATT